>JAHYYL010000004.1:18208-80951 GCA_019424965.1 Collinsella sp.
ATCCATATGCATGTGATATTCAAGGCGATAACCCAGAGGGCCAATATGCCGAGCAAGGTTCATGCGAAGTTCAAGATCGCTGCTAAAGTCAAACCTAAACTCATCGTTGACCGTACGTACCATCTCGGAAGCAATCTCCCACATCTCGTCCGAGATAACGGCAGAGCCCTTCTCGGGCACGCCCGTGCCCCTGCCGAGCAAATGGATTGCGATAAAGGCAACCTCTTCTCGGGGCATGCTCACGCCCAGGGCATCCTTGATGTTTGCGGCAATCTGGAAAGCCGCGGCGTATTCGCGCGTTCCCTCCAGTTTTTGAACGTCCGATTCTGCAGCTGGGACATAGCAGCCCTGCTCGATGCGGCCAAGAGCGATGTAAAGATGCATGATGAGATTGCGGGATGCCAGCGAGCTCACCGTGACGGGCGAGGCCGTCAGAGCATCGTCCACACATGCGGCGATGGACCGCAGGTGCTCGGCGAGCTTTGCATCGTCGGTGTCGGGCAACACGGGCCTCACCAGCGAGGCCAGGCACAGGCGCCGTTGCGACTCCCCGCCCGCAACGCGGATTCCGTAGCGTGGGCGCTTTTCAAGCGTTAAGTCAAATTGGGCGAGTTTCTGCTCTACCAGACGCATGTCATTGGACAGAGTCCGCGCCGAAACGTAGAGTAAATCCGCATACTCCTCAATCGTCACCCACTGGGACCGCATTAGGAGGTCGTTAAGAAGGAAGGACACACGGCCGTCGCGCGTATCAGGAATGCCCGGATGGGCCAGAGCCGCACCGTCTAGCAAGCGAGCAAGCTCATCTGCACGTGCAACATCGATACGATACTGCCCCTTGCTGCCAACGATGCGTGCAACCCCTGCAAGGTTGTCGTTTGCGCGATGGATATAGTTTCTCACGGCGCGCTCGCTTACCTCGAGACGCTTGGCAAGTACCGCGACAGCGACAGGCTGAGCGTCCTCGATCATATTTACAAGCTGCTTGACGCGAGCATCCATGTCCTCCTCCTTTCCCTGCGTCTAGTCTAACGCGGTAAAGAATGACACTCCACGTCGCGCTCGTTCCGCCAACTCGGAACAGGTTGCGGGGAGTCCAGCTGAGCTATGGAGAGCCTGGGGAAAGGGCCCGAAGGCAATGCGTCGGTGTGGGATGCGCCTTCCCAGCCATTGTGCAGTCATTGGGGACAGACTTAAATGAGTAGTCATTGGGGACGTTCTTGTTTGACTAGTCGTTTAAGAACGTCCCCAATGACTATTAAGGACTGTCCCAAGCTGCCGGCAGGAAAGGACCGTCCCCAAGTGCCGGGTTTGTCCCCAATGACTAGGTGAATAGCAAAAGCCCCGCAGTCGGAGCGGACTGCAGGGCTCATGAAGAGAGGCTAGTTTGTGGGCGCTTTGCCTGGCGCCCACGAGAGAGGCAACAGAGTAGAGACTACTCGTGGATGCGGGTACCGGAGAGGCCGGCCATGGTCTCGGCGGCCTTGTCCAGGGCGCCGATGATGCAGGTGCGGCCCTTGCGGGAACGGGCGAACTTGATGGCAGCGCGGACCTTGGGCTCCATGGAACCCTTGCCGAACTGGCCCTCGTCGGCCAGGCGCTCGGCCTCGTCGGCGGTGAGGTCCTCGAGCTCCTCCTGGTTGGGCTTGCCAAAGTTGATGGCGACATGCTCGACGGCGGTCAGCAGGAACAGAACGTCGGCGTCGCAGTCCTCGGCCAGCAGCTCGCCGCCCAGGTCCTTGTCGATGACGGCGGGAACGCCCTTGTAGCAGCCCTTGTTCTCGTAGTCGCGGACGACGGGGATGCCGCCGCCACCGCAGGCGATGACGATGAACTCGTTGTCGAGCAGGTTGAGGATGGAGTCAGCCTCGACGATCTTCTTGGGATCGGGGGAGGCGACGACGCGACGCCAGCCGCGGCCGGAATCCTCGACGAAGACCTTGGAGGGGTCCTCGGCCATGAACTCCTTGGCCTGCTCCTCGGTGTAGAAGGGGCCGATCGGCTTGGTCGGGTTCTTGAACGCGGGATCGTCGGGATCGCACTCGATCTGGGTGACGACGGTGGCGGCGTGCCAACGCTTATAGCGCTTGTGCATCTCGCGGCCGATGCCCTGCTGCAGGTGGTAGCCGATGTAGCCCTGGGACATGGCGCCGCACTCGGGCAGCGGCATCTCGGGGGTGCCGATGGCGTCGTGGGCGGCGGCGAAGGCGTTCTGGATCATGCCGACCTGCGGGCCGTTGCCGTGGGTGATGATGATCTCGTTGCCCTGCTCGATGAGGCCGAGGAGCGCGTGGGCGGTGTTGCTCACGGCCTCGATCTGCTCGACGGGGTTGTTGCCGAGGGCGTTGCCGCCGAGGGCGACGACAATACGATCGGGCTTGCCAAGAGGCTTAGACATTGCTGGAATCCTTTCTGTAAAAGGCCTACAACCCATTAATAACCCGCGTCCGTGCGATACGCGAGTTTATTAAGGTTTATATTCTCTTTATCGCTCATTTTATTCATTTTGAAAACAGTTGAACGGTGAACGGTCGTTTTTACCCGCTCAGCGTAAGGAATCCCAGCTCACGCATGTTTACGTCATCTACGTGCGACTTTATTTAATTAGAGCAGAGATTAGGCTGGATTATGCAAACTATATCTTTGCTAAACACATAACGGACACTGCAATTATTTACTCGCACTATACGAGATTCTATGCACTTGCAAGACAAGTATGCACCCCTGCAATAACACGGGGCTTTTCATCCAACAAAAGGGATAGCCAATCGCGCTTCACTTTGCGGCAAGCGACTGTGAACCAGTTGTGCTGTGCCCAAGCGTCCAAAAAATCTAAACAGGGATATTGCTTCGGCTCCCGAAGCGTGATACTTTAGCCGAGTACAGCACGGGCTGGGGCGGCAGGCATCTGTCGTGAAGTTTGGGTTCGGCGACCCCGTGGCTGTCTTCTCCTTTATCCGCCAGCGAGCCCCTTGAGCGACGGATTGAGGAGGTCCTTACTATGACAAAAATGCTCAAGATTACGCTGAATGGTGAGACGTTTCTCGCCGACATGCTCTGGGACAAAGCGCCCGAAGCATGCAGACTGTTCGAGGCGTCCTGTCCGGTCGAGTCGCGCATCTTCTCGGCAAAGATCTGCGATGCCGAGGTGACCTATCCTGTATCGGGCCCCATCGCCAACTACGAGCGCATCGAGAATCCCGTCTTTAACGAGCCGGCGGGTGCGGTGAGCTGGTACGGCGGCTGGTCTTCGATCTGCATCTTCTTTGATGTTTGCGAGCCTTTTGGCACCTGCAACATGTTTGCCCGCATCTGCGAGGCCGACCGCGAGCGCTTTGCCACCGCTTGTCGCAACATTTGGGACAATCAGGGCATGTACATCAAAAACGAAATCGTCGAGAGCGAAGCGGAGGCCTAAAGATGATGAATATCGACACCCTGTTTGTACTCGACCTTGCAGAGTACACCACTTCGCTAGAAGCCCTTGCCGACCAAATGATGCTTGAGGAGCCGCGCGATATCGACTATATGCGTCGCCGCAAGCTCGACACTGGCCGCGAGTTCGCAGTATGGAACTTTACCGTCGGCTACTGCATGAACGCTGCCGACGCCCTTTCGCTCCTGCGCGCCCAGGCAGCCGAGAACGTCAACGGCAACACCGCCGACTTGGCCACCCTCAACAACAGCGCCGCGCGCCTGTGCGACTGGTTCTCGGGCGCCTTTGACGTCACCGGCAAGATGGACGATACGACCGCCGTCCTCGCCCGCAGCCGCGACCTCTACGCCCAGGTCGAGACCCATGAGCAGTTTGCCGCCCTCACCCGCGCCACCGAGCGCTATCTGGTCCAGCTGCAATTTTGGGTCGATCGCCAGATTCCCTGGCCGGCCATCAGCGACCTGGTCCACGGCTACCGTCTGCGCACCGAAACCGGCGAGACAAGGTAAACCGGACTAGCAGCACCAACCACACCCCATCACGGGGCCCAAAGTAGTAATCAAGAGGCTGGAGACGCAAGCAACAGCGTCCCCAGCCTTTTTGCATGGCACCGGGCCGGTTCGATGGCTTTGAGACCTAAGCGAGTCTTTGCTATCTGCCAATTTTTGTATGATTTGGGTCAGTCCTATCTGCCAATTTTTGTACTTTTAGGGGCAATCCTATCTGCCAATTTTTGTCATTTAGGAGTTTTAATGCTGCCCCATAAGATCATTGATAGGCTTTTGAACTGGGAAAACAACTCCGATAAGGCGTTGTTTGTTGTCGGGTCTCCCCTCTATGCCCAAAGCCGCGAAACAGCGACCGGGACAAGGCACCCCACAGCCACGTCCTTCATTCAGCCCCACAATCCGAGGACGTAGTCGTAGCAGGATCTGAGGGCTAACCTTCGCGGACATTCCGCAGGACGAAAGAGCCCCCGCCGCACGTAGTGCGCAGCGGGGGTTCTTTCATGTCCGAGGACGTCCGCGAAGGTTAGCCCTCAGATCCTGCGGTGGGAGACTTAGGCCTCGTTGTACACTGTCTTGAGCTTCAGCAGGTGAGCGTAGCGGTCCATGGCGGCCTGCTCGTTCTCCTTGAAGAGCTCCTCGGCGCGCTCGGGGAAGGAACGCGTCAGCGAAGCGTAACGGGCCTCGTTCATCAGGAACTCCTGATAACCGCCCGCGGGCTCCTTGGAATCGAGCGAGAACTTCTTGCCGGCAGCAGCCTCGGGGTTGAAGCGGAAGAGGTTCCAGTAACCGCACTCGACAGCCTTCTTCATCTCGGCCTGGCAGTTCTGCATGCCGCCCTTCTTGATGGAGTGCATCTCGCAGGGGCTGTAGCCGATGATGAGGGACGGGCCGTGGTAGGCCTCGGCCTCCTGAATGGCCTTCAGGGTCTGAGCCGGGTTGGCGCCCATGGCAACCTGTGCCACGTAGACGTAGCCGTAGCTCATGGCAATCTCAGCCAGAGACTTCTTCTTGGTCACCTTACCGGCAGCGGCGAACTGAGCGACCTGGCCCAGGTTCGAGGCCTTGGAGGCCTGACCACCGGTGTTGGAGTAAACCTCGGTGTCAAAGACGAAGACGTTGACGTTGTGGCCGGAAGCCAGGACGTGGTCCAAGCCACCGAAGCCGATGTCGTAGGCCCAGCCGTCGCCGCCGAAGATCCAGAAGGACTTCTTGGTGAGGTAAGCCTTGTCGGCGAGAATCGCCTTGGAAGCGTCGCAGCCGCACTTCTCGAGCTCGGCAACGTAGGCAGCGGCAGCGGTCTTGGAAGCCTCGGCGTCGTTGACGGAGTCGAGCCAAGCCTGGCCGGCGGCCTTGAGCTCATCGGACGGACCATCGGCAGCGATGATGTCCTGGGTAGCGGCGATCAGCTTGTGCTGAACGGCCTCATAGCCAACGGCCATGCCCAGACCGTGCTCGGCATTGTCCTCGAACAGGGAGTTGTTCCACGCCGGGCCGTGACCGTCCTTGTCCTTGCAGTACGGAGCGGTGGCAGCGGGGTTGCCCCAAATGGAGGAGCAGCCGGTGGCGTTGGAGATGAACATGCGGTCGCCGGCGACCTGGGTCACCAGACGTGCATAGGCGGTCTCGGCGCAGCCGGCGCAGGAACCAGAGAACTCCAGGTAAGGCTGCTTAAACTGGCTGCCCTTGACGTTGGCCGCGATGAGCTCCTTCTTCTCGGAGACGTTCTCGACCATGTAGTCCCAAACGGGCTGCTGGTCCATCTCCTGCTCGGTGGGAACCATCTCGAGGGCGCCCTTGGGGCAGACCTTGACGCAGTTGGTGCAGCCCATGCAGTCGAGCGGAGACACGGCCATGGTGAACTTCATGCCCTTGGCCTTGGGGCCCATAGCATCGAGCGTGCGGGTAGCCTCGGGCGCGGCGGCAGCCTCGTCCTCGGTCATCGCAAACGGACGGATGGTGGCATGCGGGCACACATAGGCGCACTGGTTGCACTGGATGCACTTGGTCTCGTCCCAGTGAGGAACGACCACGGCGACGCCGCGCTTCTCGTATGCGGAGGCGCCCAGCTCAAACTGACCGTCGGCGCAATCGACAAAGGCGGAAACGGGCAGGCTGTCGCCATCCATGCGATCGATGGGCTCGAGCAGGTTCTTGACCTGCTGGGCGATGGCGGACTTGGTCTCCTCAGAGAGCTCGACGGGAGCGGCATCCTCGGCGGTAGCCCAGTCGGCCGGAACCTCGAACTTGCGGAAGGCGGTAGCGCCGGCATCGATGGCCTTATGGTTGGCGTCGACGATGGCCTGGCCCTTCTTCATGTAGGACTTGGTAGCCGCGTCCTTCATGTACTGCAGGGCGTCCTCGGCGGGCAGGACCTTGGCCAGCGCGAAGAAGGCGGACTGGAGCACCGTGTTGGTGCGCTTGCCCATGCCGACCTTGGCGGCCAGGTCGATAGCGTCGATCAGGTAGACGTTGACGTTGTTGTTCGCGATGTAGCGCTTGGCCACGGCGGGCATGTGCTCGGCGAACTCCTCGTCGCTCCACTGGCAGTTGACCAGGAAGGTGCCGCCCGGCTTGACGTCGCGGACCATCTTGAAGCCCTTAACGATGTAGCTGGGGTTATGGCAGGCGACAAAGTCGGCCTTGGTCACGTAGTACGGCGAGCGAATCGGGGAATCACCAAAGCGCAGGTGCGAGACGGTGACGCCGCCGGTCTTCTTGGAGTCGTACTGGAAGTAGGCCTGGACGTACTTGTCGCCGATGATCTTGATGGAGTTCTTGTTCGCGCCGACGGTACCGTCGCCGCCCAGACCCCAGAACTTGCACTCGATGGTGCCGGGGGCTGCGGTGTTGGGCGCATCCTCGGCCTCGGGCAGGCTCAGGTTGGTCACGTCATCGACGATGCCGATGGTGAACTCGCGCTTGGGCTCGTCCTTCTTAAGCTCCTCGAAGACAGCGAACGCGGACGCGGGAGGCGTATCCTTGCTGCCCAGGCCGTAACGGCCGCCGACGACCTTGATACCCGTCTTGCCGGCCTCGTAGAGAGCGGAGACGACGTCCTGGTAGAGCGGCTCGCCGATGGAACCCGGCTCCTTGGTACGGTCCATGACGGCGATCTTCTGGACGGTCTCGGGGAGAACGTCGACGAAGTGCTTGATGGAGAACGGACGGAACAGACGAACCTTGACCAGGCCGACCTTCTCGCCGTGAGCGTTGAGGTAGTCGATGACTTCCTCGAGCACGTCGCAGAAGGAGCCCATGCACACGACGACGCGGTCGGCATCGGGAGCGCCGTAGTAGTTGAACAGGCCGTAATCGGTGCCGAGCTTCTCGTTGATCTTCTTCATGTAACCCTCGACGACGGCGGGAAGCTCGTCGTAGACCTTGTTGCAGGCCTCACGGTTCTGGAAGAAGATATCGCCGTTCTCGTGGCTGCCGCGGGTGTGCGGGTGCTCAGGGTTGAGCGCGTGATCGCGGAAAGCCTGGACGGCGTCCATGTCGCACATCTCGGCAAGATCCTTGTAGTCCCACATGGCGACCTTCTGGATCTCGTGGCTGGTGCGGAAGCCGTCGAAGAAGTTAAGGAACGGGGTCTTTCCCTCGATGGCGGCAAGGTGAGCCACCGGCGAGAGGTCCATGACCTCCTGGACGTTGCCCTCGGCGAGCATGGCGAAGCCGGTCTGACGGCAGGCCATGACGTCGGAGTGATCGCCAAAAATGTTCAGGGCGTGGGAAGCGACGCAACGCGCGGAGACGTGGAAGACGCCCGGGAGCTGCTCGCCCGCGATCTTGTACATGTTCGGGATCATCAGGAGCAGGCCCTGAGAAGCCGTGTAGGTGGTGGTCAGAGCACCGGCGCCCAGCGAACCGTGAACGGTACCGGCTGCACCTGCCTCGGACTCCATCTCGACGACCTTGACCGGGGTGCCAAAGATGTTCTTGCGACCCTGGGCCGCCCACTGGTCGACATGGTCGGCCATCGGGCTGGACGGCGTAATGGGATAAATTCCCGCTACCTCGGTGTACGCATACGAAACATATGCGGCCGCCTCGTTGCCGTCCATAGACTTAAACTTACGCGCCATATACCCCTCTCCTCTCATATAGGTATACAGGCCCCGGCGATTGCCGGGATGTTGGCGTGATGGGATTTTCGCTGTTGCTTCCAATCATCTGGCAGGCAGACTGAGCAGCAGGCACATGGCGTGGAGAGAAGGCATGCCAAGGCGAGGAGGGCTGCACGCGCTCCACAGGCCCAGCTACCCGTCTTGCACATGACCGAGCGCCGCAAAGGCCGCATGCCGGATGCTCCCGGGCACGCCCCGGCGATGGGAAGCGCCCGCAACGGAAATCCGCATGCGGGCTTATTGTACCCCGCCGCCAAGCCATATTTCGACAAATATAGGTGGGCGGTAAAGGTTTACCTTAGGTGACTGCCAAGGGGCGAGATGGCCCCTCGGACGGAAAAGTCGCAGCCTGCATCGAGAGTGGATAATCTCCCACTTTTTGCCTGTATCTTGACCAAAAGTGGGAGATTATCCACTCTCATGGGTTGTGCGTCCGAAAATCCTCTCTCGTGCGTCCGGAAATCCACTCTCGTTTCTCTATCGCCGACCACACGGCAGTTGCGGTGAAATGGGGACTGTTTTTGCCGGTCGCGGCCTTAAACAGTCCCTATTTCACCGCAACTTATTTAGGAGATGAGTTAGAGAGCGCCGAGGAGGATGGCGTAGGTGGTGGATTCGCCGAGCCTGAGCTCGTCACCGGGGTTGAGCTGAGCGGAGCGGCCGGGCTCGACCTGGGTGCAGACGTTCGTCGCGCCGTTTACCACCACGGTTCCGTTGGTGGACGACAGGTCCTCGACGTACCAGACATTTTGGCCATCGCACCACACGTGGGCATGGCGAGCCGAAACGTCATCGCCCACATCGGTGATATCGCCTTCCCCCGTCGCCAGCGCACCGATCTCCACGCCCTGCTCACTCGGCTGAATCCAGCGCGGAGCGCTCACCACGTAGCCGTTTTGCACGCGAAGCAGGCCCAGCGGATGCGCAGGCGCCGCCTCGTGATCGCCCGTGACCGTCGAGGTGCTCAGCGAGCGCGGCGTCGACGTGGCGCCGCCGCAGGTCGCATGAGCGTAGTCGATGGCATAGGTCACCGAGGATCGAACATCTGCCGAGCAACCGACGGCTACAAACAGCACCAGCACGGCCTCGGCACGTTCGGCGGGCATAAGCTCCGCCGCCTGCGACAGGCGCTCGACCGCATTGCGGTAGAGGCTCGTATCCTGATGGCATTCCTCGAGCGCCCGCACCATGGGCTCGCCGGCGGGGCCGCACACCATGTTGATCACCGCCGTGGCATTCATGGGATTGCGGCGGTGCAGGGCAAGATGCGACATGATGCGCGCGGCCGAGGTGCCGTAATCGGCAAAATAGCGCTCCTGCAGCGTGCCGACCGGAGCGCGCACGATAAAGCGCGAGACCCAGGAGCGATCAGCGGCGCGGCTCTGGGGGCTGCGGCCATCGGCCAGCGGACGGCTCGAAAGCACCATGCCACATAGCTCGATATGGCTCAGGTGCGCTGCGCGTTTAAAGATGTCGAACATGGCTCCGCACGGGGTGAGCTTGATTTGAGATGCCATGGCCTAGACCTCCTTGGTCGTTGAACTCGTATCGGACGACGTCTCGGTCGTCCCGACAAAGGCGCGAACCGCCGCGGCACCACCGGCAAGCGGCGTCACCGTCTGGGTTTTTGCGCGCCGCGCGCCGCGACGGGAAGCTCAAAGGCAAAACCCATCGACAGCAAAAACCATACGAGCGCGTATGTTGCAATTAAGGCGGCAACAAAGCCGCTCGCTACGGCGCGCTGGGAAAACACGGTGCATGCAACCGCAATCAGCACCGGAACCTCGCAGGCAGAAAGCGCCAGTACGCCATGCAGGAACCCCGTGCGACGATCGTGCGCCATGGCGCCGGCGGCAATACCCGCCATGCCCGGCAGCGCCAGCGCGAGCGCGGCAACGATACCCGGCAGCGTACCGGACCACGAAATGTACCCCACGGCAACCGTCGCACGAGCACCAGACGCCAGCAGTGCCGCCGACACCACCACAACGGCCCATACGAGGCCGCAGGCAGACGCAGCGCCGATCATCGCAGCGCGACGGACCACGCGGCCGGACGCGTCCATGGGACAGGGCGTGAGCGGCTCGCCGCGAAGCGAGCGACCGACGTTTTGCGCGTAGTGGTCGCAAAACGTCGTAAGCGCCGCCTCCACCGCGGCGGGCTCGGGACGATCGCCCTGATTACACGACAGGCAGGCCATCACCACATCGAACAGCTGAGCGTCGACAAACGCCAGCGCATCGCGCAGATCCTCGGAATTTGGATCGAGCCCCAGCTGCTGAGCCTGTTCGGCCGCGGCAAGTGCCACATCGGGCTCGCGTCGCAGCAGTTGCGTCAAGTCGCAGCCGGGCGCGTGGGCGCCGACGGGATAATCGGGCAGCGTATCCATCTTGAGACGATAAGGGCTGGCGATATCGCGCGTCTTTTTGCGCGAGCCCGAAGTACCCGACGTGCCCGGCGCTACTTCGTACGGCGCGACACCGGCGATGAGCTCATAGACCGTGCTCGCCGCGGCATACACGTCGATTGCCGGCGACATGCGCAAAACGCGCAGGTCGGCAATATCGTCGGTGAGCATCTCGGGCGGAGCGTAGGCGACCGTCGCTCGGCGCAACGTGGCGTAGCGCTCTGTAAAGGACTCCTTGCCGCCGGTTCCCGCCACCGCAGAGGCAGGCTCGAGCGCCAGCGACGAGCCAAAGTCGATCAGGCACAGGTCAAAGGTGCCCTCGGCAAGCTGCCGGTCAAGCGGTAGACGCGCCGTACGCACCATAATATTAGCAGGCGAGATATCGCGATGGACAAAGCCCTCACCCACCAGGCTCATGCGGCAGAGCAGATCGAACAGGTCGCGACCCAGACGTGCCGCCACAAGCGGCGACAGGCGCCCGGCATCATCTACGGCAAGGCGCGAGCGCAGGCGGGCGAGCGTCTCGCCCTCGACCCATTCCATGACAATCGCAGGGACGCCGTCGACCTCGCCCCATCCGTAGAGGCGGGGAAAGCCCTTAAGGCCCGAAAGGGCGCGGTGGCATTCGTATTCCTCGCGAAACGCCGCCTTGAACTTGGCGACCAGCGCCTCGCGGGCTACATCGTCATCAAATTCGTCGCGCGTTGGCAAGATGAGCTGTTTGAGCGCCACGGCCTCGCCCTGCGCGTTGACGGCACGCGTCACACGGCCGATACCGCCGCGGCGCATGGTGGCGTCATCGGCAAACAGCATCGTAAAACGGCGCAGGTAGGCGGGAAGCTCATCCGGGCTCAGCGCAATAGCAGGCTCAAACCCTCCAACGCGCGCCAGGCGCAGGCCCACCATAGGGTCGCGGTCTAGCGCGCACGATGCGCTAGAAGCAAGGCTATTCGTCATAGGGCGATCGCCGCCACATTGTTATTGAAGTTGTTGAGCGCGACGTTATCGTCGCCGTAATGTCCGACCCATTGACACAGGTTTGTGTAGCAGCCCCAAAGGTTGGCGAATTGTCGATACCACTTTGACTGGGGAGGAAACGTCTGCCGGCCAAACTCGGCACGGATGACAAACATGTCATTGACCAGGCTATCGCATGGTCCGGTGTCGCCCGTGGCGTTATAGGTCGACACCACGCTATTGGCGCGGGCGACATAGCCATCGAGCATGTTGTATTTGGTCACGAGCCAACTGTGGATACTCTCCTCCTCGGCAGCCGAGAGGCTACCCGTGCCCGTGTCCCCGCCGGCATCGCCGTCCGTCGAGCCACCACTCGAAGATCCACCGCCAGAGGCGGAGCCCGAACCGGTGCCAGAACCGGACCCGTCCGAGCCGCCGGGCTTACCCGCCTGCTGCGTATCCTGCTCCTTCTGCTGCTCCGCTTTGTTAATGACAGAAGCCACGTTGTTATTGGAAAGCTTCGTAATGACCTTGGTGTTGGTGAGCACGATGGTCTTGCCGTTTGCCAGCGTGATCTCGTTAGACGCCTGCTCGCCCTCGTCAGCAGGATCGACGCCAAACACGGTGCGCCCGACCACGCTCGCCCATGCATATCCGGTTGTCGTCCCCAGGTCGTTCTTGGCCTTGCGCCCTATATGCAACTCGCGCGCAGCATGCGCCTGCACCATGGACGGCACCGTCATGCCATAGGCCGAGACGCCGGCAACGACGAGCGCCAGCGAGCACGACAGCAGCACGTACGCCCGAGGCGCCAGGCCCAGCCGGCGTCGTATGCGCACCGCGGTGCCACGCTTTGTCTGAGTGCCCCCGGGTCGCATGCGCTCTCCTCTAACAAAAACACGCCGCTCAGGAGCGGCGCATTCATTCATATCCATATGTGAGTGTATCAGCGAATCTAAAAGGTTGCGCAACGAATGAGCAAATACGGAGTACAAACGGCCCCATCCACGCGATAAGCGAAAGTAGAGCAGGTTTGTTGCACAACAAACAAGCGAACGCGTGCCTAATTATGAGTACCCCGTGCGGCAGAACGGCCGGCCATGCCGCGGAGCACCCGGCGACTAAATCGTGCGACGGGCCTCGATAGCGCGCCCAAGCGTAAGCTCGTCGGCATACTCCAGGTCGCCGCCCACGGGCAGGCCGCTCGCCAGGCGCGATACCTCAACGCCCAGCGGTTTGATAGTGCGGGCCAGGTAGCTCGCCGTGGTCTCGCCCTCAATATTGGGGTTGGTGGCGATGATGACCTCGTGGATGTCCTCGCGGCCCAAGCGTGCCAGCAGCTCGCGAATGTGCAGCTGCTCGGGGCCAATCTTGTCCATGGGACTGATCACGCCGCCCAATACGTGGTAGAGACCGTGGTAGCTGCCCGTGCGCTCAATCGCCTGGACATCGCGCGGCTCGCCCACCACGCAAATGCGAGTGGTGTCGCGCATCGAATCCTGACAGATGGAGCACTCGTCGGCCGTGGCGTAGTTAAAGCAGCGGCTGCAAAAGTGAACCTCCTGCTTAACCTCCAGGATGGCCTCGGCCAGGCGGCGCGCCTCCTCGGCGTCAGCCTCCAACAGGTAATAGGCGATGCGCTGGGCCGACTTGGGGCCAATGCCCGGCAGGCGGCCCAGCTCATCGAGCAGTTTTTGCAGACTATGGTTGGCACTCATATATACGCGTGTCTTAGAACGGCATGCCCGGGATGTTGAGGCCACCGGTGATGGCGCCCATCTGCTTGTTGGCGAGCTCGTTGACGCCGCGAACGGCCTCGTTGACAGCAGCCATGATCATGTCCTGCAGCATATCGACGTCCTCGGGGTCGAGCGCATCGGGGTCGATGGTGAGGTTGACGAGCTCCATCTCGCCGTTGACGGTCACCTTGACCATGCCGCCGCCGGCAGAGGCGTCGACGGTCTGGGACTTGAGGTTCTCCTGCGCGGCGGCAAGCTGCTCCTGCATCTTGCGGGCCTGCTTCATCATCTGCTGCATGTTCATACCGGCCATAATGGCTCCTTTACGTGCGGCCGCACGCCGAGCTGCAAGGGCAGCCGGAGCACGGCGGGACTTTCAAACGCAAAAATCGTACCACGGCGCAAGGCCAGCGAGCGGGGCGGACACGCTACCTCAGTCGATATACATGTCCTGGAGTGCAAGCCTCACCCAAAGATTATGCAAAGTTGAATAATTCGCATCTGCATAATATCGAAAGCAAAATCTTGTAGAGCCGGAACCCGGCATTTTCTGCATCCAGCTAGATAGCAAAATGCTAAACCGCCGCTCGAGGTGGCGCTCATGACGGCATGGTAAAATTTAATTGTCAAAGATAGCAATTTGGAGGTGCCCCATGAATGCCCCCGACGCGCTCCAAAACATCCGTTCAAAACACCCCGTTGCATATGTGGTTCTCTATCTCTTTGTCGGCTGGGCATTGCTGGTTGTCATCACCCATGCCATAGCCTTTGGAGCAGAACTGCTGATAGCCAGCTCGGACCAGCCCGTCGTCAAATGGGAAGCGACCGATGAGTGCACCGACGGGACCCGGACCGTTTACTACAACAGCCCGTCCCTTTACCAAGAGCTCAAGGTCAAGATAAAAGATTCCAAGATTGTTGATGCCGAGCCAGGCTCTTTTTTGACAATCGGAGCAGTTGCCAACGACATGCAAGTCGAGTACACAGACAGCCGTGCGACGTATCGTGTCGACCTCAGCACCCTAGGACGACCGTCGCGTACCTGCCTGCTCGAATGCGAGATACGCGGCACAACGTTACACATGTCCGAAATACAGATGCGCCCGGACAAAGAGACCTCTTCTTGAGCAGCATACCCGCCCGCACGGTTACTCCACCGGTTTGAAGATAGTGGACTGACCGAAGACGCTGCGGATGAGGGCTTTGGCCTCGTCCTCGGTCTGCGGGATGCTCGGGGCTGCGCCCTGATGGCCGAAGGGGCTGCCGGCGCCGGGGTTGGACTCCCAAGGGGCAGCGGGGGCGTCATCGCTTGCGGGAGCAGACGTCGCAGCTGCGGGAGCCGCGGCTGAAGCGGCGAGCTTGGGAGCGGACGTCGCACCCGGCACGTCGAACGGGGGCAGATCGTCCCCGCCCGCATCGGCAGCAAAACCGCCGACCATGGCGTCGTCGTAGGGCACCTGCTCGGATTCCCACGGCGCAGCCTGTGCAGACGGTTGAGCCATGGGAGCGGACGAGCGCTCGGGCGCACGGGGCGCGGGCTCGGTCGGGAGCTTGCCCGTGGCAGGAGCGCCGGCAGGGTTGTCGGAGCGTAGCCAGGGGGCCTTGGCCAGGTCGGATGACTTGGGTGCAGGCGTGGCAGCGGGCTTGGGCGCGGAAATCGGAGCAGCCGGTTTGGGCGCAGTGGGTTCAGGCGCCGACGGGGTCGGTGCCGCTATCGGCGCTGCTTGTGGCTGCGTCGCGCTGGCGCTCGAGGATACAGGGGCCGCCGAGGACACGGGTTGCGGGTCCACAGATACCGCAGCCCGTGCAGATGGAGAATGCTCCTCATGTTGAGGAGCCGGCGTGCCACCCCCATCCAGGACATAGTCGACGGTACGACGACCGAAGACCGCACTGACTGTCGGCAGGACCACCGACTGCGTGTCGGCGCGTCCAAGCATCTTGATGGCAAAGGTCGAGCCCGCGGGGAACGAGACCGTGAGCCTGGAGCCGTCGTCAGCCGTGGCGCGGGCATTGAGCAAAAGCCCCGCGTAGGAAGCCTGACGCGCCTTGACACGCTCGACAACCTCGGCCCATTTGCGCTGCAGCTCTCCGGCATCCTCGACCGCGGGCGTCTCGGCAGTACCGGCGGCGGCAACCTGGGCGGCATTGTTGGACTGGGGCTTAGGTGCCGGAGCGGTGGCAGGCGCGGGAGCCGCAACGGGCTGAGGCGTCGGAGTCGGCGCAGGCTGAGGTGCAGGCGCTGCAGGCTTGGAAGCTGACACGGACGCAGAACGGGACGCAGGCTGGGCAGCCGGAACAGCAGCACCACGGTCCCAAGGCATACCGCCCTGGCGCGCGGACGTAGCAGCGGGGGCAGCGGATGCCGCCGGAGCGGCAGCACGAGCGCCCGAAATTAGCGTCGGCTGTTGGGCAGCAGCGGGTACGGATGCTGCAGGCGCGGCGGCCTGAGCAGCAGCCACGCTCGCCGGCACGGCGCCGTTGGCAACCATGGCCTCCAAGCGGGCCACGCGCTCGGCCAATGCCTCAATCGTTAAATCGGCCTCGGGACGTGCCAGGCGCGTGCAGGCGATCTCGAGCACCAGGCGCACGTCGCTCGCGCCCCTCATCTCCAGTGCGGCATCGTCGAGCACCGTCAGCACACGGGCCAGGCGGTCGGCAGGATGCTCGCCAAAGGCAGCGGCCTCGGCAGCAAGCGCCTCGGCCTGCTCGGAGCCGCCCTCAAACAGCTCGGCACGGGCACCGGCAACGCAGGCAACGTACACGTCACGCACATGCGCCACCAGGTCGCGCGTCAGCTCCAGCAGGTCGTTTCCTTCCTCGACCTGCGCACGGATCAGTCCATAGAGCTCGGCAACATCGCGATCGGCAATGGCGCGGGAAAACTCGCCCAGAATCTGGTCCGAAACCTCGCCTAAAAGCGAGCGGGCGTCGTCCGCATGCACAGAACCGTTGCCAAAGACGCTCAGCTGCTCCAGCGTGGACAGCGCGTCGCGCATACCGCCCTTGGCATGGCGCGCCACGATAGCCAGCGCCTCATCGTCGTAATCGAAGCCCTCCTGCTCGCACACGTATGCCAGGCGACGCTCGATATCCTCGTTGCCGATGCGATGGAAATCGAAACGCTGGCAGCGCGAGAGGATGGTCTCCAGAATCTTTTGCGGGTCGGTGGTGCACAGCACAAAGATCACGTGTGCCGGCGGCTCCTCGAGCGTCTTGAGCAGCGCGTTGAACGCCGCCGTCGTGAGCATGTGGACCTCGTCGATGATATAGATCTTGTACTTGCCGCGCACCGGGGCAAAGTTGACGGAGTTGATGATTTCCTCGCGCACATTGTCCACGCCCGTGCGGGAGGCGGCATCGAGCTCGTAGACATCGGGGTGGTTACCCTCGGCAATGAGCTCGCACTCCTCGCAAGTACCGTCGGGCATGCAGCCGCTTGCACCCTCGGCGCGCGCCGCCTCGGCATTGCGGCACAGCAGCGCCTTGGCCAGAATGCGCGCCATGGTGGTCTTGCCCGTGCCGCGCGGTCCGCAGAACAGGTAGGCGTGGGACAGGCGCCCCTCGGTGATGGCGTGCTCGAGCGTCGAGACGATATGCTGCTGGCCCACCACGGAGTCAAAGGTGAGCGGGCGATACTTTCGGTACAACGATTCCATGGGTGCTCCCCCGGGTATACTGAGTCTTGTTGCCGCGGCGGCCATGCGGTCGCACGGCATACTGCATTCCATAATAACCCGTACGGCGAGCCCGCCGCGATAGGAGTCCAAAGAGCATGGCAGACGCAGAGAGCAACCTCGTTCCCTCCGAAGCAGCCGACCAGGTCGAGGTCGCGCTCGAGGAGCAGGCCGCAGCCGACGACGGCATCCTGTACCTCAACGAGTACCAATACGAAAACGACCTCGTCACCGACTTCGCCCGCCTGGTCGCCTCGCCCAGGCGTCGCGGCTCGCTGTATGTCGCCGCGGCAATTGCCGCGCTCATCGGCATCGGCATGCTGGTGGCCGGCGGCAACTGGATCAAGTTTGGCGTCGTCTTGATCGTATTCGGCGCCTTTTTGGCCTGGTGGAGCAAAAACCTGCACCACACCCTCGCCCGCGACTTTATCGACGCCGTTGAGGCCGACGAGTCCATGGGTGGCCGCTATCGCCGCGTCGCCGCCAACGAGGACGGCCTGATGGTTTGGGGCACGAGCGGCAAGTCGCAGTTCTTCCCGTTTGAAAAGCTCGACCACGTGCTCGACGGCGAGCGCATCTTTGTGGCCATGTTCGCCGACCAGGGCGTGACGATCCCTAAGGACACCTTTGTCCGCGGCGATGCCGAGCAGTTCGGTCCCTTCCTTAAGGCGCGCATCAACAAAAAGCTCCGCATCGAGACCAAACGCAAGAAGATGAAGGCAGAAAAGGCCGCTGCCGAAGCAAAACAGGGCGACAAGCCCCAGGAGACCAAGGGCAAGCAGCGCAAGCAGAAGAAGAGCAAGAAGAAGCGGTAGGCCGGCCGACACCGAAGGCGCCTCGTCCCGCGCCCGATTCCGGGCCGGGGCGCCTGGAATCGGGCGCGCGTACCGCCAATGGACCCGTTTTGCCTTGCTCTCGAGCTATTTCACTTCAAACCTTAAGAGCCTCCGCTCCGGCAGATCGGTCATCTTCATCGTGTAAGTCCCGGGAAATGCTTTCTCAAAACGGACGGTCTCGTAACCTTCGAAATAGTCGTTGGTGTTCTGCATCATAAATGGGACGAGCAACTCGTTTTCTGCCCCAACCTCCACGGCAAACGCAGCAGAGCCGCCAAGGACCGGCATGGCTTGCGTTATCAGATCGGTATTGACTACAAAATCATAGTTTGGCGCAGACTCCGGGACCAGATGCCAAACATACGCTTTGATTCCACCGTCGATATTATCCCTATTTCTGACACGCATCTTTACGGCGATAACGCACGTGATGTCGGCATCCTTCAGTCTCGTTTTCGTATCCACGGTGCCATATTTTGAATAATCGTCATGTGCTCGTTTGAGATACTCGCGCGGCGTGAGCAACTCTGCCCCGTCTATGCAAAACGAATACCCATCAGTCACCACATCCTTCGACCCCAGAAACGCTCCATCCATCGAGAGCCATTCGCCCTCCGCGTAATATTTCTCAGGAATGACCGTCCGGTTCCCGTTAACGACGCTCACCCTCATGCCCGCAAGGCCGGCAGCAGCACAGCAAAAAAGCGCGAGCGCCGATCTTCTCGTCCACAGGGTCTTCTTCATCGCGCTCACGACCTTTCCCGAACTTTCACAACGGCACCGTCGCGCATGCAGTAAACCCGATCGGCCAGTTCCTCGAGCACCTCTCCGTCATGGCTGGACAGAAGGACCTCACGACCCGTTGATGCCGCCATCGCCACAACGCGCTTGAGCATTTCAACGCCCGCTTCGTCGAGGGCATTCGTTGGCTCATCGAGAACAAGCAGCTTCGGCTTCTCCATAATTGCCGCAGCTATCCCCAGACGCTGCTTCATCCCAAGCGAGTATGCTCGGAACTTCTTTTTTTCGTCTGCATCGAGCCCCACGAGCCGCAGGGCAGAGCGAATGTCCTCGGGGGTGGCGACGCCCTTGATCTGAGCGATGAGCTTCAGATTGTCGTAGCCAGACAGATATCCCAAAAAGGAAGGCGCCTCGATCAACATCCCCAGACTCGGCGGGAACGAGATGTCCGCCCCAAGCCTTTGGCCATCGATAGAGATTTCGCCTTCGGTAGGCTTGATCAACCCGCAAACCGCTCGCATGAGCATGGTCTTACCCGAACCGTTTATCCCCTGAAGCCCGACCACAGTCCCAGGGTCAACCTCGATGGACACGTTGCGCAGGACATCGTTTTTACCCATGCGCTTCGATACGCCCCTTACGATCACACTCATATCTTGTCCCCCTTTTCTATAAGGTCGGCCCTTCGAAACCACAGTCCACCCAACGATAGGCATAACGACATAAGCCCAATTGATGACAAGACACTCGAGCCCGCCGCGATTCCCTCTTTGACAATTCCACCCCAGCGCAACAGCATCAAGGCGTTACCCAATAGCGCCCAATGTCGTGCATATGCCGAGCAGATCAGGTAGCTCATTAAAACCACAAACGAGACTGACGACCCAAGCACAAACCCAACCGCTGCCTGCGCAAACGCAAGCGCCTCAAAAGCAAATAAGAGACCTATGAAAAACGGCAGCGCATCTGCCTCGGCAGCTTTGAGAAACCACGGCGCCAAATTAGCCAGTTGAAGCGACTCACCATGAATGACCGCGCTGAACGAGGAGCTCACCACCAAGCTCCAAATCACAACAGAGCAAACCACCACGAGCAGTGAAAATGCCGTTACTGCCGCCACCAAGATAAAACGCGAGACCCACCAAAGGGTTCTTGCCCGGCATCGAACAAGCGCTTGCAAACCAAACCCGTGCAACGATTCGGTCGGATAGTCGAGTGTTGTATAGAGAATAAGCAGAATGAGAAATAGCCATCCTAGCGGAGGCACAAACATGACCCCGGGCCTAGGCTCAAACGGAGCAGATCCGGCAAACACGAGCGCAAGATTATCCGCAAACCCCAAGGTATCCGTTCTAACCCCATACACAGAAGACAATCCGTAGGCGTACACCAAGTTCGCAACGGTCACTGCCGCAATTGCAATAAAAGTAAGGATGTTCTTCTTCAAAACGGTCCTCAGGTCCGCGGCGACCAGCCTAAACAGCATCAGACCACCTCGCGTCTTTTCCACGCCCCAGAAAAAGCCAACGAAGCAAGGGTCAATAATATGATTTCCGCAAAACCGGCTCGAATGTCTGGCCAGTTATTCAGCGATTCCGACCTGATGCTGTTGAGGATATTGCAGTTAAACCCCACACAAGCCATTACGCCGAAGATCCAGCCATTTGCAAAATGCCACGCAACCATTAGCAGATACGGGACAATTATCGCTTTGATTCTGCTACGAAACAAAATTGAGAAGCCAGTTACAGCCATGGATAAAGTCCCGAGCGTGACAGCATCGAACAGCGTGTATGCGAGCACATATGACAAAGGATGCGAATAAAATAGACCGGAGAAGTAGCTATGCAGGTAAAGTCCTACGTAAGTCGACTCATCGACCCGAGGAAGATACGCAGGAAAAAGCATCGAGACGATCAGGAAATTGACGAGCAGAGGAATGGCAGTCACTGTAAACGCGGAGAGGAAAGCAGACAGCATCTTTACGTTCACGTACGCCTTTCTGGAAACGCGCGTGCATATCTGCATGTCATAACCACTCAAACGCTCAAAGAGACACGACCAAGATCCAGCCAACATTGCAAGCAGGGGCAGTGCATAGAAAAACACCGACGCAGACAGTGGCGCGTTCGCGCTCACAACAATCCAGTTACCGAAGCTGCTTTCACGTGTTTGACCGAGATAATTTTCGGCTTGCACGCCAACGCCGTAACCAAAAGAAAGAAGGTTGTGGCGCTCTTTTTCCAAATTTGCCCACGGCTCCAGCGCGGCAGCTATTGCAACTGCGACCGCAATCAAGAGAGCAAGGATAAAAGCTGGACGTCTAATCGTTTTCGACAGTTCGTATCTTGCGAGCTTTTGGTTCATACGTCCTCCTCCCCCTTCCGACCCAGAAAGCCGGAAGGGAGCCATTTCAAACAACTATGCGGGAAGCTTGTGGAAATGCCCGACGCAGTCGGGGCTCCATACGCCAATAACAGTGCCGTAGCCAGACTCCGCCCATGCAGTCAGTCGCGCCGCAGATCGCCCGTTCTCACGGACGAGGTTATACATTTCCCACTGTCCCTTGTGATTCGAACGATACGTTCCCTGAGTACAATTCATGCTGCCGCTACCGCTTGTGTTATACGCACCGTCTGTATATAACCGAAGCGGATTTCCCGTATGGCCCTGGATATCCAGATAGAGCGATGAGGAATCATCCTTTTGACGGTAGCCAGTTGCACTCGTCCCGGCACATTGAAAACTAAATGCCTTATCGGCATTGTTCGTACAGGTCGTAATTCCCGTATCGGCGTTTTGAGTAATGCTGGAAACCTGAGAGGTGTCAAACTCCTCTTGTGCAAACGATGCAGCGGGAACCCCTAGGGACAGACCAGCTGCAATCACCAAGCCGACTCCGATTCGAGCAATAGCGCTCCTTGGCTTAATCATGGCCTTCTCCAATCAAAAGCGGTTAACAATGCGTCGACGCACGGCAACCTTCGCATGAATAGAGAAAGATGTCTGTAAACACCCGCTATTGAGTTGATTGCTCAGGCGTTTACACGTTATTTACCTGCGATAACAATAAAATTAGCTCCGCCTTATTCTTGATCTTCAACTGGCGGTAAGATGCAGACCGCAGCGCTTGCACCGTAGATGCAGCGTAACCGACATCCTCCGCAATGGCCTTTGTCGTTGCCCCCTCTGCCGTCATCAGCAAAATTTGCGACTGAACATCAGAAAGGGAGCGCGACGTAAGCAGGGCCAGCTGGCGCACGCGGGCCGTTTCGGTGGACCCGTTCGCCCGGTACTCCAAGACGGCCTTCTCGTCCTCAACCGAGCGGGCGAGCGCGATGTGCGTAACGAACATGGGCACAGACCAGCAAACAATCACCGTTGCCACGACGACATTGACAGCCGAACTTTGCCCCAACAACGACGCGAGGAACAACGGCTCGAAAACCGTCAGATCCTGCACCATATTGAGCAAGACAGCCCAAACAGGAGCCGCCGCCCCAAAGCAAAGCATCCATATCCCAAGCATTTTGCGCTGCGGACAGCTTCGCATCACTATATATGTGAGCAGCACCCCCGTCAGCACCGCAAGTCCATGGATTCGCCCCCTAGCGACCGCATAGATTAAGGCAACCATGCCCATTGACACCAACGGCACGATAGCCCGAGCATGGGCATGCACCTTAAACGGACGCAGCCCAACAGCGAGCGAAGCCGTAGACGCCACGCCGCAAAACAGGACCGGCACAGCCATCAACGGAACGCGTATGCACATCAATGCCGCGATATAGATAAAAGACCATTCCACAGCAGATAGCACCGCCCATACGCACGGGCTTCCGAGCCAAATCGCTTCACCCGCTCTATCCAGCGCAGCGCCACGATTCGCTTTTCCACCCGCGTAGCGTAGCGACAGAAGCAGTCCGAGACCCAATGCGTAGCTTAAGAGGGAAAAGGCGACAGCCCGCGAAACACCGGACCCCCAATCGCTATCCGCCATTACCAAGGGCCCCGCCGCAAGGAGGATAAAGAATAATGTGAGCAGGCATCGAAACAGCCGGCGCGTTCGAGCTGATGCCACTATATCGTCAGCATGCCGCTGCGGTAGCTCATGCCCTACAGTATCGCCCTCACCCGCAAACAGCGCCACGAGCTCGCGTGAGCCCGCAACCGACGCCTTCCCGTATGCTCGGTGAAGCGTTGTTCTCACCGTCGATGGCTTCGTATCCGTCTCCTTGGCAATTTCCGCCGGCGTTTTCCCTTTGAGCAGCAGTCGAACAAACTGCTCTTCTCTAGGCGACAGGGCAGGGGAAAACACCCCCGCATCGAATGTGTCGGACGCACAGGCGATATCCGAATTGTTGTCCCGTTTCCCCCTTAGCAACATGCATACGAAGGCAGCAGCGATAACGGACCCCATCGCCAGCAATGCAATGACCACGGCATCGCTTGCGAAGTATGCCGCCTCAACAGCCGGAATAAGACCAATAGGAACTGCTACGAGCACAGAACAGGCAAACACGTCGCGCCGCCCATGGCCAAAGGCACGAGGGCGGCAAAACGGCGGGGCCACAGTCAATGCGAGATAGACCAACGGAATTAAAAGCGCAAGGCCAATTGACGCGGCCGTTACAGGGGGCATCCCCCATGGCTCGGGAACGACTCTCCATGAAACTCGACAGCAAAACAGCAGGCAAGACATGACGGCTATTGTTTCTGTAAAAATCGCGTCCTGCGGGTGACGAGTTTCCCTTTCGTCAGTCCGTGTCGACCTCTGCGTCAAAGGAGAGTCCGCCGTGCCCCAAATAACATATGAGAGAAGCAGCGACCCAACAAAGCACGAGACACACGAAACGCCATGTAACAACCAAATCGGTGCAAACACGATTGGAATAGAGTCTCCGCGAGCATAGAAAGCCAGGTCGGCCCATTCGGGAACCGTTGCAATAACACCAAGGAAAACACCGATGGCACCGAGATGCCTCGGCCTTCTCATTCCCCCCTTGCATAGCGCAGCACCATGAACAAACGCCGCGAGGCATGCGCCCAGGATAACGAGCCAGGTCATTGCACCTGACGCTAGGCCGATTGAAGATGAAAACCGGTGATAAGGGGTGACCGCCATTACGACAAGCGCAATGGCGCAGGCAAATGTAGCAGAACGGCGGGAAAAGAGCATACGGCCTCCATAGCGTGTCATTATATCGCTCGAGCCGCTCGTTTATCTCTGTTCTCACACCAGCCAGCATCAATGATTCAGGCGAACTCCAATCCGCGCCAGATCACGGTCCGGCTTTTGTTCGCAGTCCCCACATCAAAGCGGGATGCGGTTTCCTTTTGGACGCCGGTTCGGAAAGCGCATCCCGTTCCAGGGCAATATTCTGGGATGCAGTTTCCGCAGCCCACCCCATTTGGAAAGCGCATCCCATAATTTGGCTGAAAACTGAGATGCGCTTTCCAAACGAGCCGAAACGGGCCGAATCGATCGGGCCACCTCGCATCCCGCTATCCTCGCCATCTGCCCGAGCGTGCTACACTAGCAGCATCTATGCCACCGCGAACGGCTCGGCCCCGCGCCCGCCGCTCGCAAACGAACTTTAAACGCACGAGGGTTGGCCATGCCGCTTTTCTCGCAACATACCGCCCGGTTCTCGCCGGACGTTCCTTTGGAGGGCACCAGCTCTCGCGAGCTGCTCAAGCGGTACCAGCCGCTCGAGACACTTGCGACCGGCGGTTTTGGCTCCATCGAGATCTGCCGCGACACGCACCTGCGCCGCCGCGTCGCCATTAAACGCATCCCCCTTATCAACGGTGCCGGCATGCCCGCTAGCGACATCATGGATGTCCTGCGCGAGGCGCACACTGCCGCCATGCTTCAACATCCCAACATCGTGCAGGTCATCGACTTTACGCACGACACAGCCTATGCCTACCTGGTTATGGAATATGTCGATGGCATGTCGCTGGCCGAGTTTTTGCACCGCGCGGACGGCCACTCACTTACCTTTGACGAGGCCGCGGCCATTGCCGATGCCCTGGGCCAGGCGCTCACCTTCGCCCACAGTAATGGCGTACTCCACCTGGACATTAAGCCCGCCAACGTGCTCATCGACCACTCGGGCAATGTAAAGCTCACCGACTTTGGCATGGCGCGGCTGTCGTCCGCCGGTGGCTTTGGCGGCTCACGCGGCGGCACCATCGGCTACATGCCGCCCGAGCAGCTCGATATCGAGACCGGCACGGTCGACGAGCGCGCCGATGTCTTTGCCCTCGCCTGTGTGATCTACGAGGGCCTGTGCGGCAGTGCCCCCTTTATGGCGGCCACGCCTGCCGACTCGCTCGACCGCATCATCGGCGGCGCCACCTATCCCAGCGAGCTGATCCCGCACTTTCCCCCAGGGGCCGAGGCGGCGCTCATGAGCGCCCTCTCCCCCATGCCGCAAGACCGCCCCGATAGCATCGAGGCATTCTGCGACCGACTCCTCGCCGGCTTGGGGAGCGTACGCGAAGGCCGTCGCAGCTTGGAACAGATGGTAAGCGAGCTTTCAGATGACGAGTGCGCGGCAGATGATATCGAGCCGTCGAGCTACGAGGATGACACCGTCGAGGTCGACCCCGCACTTGGCTGGGCGGGCACGCGCTGGGGCCGCGCACGTAATTACACCATGCGCGGCATCTCGGCGCTCTCATGCGGAGCCTTCAGCTTTTTGCTTATGCAGACAGCGGGCGTCGCGGCGCTTCCCGGGCTGGTCGTTGCGGCCATCGCGATCGGTGCGGCAGCCGGCCTGGCCCCGCAGATCGGCTCGGCCATCTCGACCGTGGGCTTTTTGGTGCTCATGGCCAACGCCACCATGCAGGCGCAGGGCATCCTGTCGATGCTGCCGGTCGCGGTCGTTTTTGCCGCTGCCATGTCCGGTTGGTGGATTGCCTGGGGACGAACCGAGGCGGCCGCGAGCGCGGCGCTCACCTGCGCGCTTGCGCTGGGTTGCCTAACCGGCGACGCACTGTTGGCATCCGGGGCAGCTGCGAGCATCGCGGCGTTTTGGCTCGGCCCGGCAAGCGCCGCGGCGGCTACGGGCATGGGCGCACTCTTTGCCCGCCTTGCTGCAGCGGCCCTCTCTGCGGGAGGCGTACTGGGACTTAGCAACGTCGCCGCAGCGCTGGGAGACGCGCTCCTTCTCGCTGCAATCGTGCTGGTTGCAGCAGCAGCCGCGGCAACATCGCTGCTGCTCAATGCTCATGCCAAGCGCGCCGAGCAGGGATCGAGCCTTGCCGCCATCGTCGCAATTGCCGTCGCCGGCATCGGCTCGGCCGTATCGTTTTGTCTTGCACACCATATGGAAATTGCCAGCCTTGCGGGCCCGGTCGTCGCCAAGGCGGCGGTTGTGGGAATCCTATCCTCTATAATCGTTGGGATATGCCTTTATTTGCTCGGATACCAAAGAACCTATACGGAGAGTGATCTTTCGTGAACTTCCTGAACATCTTCGAGGACCACGTGGCCGGCATCTTCGGTGCCACCCGTGCCCCGTTCTCCTTTAAGAAGCTTGCCAAGCAGGCCGCTCGCGACATGGAGGATCAGACTCTGGTGATCAACGGCGTCAACACCGCGCCGGCGCTCTATACCATCCTGATTGCCGCCGACGACGATCCCATGCTCGCCCCGTTCTATCCCGAGCTTTCGCGCGAGGTCCGCGAGTTTGTGAAAGCGCAGGCCGAAAAGCGCCGCTACGTCTTTGTCGGCGAGCCCCTCGTTCGCTTTATGATCGACCCGCAGCTGCGCGGCGGCAAGTTCTCGGTCTTTGCCGAGAACGTCGATGCCCCCACGCTCGGTCGCCTGTACGAGGAAGAGCGCGCCTACCAAAACGGCCTGGGCCAGAACAACTCGGCCGCGAGCCGTGCCGCCAGCGCCCCGCGCGCCGGCCAGCAGCAGTTTGCCGCCCCGCAGCAGCGCCCCGCTGCCATGCCGCAGCAGCAGCCGACACCCCGTGCCGCCACTCCCGACCCGCTTTCCGTGGCCGACCCCTTTGCGCCCAATGCGCCCGATCCCGCTGCCGCACCCATCCCCGTGCCCCAAACCGTCTCACGCGACGCGCTTGCCGGCATGGGCGGAGCCGCCGCGACCGGCGCCGCCGTTGGCCTTGGCGCCGCAGCCAGCATCGCCTCCAACATGGCAAGCTCTCGCGCCCCGCAGCGTCCGCTCGCCCAACTCGTCGACGTCGTGAGCGGCGAGAGCCACGCCATCACCTCCGCACAGGTGACCATCGGTCGCGAGCGCTCGGTTTCCGACATCGCCCTGCGCGACCCCAACGTGTCGCGCCGTCATGCCCAGCTCACCTTTACCGGCTCGGACTGGTCGATCGAGGACCTCAACTCCACTAACGGCACGCTCGTCAACAACCGCCGCATCACGCGCTGCCCGCTGCGCAACGGCGACCTGCTGACGTTTGGCCTGAGCACGTTCGAATTTAGGGGATAGTCGCTTATGAACATCGATATCGTCCTGTTTGCAGGCCGCATCGTCCTGGTCGTCCTGCTCTATATCTTCCTGTTTGCCGTCATGAAGACCGGCGTGGGGCTCGTCCGCGGCCAGCGCCGCGACTCGGCCATCTGGACGATCGATGTGGACAAGGGCCCGCGCGGCATCCGCGGCATCCACGTGGATATGCTCGGTCCCGTCATCGTCGGCCGTTCGCCTTCGTCGGACATCTGCATCAACGAACCGTTCGTCTCGGCCTCGCATGCGCGCTTTTCGCTGCAGGGCCCGGCGCTCATCATCGAAGACCTCAACTCGCTTAACGGCACGCTCGTCAACGGCCGCCAGCTTGTGGAGCCCGCAACGCTGCGCGAGGGCGACGAAGTCCAGATTGGCGACGTGGTCATGAAGGTGAACCGTCGATGATCGACGAGGAGAACAAGTCCGCGACTATGACCGAGGCACCGGCTGCCGCCACAGCTGCGCCGGCCCACGCCGCTCCGGCGGGCTCCGCACCCGTGGAACCCGAGGACACCGTGTTCTCCCTGCCTCTTTCGCATGTAACGCATGATATTTCGGATCTCGCCGATAACGAGGACGAAGAGGATACCGTAGCGGCGCCCATCGGCGCACATGCCGCGGAACAGCCCACAGCGCCCGAAGCAACCCCGGCGCCAGCTCACTTTGCAGAGCCTGTCGCCGCGGCAATCAACGAGAGCGCTGCGGTGTTTGCGGCACCCGAGCCCGCCGCGCCGGCGTTTCCCATAGCCCCGGCATCCGAGGTTGCGCCCGTGTCTACGCCGGCGCCCGAGCCTATAGACGTCAGCCCGCAAGACGACGAGTCGACCGCCCGCGTGTCCGAGGAGCCCGACTCCCCGGACACCGGCGATTCCGAATCAAACGCCGAGACCGACACCGTCTCTCCCGGTGACACAGCCGAGATCGACGTAGCCGCCGTTGAAGCCAAGCTCAAAGACCCCGGCTCGACCATGAGCTTTGAGCCCCTGACCGAGGAGCGCATCGAGACCGACTCGACCTATGATGCCGGCACCACCACGCAACTCATGTGGGGTGCCCGCTCCGACGTTGGCTGTGTGCGCCCGCACAATGAGGATTCCTACCTGGTGCAGTCGCCGCTCTTTTGCGTATGCGACGGCATGGGCGGTCACGCCGCCGGCGAGGTAGCCTCTTCCATCGCCGTCGAGACTATTGCCAAGACGGCCCCGCAGTCCGCCGACGCAGCACGCCTGGCGGCAGCCGTCGAGGCAGCTAACGCCGCGGTCATCGAGGCTGCGCTCAATGGGCTCGGCAAGCCCGGCATGGGCTGCACGGCAACCTGCGCCTATATCGAAAACGACATGCTCGCCATCGCCCACGTGGGCGATTCGCGCGCCTACCTGCTCCACGAGGGCACGCTCATCCGCGTGACCCGCGACCACTCCTACGTGGAGGAGCTCGTGGACGCCGGCGAGATCACGGCAGACGAGGCTCGCGTCCACCCCAACCGTTCGGTCATCACCCGTGCGCTGGGCTCAGACCCCGCCATGTATGCCGACCACTTCACTCTGCATATCGAGGAAGGCGACCGCCTGATACTGTGCTCTGACGGCCTTTCGAGCATGATTCCCGATAGCGATATCGAGAACATCGCCACGCAGTCCTCAACCGCGCAAATCTGCGTTGACAACCTAGTGGACGCGGCGCTTGCCGCCGGCGGCCACGACAACGTGACCGTAGTAGTCGTTGACCTGGTTGACGATGGCGTTATGCGCGAGGCGCAACGCGTGCGTCGCCGCAACGTCACCATCGGCGTCGTCTTAGGTCTCGTCTTGGTGCTGGCGGCTGCCATCTGGGCCTACACGGGTGTCACCGGCTCGTACTACCTGGGTACCTACCAGGGCAATGTCGCCGTCTGGCGCGGCCTTCCCGGCAAGCCGCTCGGACTCAAGCTTCACTGGCTCGAAAGCGAAACCAGTATCAAGCTGTCCGACCTGCCCGAAGACACGCAAAACCGCCTCAAGGCGGGTATTCCGCAAACAAGTGTCGACGATGCGCAGGACACGATATCCAAGTACCGCCACCAGATCGACGAGGAGCAGACCCGCCAGGTGATCGACGCGCAAACGATTCGCGACAACACCGACCAGAGATCGACCTCCGAATCAGATTCCGAGAAAACCGCCGAACAGTCCGCCGAGGCCGAAGCCTCCGATAAGAATTAGAAAGGGAGTGCCGCTTATGAGTCGCCGCAACACCGAACTGCTCTTGCTCATCGCCTCGGCGTTCCCCGTCATCCTGCTGTATGCGATGTACGTGCTCACCGCGGGCGCCGCCATCTCCTTTGAGACGCTCGCCGTGCCGATCGGCCTCTTTGCCGCCTTCGCCGCGGCACATATCGCCGTGCGCATCTTGGCGCCCGGCGCCGACCCCGCCATCCTACCCATCGTATTTATACTTTCGGGCATCGGCATCACGTTCGTGACACGCCTCGCCCCCGCTCTCGCCATCTCACAGCTCATCATCCTGTTTGTCTCGGTGGCCCTGATGGTGGGAACGCTCGCACTGGTCAAAAACCTCGACGTGGTCATGCGCTACAAGTACACCTTTGGCATCATCGGCATCATCCTGCTGATGCTGCCCATCTTTATCGGCACCACGATCTCGGGCTCCAAGCTGTGGATTCGCATCGCGGGCTTTACCATCCAGCCTGGCGAGTTCGCCAAGGTCTTTATCGTGCTGTTCCTGGCCGGGTACCTGGCCGAGAACCGCGAGCTGCTCTCCATCTCCAACCGCAAGATCCTGGGCTTTAAGATCCCTCGCCTGCGACTGCTGCTGCCGCTGTTTGCCGTGTGGGGTGTGTGCCTGCTCGTCGTCGTCTTCGAACGCGACCTGGGTTCGGCCGTGCTGTTCTACACCATCTTCTTGCTGATGCTCTACGTTGCCACGGGGCGCTTTTCGTATGTCGTTATCGGCCTTGCGCTCTTAGCCGTTGGAGCTGTGGGCGCCTACAAGTTCCTGTCTCACGTTCAGGTGCGTTTCCAGGTTTGGGTCGATCCGTTTAAGGACGCCCAGGGCCAGGGCTACCAGATCGTCCAGTCGCTCTTCTCGCTTGCCGATGGCGGCCTGGTCGGTGTTGGCATCGGCAACGGCATGGCCAACAACATCCCCGTCGTCGAGTCCGACTTTATCTTCTCGGCTATCGGCGAGGAGATGGGCCTTTTGGGCGGCGGCGCCGTGCTCATCCTGTTTATGCTCTTTGCCGTGCGTGGCCTCACCACGGCCGCCCGCGCTAAATCCGACCTCGCAGCCTTTAGTGCCACGGGCCTTACGGCCGCCATCAGCTTCCAGGCCTTCTTGATCGTTGGCGGCGTAACCCGCCTGATCCCGCTGACCGGCGTCACCCTGCCCTTTATGAGCCAGGGCGGCTCCTCGCTGCTGGCGAGCTTTATCATCGTCGCGCTCCTGCTGCGCGCCGGTGACGAAGCGACCGGACGCGAGGCCGAGCTTACCGGCACCGGCACTATGGCCGCCATCACCGATGATCAGGTCGCATCTGCCGCCGCCCCGACGGGCACGCGCTTTGCCACCTCGTCTTCCTACGGCAGCGGCAGCCATTCCGTCGGCTCGCGCATGCGCCGTCGCCTGCTCGACACGCCTGAATCCGGTGTGCTCGGCCGCGTTGCGCTCGCCAACCGTCTAACCCGTGCGGTGCTCGCCTTTACGGCGCTATTCGCCATCCTTATCGGCAACCTCACCTATGTCCAGGTCATCAAGGCCAAGGACTATCAGGACATGCCGACCAACAACCACACCATCGCCCGCTCCAAGTACATCCAGCGCGGTTCCATCATCACGTCCGACGGCGTGACGCTGGCCGAGTCGCTGCAGCAGGAGGACGGCACCTACGTACGCTCCTACCCCAACGGTAACCTGGCAGCGCACGTGGTTGGCTACGTGAGCCAGCAGTATGGCACCACCGCCATCGAGAGCGTCATGAACGACACGCTCACCGGTTCTAAGGACTACTCCAGCTGGAACAACGCCATCGCGTCGCTCGCGGGCCAGACCCAGCCGGGCAACACCGCCAAGCTCACCATCGACTCGCGCATCCAGACGGCGGCCGAGCAGGCACTCAAGGGCTTTAAGGGCGCTGTAGTGGTCATCGACCCGCGTACCGGCGCGGTGCTCGCATGTGCCAGCTCGCCCACCTACGACAACACCAACATCGACGCCCTACTGCAGGCTGGCGGCGGCGAGGACGGCTCTATGTACAATCGCGCCATGGACGCGCTGTACACGCCGGGCTCCACGTTTAAGGTCGTTACGCTTTCCGCGGCACTCGAGACCGGCACCGCCAGCCTTACCAGCACCTACCAGGCGCCAGGCTCCATGGACATCGGCAACGCACCGGTCACCAACTATGCCAACGAGAGCTACGGCACCATCAGCCTGCAGCAGGCCTTTGCCGTGTCCTCCAACGTCGTCTTTGGCCAGGTGGCAAACGAAGTTGGCGCAAACACGCTCGTGCAGTTTGCCAACGCCTTTGGCTACGGCCAAAAGCTCGGCCAGGACCTGACCTCCGCGGCCTCCATCATGGCAGACCCGTCGCTCATGACCGAGTGGGAGACCGCTTGGGCCGGCGCCGGCCAGCCTGTCGGCATGGACCACACGCCCGGCCCGCAGACCACCGTCATGCAAAGCGCCGTGATTGCCGCCGCCATCGCTAACAGTGGCGTGGTCATGGACCCGTACTTTGTAGCCCAGGTACTCGCCCCGGACGGAACTGTGGTCAAGACCACGCAGTCCCGCTCGCTGGGTCAGGCCGTCAGCTCCGCCACGGCCGACCAGGTCAAGCAGGCCATGCTCGCCGTCGTCCAGTCCGGTACCGGCACCGATGCCCAGGTCCCCGGCGTCAAGGTCGCCGGCAAGACCGGCTCGCCCGAGACCGGCGGCACCAACGTCAACTCGACGTTCGTTGGCTTTGCACCTTACGATTCACCCACGGTCGCCATCTCGGTGGCCTTGGAGGATTACGACAAACACGACGTCAAGGCGGCCAAGATTGCCGGCATCGTCCTGACCGCGGCGCTCGCCGCACAGGGAGCGTGATGCCCATGATTGAATCGGACACCCGAGGCGCGCCGCGGCCGAAGAGTTAGCGGCAACGCGCCACACGGCCCCAGCGGCCACATCGTAGGTACTACACACATCGTTGAGCGAATAGTTATGTTAGGAGCAGGAATGGAACAGAGGGTCCTCGGGGGAAGATACCTCCTCAAGGATAAGGTGGGGACAGGCGGCATGGCGACCGTCTACCGTGCACAGGACCAGGTCCTCGACCGCACGGTTGCCGTCAAGATCATGCTGCCGCAGTATGCTGGCGACGCAACCTTCGCCGCCCGCTTTAAGCAGGAGGCCCAGGCAGCAGCCGGTCTCTCCTCCCCCTATATCGTGGGCGTCTACGATTGGGGCAAGGACGGCGACACATATTACATCGTCATGGAGTACCTGCGCGGCACCGACCTTAAGAGCGGCATCAAGAGCCACGGCGCCCTCGACCCCAAGAAGGTCGCCCAGATCGGCTCGCAGATCAGCTCCGCGCTTTCGGTCGCCCACAAGCACGAGATCATCCACCGCGACATCAAGCCGCAGAACATCATGGTGCTGCCCGACGGCAACATCAAGGTGATGGACTTTGGCATCGCGCGCGCCAAGAACAGCCACCTCACGCAAGACAACAACGTGCTGGGAACCGCCCACTACGTCAGTCCCGAGCAGACCCGTGGTCAGGACCTCGGCCCCACCTCGGATATCTACTCGCTGGGCGTCGTGATGTACGAGTGCGCCACCGGCCGCGTGCCCTTTGACGGTGATGACGCCATCTCGGTCGCACTCAAGCAGGTCAACGAGCTGCCTATTCCGCCGAGCCAGATCAACTCCGGTGTCGACGCCGACCTTGAGCGCATCATCCTCAAGTGCATGGAGAAGGACCCGGCAAACCGCTTCCAGACCGCTGACGAGCTGCGTCAGGTGCTCAACAGCTACCTGTCCGGTCGTGCCGTCAACATCTCGGAGCCCACGCGCATCATCGGTGCCCCCGGCGAGCTTGGCGCCACCAAGACTCGCGAGCTTTCCGATCAGACGCGCGCCATGGTGCGTCCCGTCTCGGGCGTGAGCGGCCAGAATACCGCCCGTAGCTCGGTTTCGGGTTCCACCGGCTCCTACGAGGTCGAAAAGCCCAAATCCAACAAGAACAAGATCATCGCCGCCGTGGTGGCAGCCGTTGCCGTCATCGGCATCGTGGTGGCCTTTGCCACAGGACTCTTTGGCGGCGAGCAGGTCACCGTTCCCGATGTACTGGGCAAGGACCAGCAGACTGCCGTCGAACTGATCAAGGAAGCCGGCCTCGAGGTCGGCACCATCGACCAAAGCTACAACGACGATGTCGACGAGGGCAAGGTCGCCGAGCAGACGCCCAACGGCAACACCAAGAAGGCCAAGGGCACTAAGGTGAACCTGGTAATCTCCAAGGGCCCCAAGCCCTCCGAGAAGGTTGAGGTTCCCCGGCTTGTCGGCCTGACCAAGGACCAGGCAGAAGCCGCGCTGGCAAGCGTTGGCCTGAAGGGCAACGCCTCCGAGGAGGCCAACGAGGCCGACGAAGGCCAGGTCTTTGAGCAGGGCACCGACGTCGGTAAGGAAGTCGAGAAGGGTACGACCATCTCGTACAAGGTCTCCAGCGGCCCGGATACCACGTCCGTCCCCGACCTGACCGACATGACCGAGGCCCAGGCGCGCAACGCCCTCGATATGGCAGGCTTTGGCGTCGACGTGAGCTACCAGGAGAACGACTCAGTTACCGAGGGAACCGTGATCAGCTGGAACCCCAGCGGCAAGCAGAAGCCCGGCGCCACGATTACCGTCGTCATTGCCAAGAAGTCCGGCAAGGCCAGCGTTCCGGGTAACCTGTACGGCAAGAGCATCTCCGCCGCCGTCACCGCGCTCAACAACGCCGGGTTCTACAACATCGCGTTCTGCGACCAGAACGGCAACCCCGTGAGCGGCAACGAAAACGCCACCGTTACGGGCGTCTCCCCCACCGGCAAGCAGTCCACCGACAACACGATTACGCTGACGGTTTCGATTTCTGGCTCGGGTTCGGGCTCTGGCTCGGGCACGAGCACGGGCGACGATTCTGGTACGACCAACTAGTCGCCGCCCCACCGCCCATTACGGCTCCCGCCGCAAACATATTCGCTCACAGGCGCCCGCTTGCTCCCCCAGCAAGCGGGCGCTTCGTTTTTGACATGACATGAACCAGAAGAGCCCGGTACCGTGGCGGTGTACCGGGCTCGACAAATCTCTGGTGCCCCCGGGCGGATTCGAACCGTCGACACCCGCTTTAGGAGAGCGGTGCTCTATCCCCTGAGCTACGGAGGCATGCTGTACTAGTGTAGCAGATTTACGCCGCTGTAATGCAACGTATAGCCACTCTTCGAAGTTGCGGTGGAACAGCCCTCCGGAAAGTGCGTCCCACTATCCAGGCAAATTCTGGGTCAGACTTTCCCCATGAGACTTCGCTGGGAAACTGTGACCCAGAATTTCGGCTCGAAACGGGACACGGTTTCCCAAACGACCCCGTTCCGGAAACTACATCCCGGAATCGACGCTCGAACTGGGATGCACTTTCCCGATCGAGCCACATGGGAGACTGCGCCCCACTTTGAGGGGGCGCTCTTTAATGACTACTTGCCTTTGTGGAAAAGGTTTTTGATAACGGAGGGGATGCTCTTGGCGCCCTTGGCCGTCACATCGATAAAGTCGGGCGAACGCACGAGCTTATCCTCGTCGACGTACTTACGGACCGCGCGAAGCGTCTCTTTATCGTCGCGCGTCGAAAACGTAAAGTGGCCGTTGTCCTTGGTGAAGATAGCAAAACGCGTAATCTTCTTGGTGCCGCGCAAAACCTCGGCGGCAATATAGTCGACCTCGTCCCACGGGATTTGGATATAATCCTCGGGATTACGCTCGTTATAGTACTCAAACGCCTTATTGCCCACCATCACGTTACCGTGACTGGTAAGCCCCATCAGGCAGGTTGCCGGCGTTGCCAGATCGACCGTGCTGTTCTGAGATTGCGCCATACGCGCCTCGCCCTCCAAATAAAACAATCGGACCGCATCCAGTGTACCCACCGGGTGCGGTCCGTTTCAATGGCTCAAAAGCCCTTGCCTAGCAACTCTCGGTCTTAAGCCGAAGCGTGCTTACATGAAGCCGCAGACGCGACCGATGATGCCGACGGCGAAGAGAGCCAGGATGATGACGATCGGGCTGACCTTCTTCTTGAGGAGCTTGCAGACCAGAAGGGTCAGGCACACGGCGGCAAGGCCGGGGATGAGCTGATCGAGGTTGGCCTGAAGCGTGGTGACCTTCACCGGGTCGAGTGCGTTGGCACCGACAGAGCTGTACATCGTCAATGCCTGCTTGATGCCCTCAGAACCGGCGGGCAGGTTGGCCCAGTCGATATAGGCGCCAGCGGACTGCGTGACCTTGGAGACGACCGGGGTGAAGGAGATGGACACCCAGCGCTCGACCAGGGCGCCGATGATGAACATACCCAGGATGGAAGCACCCTCGGTGACCTTGCCCATCAGACCGCCGGAGAGGTCCTTGGCGATGGAGGAGCCGACCTTGTAGCCAAACTCCTGCGTGTACCACAGGAAGGCGTAACGGATGATGTTCCACGCGAAGAAGAACAGCAGCGGACCGGCGATGCTGCCGGACAGGGCCAGGGAAGCGCCCAGTGCACCCAGAATCGGGCGAAGGGTGAACCAGAAGGCGGGGTCGCCGACGCCGGCGAGCGGGCCCATCATACCGACCTTGACGCCCTGAATGGCGACGTCGTCAATCGGAGCACCGTTGGCGCGCTCCTCCTCGAGGGCGAGGGTAACGCCAATGACGGGGGCGGAAACATAGGGGTGGGTGTTATAGAACTCCAGGTGGCGCTTAAGAGCGGCAATCTGGTCATCCTTGCTGGTGTAGAGCTTCTTGATCGCAGGGATCATTGCGAAGCACCAGCCGCCGTTCTGCATACGCTCGTAGTTCCACGAGCCCTGAAGGAACTGATGACGGAAGCAAACCTTCTTACGGTCAGCCTTGGTAAGCTGAATCTTGTTCTCTGCCATATGTATCACTCCCCTCCTACTCGTAATCGTTCAGAATGTCGCCGAGCGGGTCACCGGAGCCACCGCCCATGCCGCCACCCTGCTTGGCCAGATCCTTAAGGCCAAGGTAGATGAGGGCAAGGGAGATGCCGATGAGGCCAAGGGCGATCAGCGTGAGCTGAGGGATGGCAGCAAGGACAAAGCCGAGGATGAAGAACGGCCAGGTCTCCTTGGTGGCCATCATGTTGATGACCATGGCGTAACCGACGGAAGCGACCATGCCGCCGCCGACAGCCATGCCGCCGGACAGCCAATCGGGCATAGCGTTAAGCGCGTTGGTAACGGCCTCGGCCGGGATGATGCACAGAAGTACTGCCGGGATGGCGATACGAACACCCTGCATGAGGATGCCGGCGTACTGCCAACGCTCGATGCCGGCGAAGTCGCCCTTCTCGGCGCAGGCGTCCATGGCGTGAACCATAGCGGTAGCCAGGGTACGGCAGATCATGGTCAGGAACAGACCAGCGACCGACAGCGGGACGGCGACGGCGATGGCGGCGGTAACGGCCTTGGCCGAATCGGTGGCGCCACCGTTGAGGGCGAGCACCATGATGATCGAAGAAGCGACCGAGGCCAGAGCGGCGTCAGGCGCGACGGCGGCGCCGACGTTAGCCCAGCCAAGGGCCATCATCTGGAGCGAACCGCCCAGGAGGATGCCCTCCTGAAGGTGACCGGTTACGAGACCGATAAGCGTGCATGCCACGAGCGGCTGATGGAACTGGAACTCATCCAGAATGCCTTCCATACCGGCAAGCAACGCGACAATCGCAACAAGCAGAATAGTGATTGCAGACATGTATCGGACCCTCCTTTACTATGCTTGAGCGGCCAGTTCGGCCTTAGCTTTCTTCAACATGGCGTCGAGATCCTCGGAGGAATCCGAAGGAACCTTGCGGACCTCGAACTTGACGCCCTTGGCCTTGAGAGCCTCGATGGTCTTGACATCGTCATCGCCCATGGCGACGGCGTTAGTGACGACGACCTTGCCCTTGGAGTGGGCCATGGAACCGATGTTGGCTTCCTTGATGTCGACGCCGGCCTCGATGGCCCTGAGCAGATCCTGCGGGTTCTCGAACAGCAGCATCGCCTTGGTGTCGCCAAAGCGCGTGTCCTTGACGACCTCGGCCATCTTCTTGATAGGCACGACGTTGGCGTGGACTCCCGGAGGGGCAGCCTGCTCGATCATGGTCTTGCGGAGCTCGTCGTGAGCAACGCCGTCGGAGACCACGATGATGCGGTTGGGGTTGATCTGCTTGGTCCACGTGGTGGCCACCTGACCATGCAGCAGGCGCGTGTCGATACGGACGTGGGCGATCTTGATGTGCCCGTCGCCGATCACCGTTCCCGGAGGAATGGCACCCGCAGGAGCAGCGGCGGCCGCAGCCGGCTTCTTCTCCTCGGGCTCCAGAGACTCGGGCTTGACGCGCACGCCGGCCTTAGCCTCAGTCACGAGATGTTTTGCGATCGCATGTGCAGTGTTCTTTGCGTCAAAGCGCTGCGAATATGCCTCGATGAGCATAGGCAGGTTGACACCGGTGACGATAGCCCAGGAATCGTGGCCCTCGATGAGCCCGCTGATCTGATTGAACGGCGTGCCGCCCCACAGATCAACGAGGAAGAGCACCTGCTCCTGGTCCTCGAAGGAAGCGATTGCCTCCTCGACCTTGGCACGGAAGTCGTCGGGGCCCATGCTCGGCTCGAGCGAGACCACGGCAACAGACGGCTGATCGCCAAAGACCATCGAGCCCGTCTGCTTGATTCCAGCCGCCAAGTCACCATGGCTAGCAAGAACAATACTTACCATCACATAACCTCCTTTTTGTCTACGTAATTCCTACACGACAGTTATGGAGTATAGCTGCAAATACAGCAGAATTGTTTGAAAAACTGCAAAAGGTAGCATTATTTGTTTAAACGTCTTGTTTTGTTACAAGCTGATTACATTCCAGTATTTTGGCTGATTTGCTGCTGAGGATTGATAGCTGATCTATTTACATGACCGAATTGAGCACGCTGTTCATTATTGCCGGTTTTAAACAGACACAAATGTGCTCGCGTTGAGGCTATTTCGTTTAAACAGATGGTGCTTGACTAATGGTAAGAAATATGATCTAGCAAAGTAGTCGTTAGGGACGTTCTTTAATGACTAGTCGTTTAAGAACGTCCCCAACGACTAAGCTAGGCGATGTGGAGGGGGTTGGCGGCGTCGACGGCATCGGGGGCATCGGATAGGCCGTCGGGGGCAGCGTCTGTCGGGTCCTCGTCGGGGGTCTCGATCTGCTTGATCATGACCTCCTGGCCCTGCAGCAGATAGGTCTCGCCGCTACCGCAATGGGGGCAGGTCTTGCCGTGCTCGACCGTCGCGTAGTCGCAGCCGCACGCCTCGCAATGCGTCACGGCCTCGACAGGCTCCACAATAAGCTCCGCGCCCTGCGTGATAGGCTTTTTATCTGCCGCCCAGCGCCAAGCATCAAGCAGCAGATCGGGAACGACGCCCGAGACCTCGCCCAGGAGCAGCGTCACGCTCGAAACGCGACTCACGCCATTGGCGCGCGCCACATTCTCGACATCGCGAATGATGTGATAGACGATTCCTAATTCATGCACTTTTTCTTCCGCCGTTCTAACGAACGGCGGTCGACTTGACGCTGCGCGAGCCCCAGACGGACGATCTGCCTTTCAATCGTCGGGCACGGGCAAAAGCCCTATGCCCTCCTCTTTCAAGGCACCTCGCCACGCCTGGGACTCGCTCGCTGTCCAACCGTTCTCTACGCCGTTCTCTTGTTTGTTGCGTTTTTTATTTCTTCCCAAATTTGATTTTGATCGCACGCTTCAAAGCGTACTTGCCGAGGCTGGGGAGCTTTTGCTCGTATTTGACCATCGTGGAGCACTCGGGGCGGTCGCGATCCAGATGGATGGCGTCAAACGCGCACTTGGTGGTGCACAGGCCGCAGCCGATGCACTTGTTGGGGTCGACGATCGAGGCACCGCAGCCCAAGCAGCGAGCGGTCTCGGCGCGCACCTGCTCCTCGGTAAAGGTCTCGACGTACTCGCTAAAGGGCGCAGCCTTCTCGCGCTCGCGGTCGACACGTGCCACCTCGCGGCTTGCGTTGTCATAGCTCTCAATCACAACATCGTCGCGGTCAAGCGCGGTGTAGCGGCGCTGGTTGCGGCCGATGGTGAGCGTGGAGCCCGGCTGCACAAAGCGATGGATGGACACGGCGGCCTCGTGACCGGCGGCGATGGCGTCGATAGCAAAGCTGGGACCGGTGTAGACGTCGCCGCCCACAAAGATGTCGGGCTCGGCGGTCTGGTACGTCTGCGGATCGGCAAGGGCACCCTGGCTGCGGCCGAGCTCCACCTTGGAGCCAGCCAGCAGGTCGCCCCACACAATGGACTGGCCAATCGACATGACGACACGGTCGGCATCGACACGGCGCAAGTCGTTCTCGTCATACTCGGGCGCAAAACGGCCCTCGTCGTCAAAGACACGCGTGCAGCGCTTAAAGGTGATACCGCACACACGACCGGCCTCGTCCAGGTGAATCTCCTTGGGGCCCCAGCCGCAGCTAATGTGCGCGCCGTCCTCAATGGCCTCGCGACGCTCCTCCTCGCTGGCAGGCATCTTGACCTCGCTCTCCGGGCAGAACATCTCAACGTGCTCGGAACCCAGACGGCAGGCGTTGCGCGCGACATCGATGGCCACGTTGCCGCCGCCCACCACGATGGTGCGCCCGGGCAGCGCGTCGATCTTGCCGCTGTTGACCTCGCGCAAAAAGTCGACGGCCACGGTCACGTCCTCGGCATCCTCGCCCGGAATACCGGCAAGGCGGCCACCCTGGCAGCCAATGGCCACGTAAAAGGCTTTAAAGCCCTGCGCGCGAAGCTCGTCGAGCGTCACATCGCGACCGACCTCCACGCCATAGCGGAACTCGGCGCCCATCAGGCGAATGACCTCGACCTCGGCCTCGATAACGTCCTTCTGCAGCTTAAAGCTGGGAATGCCGTAGGTGAGCATGCCGCCCGGGCGCTCGTTTTTCTCGAACACGACGGGCTTGTAGCCCTTCTCGGCCAGATAGAAGGCGCAGGACAGACCGGCCGGACCGGCGCCGATGATGGCGATCTTCTGGTCGAAGCCGCCGGCACGCGTCGGGGTCACCACAGGTGGGACATAGCGAGTCGCGGCATCCAGATCGCGCTGGGCGATAAACTTCTTGACCTCGTCGATGGCCACGGCCTCGTCCACGCGACCGCGGGTGCAGGCATCCTCACAGCGGCGGTTGCACACACGGCCGCAGATAGCGGGCAACGGGTTCTCGCGCTTGATGAGCGCCAACGCCTCGTCATAGCGGCCCTGCGCCGCGAGCTTCAAATAGCCCTGAACGGCAACGTGCGCGGGGCAGGCCGTCTTGCAGGGAGCGGTGCCGGACTCATGCGTCTCGATACGGTTGTCGTTGCGGTAGTTGGGCGACCACTTGGTGTGGTCCCACTTGGTGGCATCGGGCAGCTCCTGGCGCGGATACTCGGGCACCTGTCCGCCAGCCTTTTTGCTACAGAGCTTCTGGCCCAGTTTGGCGGCGCCGGCCGGACACACCTCAACGCAGCGACCGCAGGCCACGCACTTGTCCTTCTCGACCTTGGCGACGTAGGCCGAGCGCGACAGGTTGGGCGTGTTGAACAGCTGCGAAGTGCGCAGGGCGTAGCACACGTTGACGTTGCAGTTGCAGATGGCGAAGATTTTGTTCTCACCGTCGATGTTGGTGATCTGGTGCACAAAGCCGTTGTCCTCGGCCTGGCGCAGGATGTCGTAGACCTCCTCGCGCGTCACATAATGGCCGCGGTCGGTCTCGACCACGTAGTCGGCCATATCGCCCACGGCGATGCACCAATCGGCCGGGTCGTCGGCGCAGCCCTCTCCCATCACGCGACGGCTCGCGCGGCAGCTGCAGGTGCTAGCGGCATACTTACCTTCGTATTTGTCGAGCCAATGCTCGATATGCTCGATCGGCACCGAGGTGCTCGCAGCATCGATGGCCTTCTCGACCGGAATGACATGCATGCCGATGCCGGCACCGCCGGGCGGCACCATCGGCGTGGCCTTGGACAGCGGTCCCTTGGACGCCTGCTCAAAGAACTTGGCATAGACCGGATGCTCCTCGAGCTGGCTCACGCGCATGTTGAGGAACTCGGCGGAACCCGGCACCAGCATGGGCAGCACCCACTGCTTGGCGCGCTCGGGGTTTTCCCAGTTGTACTCGAGCAGACCCGTGTAGCTCATGTCGTCGAGCATTTTTTCGATATCGGCCTCGGGCATGCCGGTGAGCTTGACCATCTCGGGCAGCGTATAGGGACGGCGCATCTTCATCTTGCAGAGCACTTCGGCCTGCTCGTCGGTTGCGGCCTCGGCAAACGACCAGTACTCGTAGCCCAGCAGCTCGTCGCGGTGCAGCAGGCGGTTGGTGCAGTGCTCACACAGTTTGACGATGGCCTCGCGCGGATGCTCCGGTATCGGCGGCACGAACTCCGCGCCGATATCGGGCTCGGTATAGCTAATCCCCGGTCCGCTGAGAATCATAGTCGTCCCTTCTCTTGCCACAGCCCGGCGAGACCGCGGCGCCCCTCTTTGTACGGGTTCGACATGCCCCCATGCCGTTCACCCGCTATTGTTGACATTGTGTCAAAAACAGTATTGACGAACCGTCAACAATATTCAAGACTGTTAGGCGAACGGTCAGGCAAAAGAGGATGAAAGGCGGCAAAACATGGGCAACAACGCAGCAGATATCTCTGTGGTCGATGCCGTCCCCGCATCCGATAGCGCGGCAAAACGCCTGACGGGCGACGAGCGCCGTCGCGAGATCCTCGCCGCTGTGCGCGCCGTGAGCGCCGAGCTTGGTGTGTCCCATCTTTCGGTATCGGCCGTGACCAAGCGGGCTGGCTGCGCGCGTTCGCTGTTCTACCACTACTTTGCCGATATGGATGCCGCCGTCACCGCCGTTATGGACGAGGCAATCGACGGCTTTATCGCCGAGCTCGAGCAGTGGAACGCCAGCCGCACGGTTGGCGACATCGAAGGCGCACTCGACACCGTTGCTCCGCTCTTTAAGCGCCTGGTCGTGAGCGGCCACGAGTTGCCGAGCACGCTCACCTCGAGCAGCGGCGCGCTCTACGGCGGCTTTTTGCACAACGTGGTCCAGCGCGTGGCGCAGTATATCTGCGATACCACCGTGGTGGATTTTGTCGCCCATCACGAGCTACGCATCGACCATGTCTACGAGACGTTCTACACCCTCATCATGGGGCTGCTGATGTATATCCGCACGCACCCCGATGTGCCCGACGAGACAGTCAAGGAAATCATCGCCTCGACGCTCCATATCGAGGGCTATACCGCCAAGTATCAGGAGCGCAAGCCCCAGAACTGACGACATTTGGCCAAACTGCCCGCGATCAGAAGAGGGGCCGCGGGCTTGTGAAAGGAGAGCAGCATGCTGTTCGATGTTTAGGGTAGCAATACCCTTATCCACTGGGCCGGCTGGGCCATGGTCTTTATTGGCCTGATCGTGCTCAACGAGGTCGGCCGCCGCACCAAGCTGGGCGCGGCCATCATCTTTGGCGTGGCTCCGCTGGCCATGACCATCTACTGCGTCGCTATCGCCATCGGCGTCTCACAGGGTGCCGAGTGGGCGCTCACCAACCCCACCCATGTGTACCAGAACAGCTGGTTCCACTACGCCAAGGTATACGCGGCGCTGGCCGGTTGCTGGGGCTTCATTGCCATTAAGTACCAGTGGGGCAAGATCGGCAAGGCGCATTGGTTCCGCGCGTGGCCGTTTGTGATCGTCGCCATCAACATCATGATCGCCGTCGTGTCCGACTTTGAGAGCGCCTATCACTTCTTTGTCCTGGGCGAGTCCACCTGGGTCACCTCCGAGGGCGCCACGCAGCTCGCCGGCTGGAACAACGTGTTCAACGGCATCGCCGGTATCATCAACATCTTCTGCATGACCGGTTGGTGGAGTGTCTACGCCTCTGAGGACAAGACCGACATGCTGTGGCCCGACATGACCTGGGTCTACATCATCGCCTACGATATCTGGAACTTCTGCTACACCTACAACTGCTTGCCCACCCACTCCTGGTTCTGCGGCTTTGCACTGCTGCTGGCGCCCACCGTCGCCGCCTTTATCTGGAACAAGGGCGGCTGGATCCAGAACCGTGCCTTTACGCTGGCTATTTGGTGCATGTTTGCCCAGGTATTCCCGTACTTCCAGGAGGAGTCCATCTTTGTGACCCACTCCACGCTCGACCCCGGCGCCGCTACCGCGGTCTCGATCGCCGCGCTGGTCGCCAACGTCGCCGCGATCATCTACATCGTCTACCGTGCCAAGAAGCTCGGCCGCAATCCCTACAAGCAGGACGTCTTTGAGGGCACCAGCGATTGGGAGAAGGCTACCGCTCGCCGCGCCAAGGTTGATTACGCGCACGCCGAGTAACGCGCTCGCTGCCGTCCGCATTTGGATGTAGGCGCGTCTCTTTGGCTCCGTAATCTCGCGTTATGCGCAGCCCCCGGAAAGCAATTCGTTTGCTTTCCGGGGGCTTTTTGCTGTCGCGCGTGCATTCATGCACATATTCACAATGTATCGCGCAGATAAAATCGAATTTCCGACTGCACGCCAGCTCTATGTGACCTTAATTTTGGGTACATTGTTGTCCCGATATTGAGCTTGGGGGATATATGGAAAATGAGACGAGGGGCCAAGAGGACGCGGCCCAAGATGCAGCGGCGTGCGCCGAGGCCTTGGAGAGCCTAGACCGGTTTTCGCTGGACGAAGTTGCGTTTGACGAGACAATCGTCGACATGCAGGACGCGGCGGGCGATGGCATACCGGATACGGGCGACGACGTCGAGGATGCTCGCGATGAAGCCGATGTCGAAAAAGGCGATGACGAGGGCAATGGCCAACCGGAACCCAACGCGGGAGATGAGACCTCCCTGCTTGGCGACTTGCCCGTCGACGAATCGCTCACCCGCGAGCTCCCCGGCTTGGGCTCTGCGCCAGTCGTCGACGAGACCATCGCCATGGGAGATATTCCCCTGCCGTCCGCTCCCTCGGCACACGAAGCCGAGGTTCGTCATCGTAAGATGTCGCCCAAGCGCCGCAATCTGATGGTCGCCGGTGTCGTGGCCGTCGCGCTCGTCGCCGGCGGCGCGGGCTATGCGGCTTGGAACGGATACCAGCAAGAGCAGGCCGCCGTAGTTGCCGCAAACGCCCATACCATGATGTCGGTGCAAATTGGCGTACATGCCGCGGGACTCGACTGCTCCACCGGCTCAAAGATCCCCGTGCAGGTGAGTGGCCAGGACTCCGACGGCTCTTCTGTGAGCGAAACGCTCTACGTTGACGAGCACGGCCGCGGCATCAAACTGCTGCCCGGCGATTACACGCTCTCCATCGCTGCCTCCCCCATCGCGGCCGACGGCACCATCTATACCGTCCCGACCACCAAGACGCAGGTCACCGTTAAGAGCGATGGACAGGATTTAAGTGCCCAGGCTGCCTTTAAACTCAAGGTGCCTTCGGCCGACACGGTAACCGACGACCAGATCGATGCCGCCGCCAAATATGCCGAGGAGGGAGGCGCGAGCTCCGCCGCCACCGCCAAGGTGCTCCAGCAGGCGGCAACCGCGCGGCGCGACGCCGCCGTCAATGCCCTGAGCGCGCAAAAGGCACAGGCAGCCCGTGATGCCGACGCCCGTCACAAGGCAACCGACCTCTACCAGCTCGATATCCCCGTCGAATGGTACGGCAAGGTCGAGACTTGGCAAAATGGCAGCACGCTATGCATCTATCTTGCCGGCGACAGCGATACGCCGATTGTGACGCTCGTCGCGGTGCGCGAGGGCGAGAGCTTTACGCCCGATGAGGGCGATACGGTTTTGGGTGCGGCCAATCTAGGCAACGGTTATACCGTCTACGCCAGCGGCCCCGTCTATCCGTACGTGGTGCCCCAGACCATCAACGGGCGCACGCAGAACCCCGTGTCGACCTATCCCATGGACACAGCCATTGAGCTTGTCGAGCTTACGACCGGCAACCGCTACACCTACAGCCAGATCAAGAGCGTGCTGGTCGGCAAAGACGGCAAGGCCGACGCTGCCACCAAGCTCGAATGCGACTACATCGCCCAGATTCTGCTGCCGAGCATCAAGGCCCAGGACTAGCCGGGCGCATCATGGTACTCCCCAACCGTGATGAAGGGGCCAGGAGGTCCTGGCCCCACAGATCCGTAGATGATTAGGCAAGGAGCCACTTCCATGCGGGCACAGCGTGTACCACACCGTGTTCACATGGAATATCGGCCTGTTCATCCATAGTAACGATTACCGACTCGCCAAGATCAAACTGGGCCATCGAGGCATCGAGGGCTGCAATTTCGCGTTCGCGCGTTTTCTCGCTTGCCATATCCACACTCACCTGAGTCAGGCTATAAGCCTGCATGAGAAGTGCATCCCCAGCCACAAAGTCAACCTCATGGCTTTTATTCTTCTCCTTGACCAGTAGGCGGCAGACCGAACCGACCCGCACCGCAGGAGTCCTTCTTCTGAGCGCATTGAACACCGCAGTCTCGAGCCTCTGGCCCTGGTCCAATGCCGATGCGGGAGAGAATGCTCCAAACATCGCAGGATCGACAGCGTAGACTTTAGACGCAGACCGCGTATTATTTGCAAGTGAACGCGTAAACTCCGGCACAGAAAACAGCAGGTAGGCGTCCTCGTAATACTCAAGTAAGTCGCTGAGCGAATTACGACTGACGGGTATCTGCCTGCTCTTGAACTCGTTGTACACCTTGTTCACCGACAGCTCTCGTCCCGAAGATGCCATACACCGCGTCAGAAACAGTGAGGCCAAACGAGGGCTCTTGACGTCGTAACGCTCCACAACGTCCATAGCGACCGTTCGCGACGCATATTCCTGTAGCAGCTGAATCGCGTCTGCGGGCGTCTGCTCAAGTGTCGCGATGAATCCCCCTCGCTCGAGATATCCGACCAGATGGTGTCGGAGCAACGCTGCAGCGCTTGAGGAGAAGGGCGCGTTCGACTCAGGAACGCTCCCCGTCTTATATCGGACGTATTCCGAAAAACTCAACGGAAAAAGCTCTCGCACAAGAGAACGGCCCCTGAACTCGCTCTTAAGTTCTGAGGACAGCATCTTAGAAGAAGATCCCGTCACGTAAACGGTCGCCTTCTCCGTATCGACCACGCGTCGCAGAAACGCACCCCATTCGGGTATTTCCTGGATCTCGTCAAAGAAAAGGTAGGCGCCCTCGCCTCGAGCAGCAGGATATAGTGCATAGAATGTATCGAGCACGTCCGCTAGTAGCGATGGCTCATACGGACGCAAGCGCTCATCCTCAAAATTGAAATATAGCATCCGGTCAAGCTCGACGCCTTGGCCCTGAAGCCGCCGTATCTCCTGATACAGGCGATACGTCTTTCCACAACGACGGGCGCCCACAATCACATATACGATGTTGTCGCGCTTTGGCTCCTGCGGGTTGCCCAGATCAAGGTCGCGCTCAAAGACCTGCGGAATCCCCTGTTGCTCAAAGTCCTTTATTTTTTGAGCCACCAAGTCGTTGAATGCCATAATTCTCCAATCTTGCTCTCCTGCTAATCAAGATTATAACGATTCTTGATTAGCAGGAGAGCAAGATTATGCGTATCTTGATTAATGGATAAGCAAGTTTTCTATTAGTGGCCCCTCCCGGAGGATATCGAGCGGCCGAGGGGGCAGGCATGAACGCCTCTAGCCGAAAACAAAGTAGCTAAAAAAGCCCCGTCCCAAATCAGCTACTTAACGCCAGGGGTCGGCTTCGAAGAGGGGCTCGCGCTCGGGGCGACGATCGCTATAAGGATCGTAGCCGTCGTCATCCTCGTTCTCGGCACGAATGTAGGGATCGGTGGGCTTTTTCGTCTCCCTCTTCTCGCGCAGGGGCTGCTTGCACTCGTCCTTGCTATCCATGGCATGCACCTTTCCGTGTGGCTTGAATTCCATTCTTACACTATGACTGATTACGGCCATCGTAATGCATGGATACCGCGGGATGCGGTATCCAGAGCGCACACGTGCTTACGAATCGTCTACGCGTATCGGCGCAGACAGTGTATACATTGCTTTAAACCCAACGCAAGCCCGCCCGAGCGCACCTTAGGCACACTCGGGCGGGTAAACATCGTCTTGAAACTTGCAGCAACTAGCAAATCCCCGTCAGGCCAAGCACCAGGCCAATGATCATGGTGCCGATAATGATCCAGTTCACGTTGGTGTTCTTCTTGAGCAGCTTGAAACAACCCAGGGTGTACAGCAGCGGAATCAGGCCGATGAAGATCGTATCGAGATACGTCTGGATCATGACCGGATCGCCCTCGGGCATCGGAATTGAGATCGCGCAGTTGAACTTAACGAACGAGGCAGCCATGGCGCCGATCATCAGCAGGCCGAGCGTGCTTGAGAGTTTGGTTACAATACCCATCAAGCCGCTCTCGTAGATCTTGGTGATGAAGCTCGAACCGACGCGATACCCAAGAACCGTCAGCACCCAACGCGTAATCCACGACGGAATGTTGTAAATGAGCAGAAACGCGATCGGACCCAGAAGCGATCCGTTCTGAGAGCACAGCGCCATACCGACCGAGGCCGCGATAACACGGATAACGCCCCAGAAGATTGCATCGCCGATGCCCGACATGGGACCCATGAGCGAAGCTTTGACCGAGTCGATCGAATGCGTATCGAAATCAGGCTCGGCCGCGTTCTCCTTCTCCATCGAGGCAACAAGGCCCATGCAGAACGTACCGACATTTGACGTGATGTTATACCAGGTCGAATGGCGTACCAGGGCATCGCGACGCTGTTCTTTATCCGGGTAGAAACGCTCGATGGCAGGCCAGATGGACCACATGAAGCCTGAAGCGCCTCCGCGAGCGCCGCCGCCGTAATGGGCAAAGACGTTGAACGAGTGGAAGAAGATGCCGCGCAGCATCTTACGGTCTTCAGCGGAAAGATCCTTAGTGGAGATGCTGATCTTCTCGCTTGCGGTATCGGTGGTACTCATGCGAAGAAATCCTCCTCTTCGAGCTCGGCGACGGACTGGGCACCAGCTGCGACGCCCGATTCGCGCAAGTCCTTAATCTGGTTGCGCAGGTCGAGATTTTCAAGGTCACGCAGGGCCGTAACGACCAAGATCACTGCACCGACGGCGGCAATTGCGACCATGGGCATGTTGAGATATTGGAAGAGCACGAAGCCGAGCAGGAAATAAATTGCAATCTTGTTATCCCAGAGCATGCGCAGAAGTAGCGCCATGCCCACGGCGGGAAGCAGGCCGGATGCAGCATTGAACCCGTTCAGGACCGCCTGCGGCACCATATTCATAAGCTGCGATGCCGGCTCGGCACCGACCCACACCGCCAAAAACGTCGGGATGGCGAATAGACCGTTCATGACTACGGCGCCGCCAAAATGGCAGATGAAGAGCTTCTTACTGTCACCCGAGTTCGCGGCCCAATCAATAACAGGAGCCCAGAAAGACATGAGCACGTTGAGAACGAGCGAGTAGATGATGTTCGCAAAAATAGCCGCAGCCACCGCGAGCGGAATCGCTACGCCCTGCTCCATGCCAGACACGACCACGAAGCACACAGCGAGCACCGTTCCTGCCACCGTATCAGCCGAAGTCGCACCGCCCACGTTGACGCTTCCGATGAAAATAGCCTGGAGCGCAGCACCGATGATAATGCCTGCGGTAACATCGCCAAAGATAATGCCCGCCACAAGACCCACGCCCAGGGGCTGGTCAATCATGGGCTGTCCAAACGTCCATTGGACGAAATAGCAGATAAAAGCTGCCAAATATGCCAAGAGCGCAGTCGTCAGCATATCAATCCCTCCTTAGAGCTTTGCCAGCAGGTCGGAAACCTTGACCTTACCGTCTGTAACGCCGACCTGATGAAACACCGGCAGATCTTGCTCACACAGCTCGCGCGCTGCAGCCACCTCGTCTGGATTGAGCGTTACACCCGTTGTCAGCAGCACCTTGGCTGCATCGTCGCTTCGATCGAAGCGGCCGACATTCGCAACGTTCACGCTGCCGATCCTACCGGGAGCCCCTTTCACTAGTTTGAGTGCATCGGCGATGTTCCCAGTAAGGGCGAAGATGCGCATCTCGCCCGCACGCGGATCGTTAGCAATCTTGATAGCGTCGTCTATTGTACGGATGAGAAGCTTCTGCCCACTCGGGCAAGCCATCTTGAGCGTCGACGACTGGGTTTCATTTTGGGCCGCAGCGTCATTCGCGACTAAAATACCCTTGGTGCTCAGCTCCTTTCCCCACATGAGCGTGACCTGTCCGTGAACCAGGCGGTCATCCACTCGCAGCTGAACGATCATTTCGTTCTCCTTTCGTCTTCGCTCCGCCCGCCAAAGCGGACCACTTCCTATCCAAAGAAATCGTCATCGGTATCTGTCGCCCCGCCTGCCCGCAGGACCACACGCCGCATGGAGGTCGATGCCTGCGCGATTACGCTGTCGATATACTCGGGCGTGAACGCCTCGCCCGTAATCAGGCATTCGAGAATTAACGCGATGTTGAAACCGGTCACATGTACGATGCCGTGCTTTTCCGGCTGCATGGCCGTAACCATGTTGCAGACGCTCCCGCCCAAAAGATCGGTAACGATCAACGCATCGTCCTCTGGCCTCACGCCATCGATAAACTCTGCGATCTGCTCATTGGGATCCGATTCGTCCACATAGCAATCAACGACGGTTATGGCGCTATCATCATGAAGCAGCACCTCAGCCACACTTTTGACGCCACTTGCTAGGCGTCCGTGGGTTGCAACTAAAATTTTCTTCATAGCACACCCCTTAAGCCAAAGGAGCCGCGCCATTGGCGAATACTCGCACGACATGCTCGAATGTGCTGCGCAGGCTCTCGAACGCGACTGCCGTCATATCGTGCCAATAGATCGGAGCATCCGGATGTCCCTCAGTCTTTTCATCAACCATGGCGCGCACGGCATCGCCGGCATATTTAACGCCATACGTGTAGTAGTTAATCTTGCGGATGCCGGCATTGATGGCACGAGCGTAATCCTCGTCGGAAACACCGGAGCCACCGTGCATGACAAGTGGCACGTTCACACAGCTGCGAATGTCGGTCAGAACGTCAATGTTCAAATGGGGCTCGCCCTTATACAGGCCGTGCACCGTTCCGAACGAGCAGGCCAGGATATCGAGCCCCGTGGACTCAACGAAGTCACGCGCCTGGTCAGGATCGGTATAGATGGCGCCCGCCTCTTCCGCCGTGGACCCAGCATCAGGATCGCCACCCTCACGCGACCCCATAGAACCAAGTTCGCACTCAAGGCCTGCACCAAAGTCGGCGCACATCTGGGCAGCGTACTGGGAAAGCTCAACATTACGTTCGTAGGAAAGTGCAGAACCGTCGAACATGACGCCCGTGAAACCGAGCTCCAACGCACGACGAGCATAGGATAGATTCTCACAATGATCCAGATTCAGGCAGATATGCGCACTCGAGCGCTCAGCCAGTGCTGTAACCAGCGGAGCCACCACGTCAATCGGCACCAGCGACTCGTGAACCTCGGCATGCTGGATGATAATCGGATAACCTGTTTCCTCCGCCACGTCCACAGCGGCGCGGACGGCCTCAAGACTCGCGGAATTTACTGCAGCGACCGCCATATTGTTCTGTTCGGCGATGTTGCAGATATCTCTCATACTGACGAGCATCTGTTCTCCTTTCCTCAGGCAGACCATCGCTGTTTGGCTTTCTCCAAACGCAACATTTTGCGAGTTCATTATATTGCGTTTTGTTTTGCTTTGTTTCGGAATTGACGTCTGCTACCGCGAACGGTCGAAAACCTGCCCCGAACGTTCGATATGTTTTGTTTAGAGTTGTTTTATTTCATTTCAGGAATTGTTGTTCTGGTAAAACTGAAGGTAACAAGCCTTGTCCCACAACAAGCCCTGGGAGTTCTTATGAGTGAACCGCGTCCCTATTACCTGGAAGAACGGCAGGAAGAAATACTCGACTTACTCAATGCGAACAGCACTGTTCGCATTGTTGACCTCAGCGAGCGCTTCGGTGTTTCGGAAGCGACCATTCGAAAGGATATGCGGGCTCTCGAAGGCAGAGGACTTCTCAGGCGAACCCATGGCGGCGCGATCTTACCGAACCCCAATTCTCGCGAACTTTCGTTTGAAGACGCTTCTTCGACGGCCCAAGACGAAAAACGCCGCATCGGTTACGCTGCGGCGAAAATGGTGCGCGACGGCGACACGTTCTTTCTTCAATCGGGAACAACAACGGGCTGCATGCTACGCGCTCTCAAGGGCCGCAAGAATCTCACGGTTCTCACGAACGACCTATCTCACGCGATACTTGCCGAAGAATTGCTGGTGGACAGCGAGGTCATTCTCCTGGGCGGACAACTGAGATTTGGCTATCACTACACACAGGGCAACGAGACTATCCGGCTGCTTAACGAGTACTTTGTTCCCACTGCTTTCATGGGAACCAATACCTTCTCGTTTTCAAAAGGATTTATGGCGCATCGATTGGAGCAGGCGAACATGGTGAGCGCCATCGCGAACGCTGCCGACCGACGCATAACCCTCATGGACTCATCGAAAATCGGCGTCATCGGCTTGGTTCACGCCCTTGACCTCAATGAGATTAACTGCCTGATCACCGACACCGGTGTCGATGCGGACACGAGGCAGCGACTTGCCGAGCTTGCCCCCAACTTGGAGATCATCTACGCCTAGACTGCCCGGCACATTCGACGCAGCATGAAAAAGGGGCGACGGGTAAATCCCGCCGCCCCTTTGCTTGAGCTCAGCTATTCCTCGGGCGCCTCGTATATCGGCGTCGGCGTGTTGTCGCACACGACGGTAAAACCGCCGTCCTTGTCGACATCGACCGTCACCTGATCGCCCTCGCGCACCGTACCGTCGATGATAGCGGCGGCAATGGCATCCACGACCTCGCGCTGCACGAGACGCTTGAGCGGACGGGCACCAAAGACCGGGTCCAGGCCGCCCACGGCGAGCATCTGCTTGGCCGCCGGGGTGATGGCCAGCGTCATGCGCTCCTTGGCCAGACGCGCGCGGACGTCGGCGAGCTGGATGTCGACGATCTTCTCGATCTGCGCCATGCCGAGCGGATGGAACACCACGATATCGTCGATACGGTTGAGGAACTCGGGGCGGAAGGTTTGAGCCATGGCCCCGTCAACCTGATGGCGCATCTCCTCCTCGTCCTTGCCGGACAGATCGGCGATAGCCTTGGAGCCCACGTTGGACGTCATGATGATAATCGTGTTCTTGAAGGACACTTGGCGACCCTGACCGTCGGTCAAACGGCCGTCGTCGAGCACCTGCAGCAGCACGTTAAAGACATCCGGATGAGCCTTCTCCATCTCGTCGAGCAAGATCACGGAGTAGGGACGACGGCGCACGGCCTCGGTGAGCTGGCCGCCCTCGTCATAGCCGACGTATCCCGGAGGCGCACCGATCAGACGCTGGACGCTGAACTTCTCCATATACTCGGACATGTCGATACGCACGAGCGCGCGCTCGTCATCGAACAGGCACTCGGCCAGCGCCTTGGCGAGCTCGGTCTTGCCTACGCCGGTGGGGCCCAGGAAGAAGAAGCTGCCGATGGGCTTGTCTGGGTCGGAGAGACCCGCACGGCTGCGACGCACGGCCGCGGCTACAGCGGAGACGGCCTCGTCCTGACCGATAACGCGCTTATGCAGCTCGCCCTCCAAGCCCTTCAACTTGTCGAGCTCGCCCTGCATCATCTTGGACACGGGCACACCGGTCCAGGCGCTCACGACCTCGGCGATCTCGTCGGAGGTCACCTGTTCGTTGAGGCCCTCGCCGTCCTGCTGCTTTTGCGCCTCGAGCGCAGCCTCGGAATCCTGAATCTGCTGCTGCAGACCCGGGATCACAGAATAGCGAAGCTCGGACGCACGGCCCAGATCGCCGTTGCGCGTCGCGCGCTCCTCTTCGCTCTTGGCCGCGTCAAGCTGGCCCTTAAGCTCCTGCACGTGGTCGATGGCGTTCTTTTGGTTGAGCCAGCCGGCCTTTTGCACGTTGAGCTTTTCCTGGACTTCGGCAATCTCTTGGCGCAGAGCCTCCAAACGCTCCTTAGAGGCGTCGTCGGTCTCTTTCATGAGCGCCTGTTCCTCGATCTGCAGCTGGGTGAGCTGACGCGTGGTGGCGTCGATCTCGACCGGCATGCTGTCGAGTTCCATGCGCAGGCGGCTCGCGGCCTCATCGACCAGGTCGATAGCCTTGTCGGGCAGGAAGCGGTCGGCGATGTAGCGGTCGGAGAGGTCGGCGGCAGCCACGAGCGCGCTATCGGTGATGTGTACGCCGTGGAAGATTTCGTACTTCTCCTTCAGGCCACGCAGGATTGAAATGGTGTCCTCGACGGTAGGCTCGCTGACCATCACGGTCTGGAAACGACGGGCGAGCGCCGCGTCCTTCTCGATGTACTTGCGGTACTCGTCGAGCGTGGTCGCGCCGATCGCGTGCAGGTCGCCACGAGCGAGCGCCGGTTTGAGGATGTTGCCGGCGTCCATGGAGCCCTCGGTGGCACCCGCGCCCACGATGGTATGGAGCTCATCGATGAACAGGATAACCTTGCCTTCGGATTTTTGCACTTCCTTGAGCACGGCCTTCAAGCGGTCCTCGAACTCGCCGCGGTACTTGGCGCCGGCGACCAGCGCGCTCATGTCGAGCTCGATGAGGTCGCGGTCGCGCAGGGTGCTCGGTACGTCGCCGGCCACGATTCGCTGAGCAATGCCCTCGACGATGGCCGTCTTGCCGACGCCCGGCTCGCCGATAAGCACGGGGTTGTTCTTGGTGCGGCGGGACAGAACCTGAATAGTACGACGGATCTCGTCGGTACGGCCGATGACCGGGTCGAGCTTGCCGGCGCGAGCCAGATCGCAGATGTTGCGACCGTACTGCTCCAACGCCTCAAACTGCGTCTTGTCCTCGGCAGACGTCACGCGGTCATCGCCGCGCAGTTCCTCGTAGACTTGCTCGATGCGCTCCTTGGTCACGCCGGCGTCACGCAGCACGCGACCCGCCTCACCCTTGTCCTCGGCAAGTGCCATCAGCAGATGCTCGGTCACCACAAAGCTGTCGCCCATCTTGGTGGCCTTTTTCTCGGCCTTCTCGATCACGCGAACGAGCTCGTTGGACAGGCCCATCTGCTGACCCTCGCCCGACACCTTGGGCGCATGGTCGATGGCATCTTGTGTGGAGCGTGCGAGCTGAGCCGGGTCGGCACCGATGCGCTCGATGATCACGGAGATATTGCGCTCGCCGGCACCGAGCAGGGCAGACAGCAGGTGGATCGGCTCCACCGCGCCGGCCTGTGCATCGGCAGCCGTGCTCATGGCGGTCTGCAGCGCCTCGCGCGACGTCATTGCTAGCTTATCGATTCTCATGGAATCACCTCTCTTGGGGCGGCCGCCCTACGGGGCGGCTTCACGTTGTTCGAGAAGTATTGTTGCCAGCTTTACGCGATCTTATACACAAATCTAAGTCTCTATATATAAGATTTTCTGAGTGAATTACGGATAGGGTACTGAGATGTCAGCCCGCCGCTGCCCAGGCGCGCTACCGTCTCGATCTGTAACATCTAGCAGCCATTTTTGATCCTAGATGTTACAGATCGAGACAGACCGAAAACCACCACAAAGAGGACAGGCACCTTTGTGGTGGTCGCGGTCTCTACTCCTTCGCCGAACCCGTACTTCCCGATTCGACGGTCCAGGGCATCTCATCCTCGAACAGCCATGTACGGGCAGACCCACTATCGCGTGCAGTCTGCGGGTCAGGCAAGCAGGTCTGTTTATAGGCATCTTGGATACACTGACCCATAAAATCGTTGAGCTCGCTCTGGTCGCCCTCCATGACATAGGCGACATCGCCGTCCATGATGTAGATGCCCGGACCCTCATTGCCCTCGTAGCCCGGATCGTACGAGACATCACATAACTTTGCGCCGTTTGCAGTGTCCAGCTCGATGGACGAGTGGCATCCGCCAACCATGTCGTTCGCTTTTGCCCGATAGGACGCATATCCGTACCAACGCTTAAATGTTTTGCCCTTGAGTAGCTCGGACGCCCTATCGATCAGGCTTGTATCCGTGGTATAGCGCATGGCCCCAAGCTGAATACGCGGATAATTACTAATACCCAGCACAGCCGGCTGCTCATCAAAATCAACGGTAATGGTCTCGGGCTTGTCGTCGCCGGTCAGAAGTTCGACAGATTGAGTCACAGGCTTGACCACCGGCTCCGTCACCGCAGCAGGTAGAAATGCCATACCGACAGCGCCCGCGCCAACCACAGCGATCGCAAGCGCCAAGACAATCAATCCAATACGGGCAGAACGGCTCACGGCAAAACACCCCACAATGCAAACCTTCGCCACCTGCACTAATGATACCGCCAGCTAACACTATTACCAAAAGAAGCCGCGCGCTCCTCACCACCACAAAGGGGACAGGCACCTTTGTGGTGGTTTTCGACGCTAACGGTCGACCATCTCGCGCAATGAGATTAAACTTGAATTGCTCTCTGAACATATCCATTTCTGCCTATCCTCAACAGATCTTTGTCTCGAGGAGCGCATATGAAGCCGCCTCATTCCACCGGTCGCAACGTCATCGCCATTCTCGCCATACCCATCGTGATGCTCTTCCTTATCGTCATCACGCCCTTTTCCCTTGGTATCACCTCGCCCTTCGATTTATGCGGAATGGTCGACGCCAGCTCGCGTGCCACCTCGCTCTCCTTTATCTGTCGCGGCGTGTTTTACGAAGATGGAATTCCCACCGGAAGTTGGCAGTCAAAGTTGCCACTGCTCGGTCAGATCGACGGATGCTCCCCCTATTTCTGCCTTGGACCTCAGACGCTAAACTATCTAATCGACGACCAGCCACTCGACTTCATCACCCTCGCCTACGACTACGCACCAAACACCGATGAGCGCCACATGAACCAAGTCCTCGACAAGATGCTTGGACAGTGCGGGCTCACCGAGGAGGCCGGTCGAACCATCTATAGCAACCAGAAATTAAAGCGAACAGAACTCCGCCGTGTCGGAAAAATCAAAGGGCGAAACGGGGCCGCCTACTGGGATGCCTGGGCAACACGCGACAAGGGCGAATTCGGACACAGCACCTATATGGTCACTGTCTACACCAAAGACGGAATTAAGGACAATGTTGACGATTTCGCGTCATCCAAACTCGGCATCCCCAAAACAACCAAACCCGCCAGCCCAGATGAAATTCTGTAGAGCCGCCCATTAACATGCCGCTCAACGATCACAACAGCATCGAGCTCGTCCCCACCACCACAAAGGTGCCTGCCCCCTTTGTGGTGGTTTTCAACAAAAAGAAGCCGCCCCGATAACAGAGGCGGCATCAAGCAAGTCTATTTATTAGCGTCCCTCAAGACCCAACGAGAACGCAGAAATGTAGCCCGGGGCTTACCCTTTCCCGAACGCGGCCCTCGTGAAGCGCGTGAGCGGGCGGGAAAGGGTAAGCCCCGGGCGGACAATTAAGTGCGCTACTCGGCAGCGGCCTTGAACTTGTTGTAGTTGATCAGGCAGCCGGCCTTGACGATGGCACGCTCCTCTGCCGTCATATCGGCAATGTAGAGCTCAATCTGCTCGACCGCACCATCGGCGCGCACCACGTAGGCGGCGATGTCCTTCAGGTCGCCATCGAGCGCGGCACGGATACCCGGCACAAAGACGTAATCGCCCACCTCAAAGTTGGGCTCGGCCTCCATCTGGAAGGGCACCATGCCCCAGTTCATCACGTTGGAGCGATAGCGCTTGGTGGCGTACTCGTGGACGATGTTGGCCAGGCCGCCAATTACGCGCTGGCAGCTCGCGGCCTGCTCGCGGGCGCTGCCGTCGCCAGGCTTCTTGGCGTAAATCATGGAACCGAACTCGGTCGCCTTGGCATCGGCCGCGACACCCGCGCCGGCCAGCGCCTCAAACACACCGGCAAGCTCGGCATCGAACGCCGCCAGGTCGCCCGCGGACTCGCCGGCAACGCGACGCTTCTCCACAGCGTCGACCTCCTTGGAGCGACCCACGTAGGCCGGGTCGCGGCGGCTCAGCGTAAACTCAGCCAGGCCCAGCGGGTTGGAGCGGAAGGAGCTCGTCTCGCCCGAGGGAATGAGCTCGTCGGTCGTGGTGACCGGGTCCATGATCTTGGAGCAAACCTTGAGCAGGATGTCGTCGCCGAGCGGCTCCATCGCGGGCCACGGCTTGATGTTGGGGCCTTCGACCAGCTCGTCGGCAGGCTCCGCCTTGCCAAAGCCCCAGTACACGCGCTTCTTGTACGGCGCGTCGTCAAAGGTGTACTCGCAGGCCTCGTCCCAAGTGTCCTCGGGCAGGTCGGTCGCCGGCGTCAGGACGCCGCCGTTGGCAGCCGTTGCCGCAATGGAGCGGGCGTCCATCAGGGCCACGGCGCTCAGCTGGCCATTACCCGGCTTGGAACCCTCGCGGTTGGGGAAGTTGCGCGTGGTGTGACGGATCGAAAGGCCGTTGTTGGCGGGCGTGTCGCCGGCGCCGAAGCACGGGCCGCAGAATGCCGTGCGCACGATTGCGCCGGCCTCCATGAGGTCGTAGATGTAGCCGCGGCGTGTAAGTTCGAGCGCCACGGGCTGGCTCGTGGGATAGACCGACAGCGAGAACTCGCCGCAGCCGGTATTGGCGCCCTTGAGCACGCGGGCAGCCTGGACCACGGAGTCATAGTTGCCGCCCGAGCAGCCGGCGATAACGCCCTGCTGCACGTGCAGCTTGCCGTCGACGATCTTGTCGAGCAGGCTAAAGTGCGTCTTGCCCTCGCCGATCTTGGCGGCCTCGAGCTCCACCTCGTGCAGGATGTCCTCGAGGTTCTCGTTGAGCTCGTCGATCTCAAAGCCGTTGGAAGGATGGAACGGCAGTGCGATCATGGGCTTGATGCTCGACAGGTCGACCTCGACGCAACCGTCGTAGTAGGCGACATCGGCGGGCTTGAGCTCGCGATAGTCGTCGCCGCGGCCGTGCATGGTCAAAAACGCGTGCGTGTCCTCGTCGGTGGCCCAGATGCTCGACAGGCAGGTGGTCTCGGTGGTCATGACGTCGACGCCGTTGCGGTAGTCGGTCGTCATGCTCGCGATGCCGGGGCCCACAAACTCCATGACCTTGTTCTTGACGTAGCCCTTGGCAAAGACAGCGCGGATGATGGCGAGCGCCACATCGTGCGGGCCGACGCCGGGGCGCGGGGCACCCGTGAGGTAGATGGCGACGACGCCGGGATAGGCGACGTCGTAGGTGTCGCGCAGCAGTTGCTTTGCCAGCTCGCCACCGCCCTCGCCCACGGCCATAGTGCCCAGAGCGCCGTAGCGGGTGTGCGAGTCGGAACCCAGGATCATCTTGCCGCAGCCCGCGAAGTTCTCACGCATAAAGGAGTGGATAACGGCGATATGCGGCGGAACGAAGATGCCACCGTACTTCTTGGCGGCCGAGAGGCCAAAGACGTGGTCGTCCTCGTTGATGGTGCCGCCCACGGCGCACAGCGAATTATGGCAGTTGGTGAGCACGTAAGGCAGCGGGAACTGCTCCATGCCCGAGGCGCGCGCCGTCTGGATGATGCCCACAAAGGTGATGTCGTGGCTCGCCATGGCGTCGAAGCGAATCTTGAGTGCCTCGGGATCTCCGGACGTATTGTGTGCCTGGAGGATCGAATACGCGATGGTGCCGCGCTTGGCATCCTCGGGCGTCTGCGTAATACCGCGCTCGGCAGCCTCGGCCGCAGGCACAACCTCGCTGCCGCCGCGCAGGTAGATGCCGTCCTCGTACAGCTTGACCATACTGTCTCCCACTCTGCCCAAAACGATTTGGGCGCATAGCATACATTCGTTCAATATCGTGCCATAGAACGGTTGCGAGTGGGTTACGAATCTGCACGTTCACTTTATCTCAGTAAAGCAAAGAACGAGTTGGGTGCCGGGGGCAGACTTAGACGCCGAAATGACGAGAGTGGATAATCTCCCACTTTGAGCCCGCAAACAGGCCAAAAACGGGAGATTATCCACTCTCATTCTGCGGGCACTCATTTAAGTCTGTCCCCAATGAGTGCCCGGCAGCGTCGGCGGAGCTATAGGTCGCTACCCGTACCTAGCAGCTTGCGCATGACTTGCTCGGGGTTGACTGAGCCGTCGCGCGGGGCCAGGGCGGTGATCTTCTTCTGCATCTTATACTCGTGCAGCTCGTCCTCGAGCTGGCGCACGCGAGCGCGGAGCTTCTCGTTCTCGCGCTCGCGCTCCTCGGAACGCTCCTTCATATCGAGGATGCGCACCACGCCGGCAAGGTTGATGCCCTCGTCGGTCAGTTGGTTGATGAGTTCCAGACGCTCGATATCGGCACGCGAATACAGGCGCGTGTTACCGCCCGAGCGCTGAGGATTCACCAGGCCCTTGGACTCGTAGACGCGCAGAGTCTGCGGGTGCATGCCGGTCAGCTCGGCCGCCACGCTGATCATGTACAGCGGTTTGTTCCTATTGTCCTCGGCCATGCTACCTGACCCCTTTCCGTCTCGTTATCGTCCATCATAAGCCCGCGGGCGTGGGCGTGCGCCGCGACCGCCCTAGTACGTCGCCTTGTAACGATTGACCTTCTCGCGATAGTCGCGCGTGTCGGCCTCGCGCAGCTTGGTCATGGCATCGCGCTCATCGTCGGACAGGTTCGTGGGAACCTGCACCTTGATCTCGACGAGCAGCGCGCCCGTGCGGCCACGGTGCTTAACATCGGGCGCGCCCATCTCCTTAAAGCGGAACTTCTTGCCCGTCTGGGTACCCGCGGGCACTTTCAAACGGACCGTCGCACCGCCGGGCGTGGGCACGTCCACCGTGCAGCCGAGCGCCGCCTCGTAGACCGAGACCGGTACCTCCATGGTCACGTCGGCGCCTTTGCGCCTAAACAGCGGATGCTCCTCCACATGCGTGGTCACGACCAGGTCGCCGCGCTCGCCGCCGGCAACGCCATACTCGCCGCGACGTTTGTAACGCAGCTTGCCGCCGTCGACCGCGCCTGCAGGCACCGAGACCGTAATGGTCTGCTGCTCGCCTGTCGAGGGAATGCGGTAGGTGACCTTGTGCGTCACACCGCGAAACGCTTCCTCGGCCGTCACATCGACGGTCAGCGACAGGTCGCCGCCCTTGCGAGCGCGGCTGCGGCCAGCGCCGGCACCGGCAGCGCCCGCAGCCCCGGCAAAGCCCGAGCCCCAATCGCTGCCCCAGGCGCCGTTGCCGCTAAAGATGCTGTCGAAGATGTCGCCCCAGCCGCTGGCACCAGCGCCGGCACCGTAGCCGCCGCCATACGCGCCGCCCGCGCCCGGCATGCCGCCAAACATGAGCATCTGGTCGTACTCTTTGCGCTTCTTCTCGTCCGAAAGCGTCTCGTAGGCCTCGCTAATCTCCTTGAACTTGGCCTCGTCGCCTCCGGCATCGGGGTGATATTTTTGCGCGAGCTTGCGAAACGCGCTCTTGATCTCTTTGTCGGAGGCGCTCTTGGATACGCCCAGGATGTCATAGAAGGTTTTGCCTGCAGCCATCGTAGCTCCTCTCCTGTTTCATCCGCCGCCCAGCGGGCGGCGGCTCATGCTTTCATATGGCACTAGGCCAGAAAGGGCCCCGGGTGTTGCCCCGGGGCCCTTCTCAATTACTCCTCGGTGCTCTCGGCCGTATCGGCCGTAGCATCCTCGGGCGCCGCTTCGGGCTCCGGTGCGGGGCGCTTCTCGCCACCGTAGGTCACCGTCACCATCGCGGAACGCAGGATGCGATCCGCCATGCGGTAGCCCTTCTGGTACACGTCGTTGACAGTCTCGTCGTACTGCGATGCGTCCTCGACACGCCCCACGGCCTGGTGCTCGAGCGGATCGAACGCCTCGCCCTTGGGGTCGATGGGCTCAACGCCCTCGTGCGCAAACACATCGAGCAGCTTGGCATGCACCGCATCGACGCCATCGACGAACTGCTTAAAGTCGTCGGAAAGCTCCTGGCTACGGGCATGGTCGATCGCGCGCTCGATATCGTCAATCACCGGCAACAGCGCGGTAACAAGCTTCTCGGTCGCGCGCTCGCGCTCGGCGATACGCTCATTGGCGGTGCGGCGACGGAAGTTCTCCCAGTCGGCCTGCAGACGGGCGGTACGCTCGGTGGCGTCCTTTGCCTTGTCCTCGGCGGCCTTCTGAGCCTCTGCCGCAGCATCGAGCTCATTGCGCACGTCGGCAAGCTCTTTCTGAGCCTGCTCGAACTTGAGCTTAAAGTCGTTGTCGGCGGCTTCCTCACCGGCGCGGATAGCGGCTTCCACCATCTCGTCCTCGGTCATCGTCGCCTCCTTGTTGGAATCCTCTACCTGGTTCTCGGCAGCCTCGGCGGCCGGGGCCTCGTTGGCCACGGTATCGTCAACGGCCTCTACGGGAATCTTCACGTCCTTCTCCTCAGAGTCAACGGGGGCGGCGCCAGCGGCGGCCGCCTCCGTGCGAGCTTTACGGGCGGACATGATTATTTGTCCTCGTCGTCCACAACCTCGTAGTCGGCGTCGACAACGTCATCGTCGGCAGGCTGGGCGCCGGCGGCACCGTCGGTCTGCTGCTGAGCGTCGGCGTAGACAACCTGGGCCAGCTCGTAGGCCACGGACTGCAGGGACTCGCCGGCGGCCTTGATAGCCTCGACGTCAGAACCCTCGAGCGCCTTCTTGGCGTCGGCGATAGCGGCCTCGGCCTTGGACTTCACGTCGGCGGAAACCTTGTCGCCCAGCTCGTTGAGGGTCTGCTCGGTGGAGTAGCACAGGCTATCGGTCTGGTTACGGACCTCGACCTCTTCCTTCTGCTTCTTGTCCTCCTCGGCATGAGCCTCGGCGTCCTTGACCATACGATCGACTTCGTCGTCGGACAGGGCGGTGGAGCCGGAGATGGTGATCTGCTGCTCCTTGCCGGTGCCCTTGTCCTTAGCGGAGACCTTGACGATGCCGTTGGCGTCGATGTCGAAGGTGACCTCGATCTGCGGCACGCCGCGACGGGCAGCCGGGATACCGGTCAGCTGGAACTTACCGAGCGACTTGTTATAGCGGGCAAGCTCGCGTTCGCCCTGGAGCGCGTTGATCTCGACGCTGGTCTGGTTGTCGATCATCTTGGTCATGATGCCGCCCATGGTCTCGACGCCCAGCGACAGCGGGGTAACGTCGAGCAGCAGGATGCCCTCGACGTCGCCGGTGAGCACGCCGCCCTGGACGGCAGCGCCGTCGGCAACGACCTCGTCGGGGTTCACGGACATGTTGGGCTGCTTGCCGGTCATGGTCTTGACGAGCTCCTGGACGGCGGGCATACGGGTGGAGCCGCCGACGAGGATGACCTCGGTCAGATCGGAGAGCTTGAGCTTAGCGTCGCGCAGAGCGTTGGTGACAGGCTGCTTGCAGCGCTCGAGCAGGTCGCGGGT
>JAHYYL010000005.1 GCA_019424965.1 Collinsella sp.
GGGCCAGACTGGTTCATGGTGATGAACGGCAGGTTGATGGTGGACTGCTGGGCTGCGGAGAGCTCCTTCTTGGCGTTCTCGGCGGCCTCCTTCAGACGCTGCAGGGCCATGGGGTCCTGACGCAGGTCGACACCGTTCTCCTGCTGGAACTTATCGGCCATCCAGTCGATGACGCGCTGATCCCAGTCGTCGCCGCCCAGGTGGTTGTCGCCCGAGGTGGACAGAACCTCAAACACGCCGTCGGCGAGGTCGAGGATGGAGACGTCGAAGGTGCCGCCGCCCAGGTCGAAGACCAGGATGCGCTGGTCGGTGCCCTGCTTGTCCAGGCCATAGGCAAGAGCAGCAGCAGTCGGCTCGTTGACGATACGCTTGACGTTGAGGCCGGCGATCTTACCGGCGTCCTTGGTGGCCTGACGCTGGGCGTCGTTGAAGTAGGCCGGGACGGTGATGACGGCGTCGGTGACGGTCTCGCCCAGATACTTCTCGGCGTCAGCCTTCATCTTGGCGAGCGTCATGGCGCTCACCTGCTCGGCGGTGTAATCCTTGCCCTCGATATCGACGACGGCACGGCCACCCTGGCCCTCCTTGACCTCATACGGCACGGTCTTGATCTCGGAGGTGCACTCGGAGTACTTGCGGCCCATGAAGCGCTTGATGGAGAACACGGTGTTCTTGGGGTTGGTGACAGCCTGGTTCTTAGCGGCCTTACCCACGACGCGGTCGCCGTCGGCACGGAAGCCCACGACGGACGGGGTGGTGCGGTCGCCCTCGGCGTTCACGATAATGGTCGGAGAACCGCCCTCGAGAACGGCCATTGCGGAGTTAGTAGTACCAAGGTCGATACCAAGAATCTTACTCATTAGAAATTCCCTCTCTCTTTTGCGTTCGCGCCGCCTCGACGATCTGTCGCGCGGCGCTTCGGCTTGTCTTTCAGGATGTAGTGTATCCCCTTATGGGCCGGAATATACAAAATCTAAGTCAATTCATATAAGATTTCTTATTGCTGAGAGTTTAGGTTCTTAAATGCGCAGGTAGATGCGCTGATTGAGTTCTCGGCAAATCTATTGAGATCTATGTAGAGTTGACTGAGGTGTGAGCCTGAAGCCGTACAGGGGGCCTTGGAGCGACCCCGGGGGAAGCGCGACCCAGTCTGAGCGTAAATTCCGGGACGCAGTTTCCGCCGGGCGGTCCAACCGGAAACCGTGTCCCGTTTTGGACGTGGATTACGGGATGCGGTTTCCGCAAACACGCTCAATCGCCCTATATTTCAAGTCACCTGTAGCTAACATTTGCGCAGCTCAACGGCCTCACCTGCATGTTTTTTAGTAAGCCGTGGCATACTCGGCGAACGGTATGAAGATGCCGGTCAGAGGGTATTGCAAACGGTCGCTCCCGTGGTATGTTTTTGCCCGAATCAAACCGACGCGCATCGCCTGTAGCGTCGGTCAACAGAGAGGAAACTACCATGGCTCATCCCGTAATTGATGCCGACGAGTGCATCGCTTGTGGCGTTTGCGTCGACTCCTGCCCCGCTGGCGTTCTGGAGCTCCAGGACGTCGCCACCGTCGCTGACGAGGACTCCTGCGTCGCCTGTGGCGCTTGCCAGGACGCTTGCCCCGCTGGCGCGATCACCGAGATCGTCGAGGAGTAACAACTCCCGCACTTGCACACTCAAAAGTACACCGTGCACAAAAAAGGAGGCCTCCGCATCGCCGCGGAGGCCTCCTTTTTTGTGCGGATAACCAATTAGGCACCATCGCAGGTTGAGCTCACGTCAGCGAAAACGTCCCTAAGCGAGCAAGGTGACGTGAAAGAGGAGGGAAGCGTACTTTGGTACGCGACCGACGATTGAACGTCAGATTGCCGCTTAGGGACGTTTGCAGCATCGGCTACGACAGATCGTCCTCGTAGGGCATCAGGTCTGCCAAATAGCCTTTCTCTTTGAGCATCGCCTCAATCTCGTCGAGGGTCTGCTCGTCCTCCGCCGCGATGCGATGGAAGTGGTAGCCGCTCGTCACCGTTAGTAGTGGAAAGCTCTTGCCGCTCTCGATATCGTGCAGGTAGCGCTCAACATCGCGACGATTGCGGATGTCCAGGTCGGCCGTGATCTTGCCGTACACACGATGGTTGACGATCACGTTGAGCACGGCGCCACCCGCGTCGACGATACTCGTAAGCTCGTCGCCCGCCTGCTCCACGCCGTGGCGCACCTTAACAAGACGCGTGGGCACGGCGGGGCTACTCGCGGCTTCCTGCAGCACGTAGCCGCGGTTGGTCGCCACGATATCGTGCCCATCGGCACGCAACAGGGCAATATCCTGAACCACGACCTGACGGCTCACGCCAACCTCGCGGGCAAGTGCGCTGCCCGAAACGGGCTCCTTGGCTCCTTCGAGCACGCCCATGATGGCACGGCGACGCTCGCGGGCGTTCATTATTTACCGTCCAGCAGACGCAGGTGCTTAAGCGAGAGGTCGAGGATCGGCGCAGAGTGCGTCAGGGCGCCCGAGCTAATATAGTCGACACCCAGATCGGCCAGGGCGCGAATGTTGCTGGCGTCCACGTTGCCCGAGCACTCGGTCTTGGCGCGGCCATCGATAAGCTCAATCGCGGCAGCCATGTCGTCGTGGGTCATGTTGTCGAACATGATGGTGTCGGCGCCGGATTCCACGGCCTCGCGCACCATGTCCAGGTTCTCGCACTCGATCTCGACCGTCGTGGTAAACGATGCATGGGCGCGCGCCATCTCGATCGCACGCATCACGCCGCCGGCGGCGTCGATGTGGTTGTCCTTGAGCATGACGGCCGTCGACAGGTTGTAACGGTGGTTGCTGCCGCCGCCGATCTCGACCGCGGCCTTCTCGAAGACGCGCATGCCCGGCGTGGTCTTGCGCGTGTCGACGAGCACGGTCTTGGTGCCCTCGAGCACCGCAGCCATTCTGTGTGTATAGGTAGCGATACCGCTCATGCGCTGCAGGTAGTTGAGCGCCACGCGCTCGCCCGAAAGCAGCACGCGCGCATCGCCGCGCACCTGGCCCACGTGGTCGCCGGCGTGCACCTCGTCACCGTCGGCAACATCAAACAGCACCGAGCTCTGCGAATCCAGCAGCTCAAAGGTGCGAGCGAACACATCCAGGCCGGCGATGATGCCATCGGCCTTGGCGATAAGCTCCACCGTGGCGGGACGCGCCGTGGGGCACACGCTCGCCGTGCTCACGTCCTCAAAGGTAATGTCCTCGCGCAGAGCCTGCAGAATCAGATCATCGACGACGAGTTTCATGGTAATGGGATTCATGGTCTACTCCTCCACGGCCTGCGTGCCGGCGGCACGGGCCAAATCATCGATTGCCAGGGTGTCGGCGCTCAGGGCGCGATGACGGCCATCGAGCACGGGATCGCCCGCCTGCTCCACGGCCAGCGACTCGCCGGTACGCATGTACCACGCGGCGCGACGACCCCAGACCAGCGCCTCGAGCAGGCTGTTTGATGCAAGGCGGTTCTTGCCGTGAACGCCGTTGCAAGCCGTCTCGCCCGCGGCGTAGAGCTCGGGCATCGAGGTGCGGCCGTCCTTGTCGACCCATACGCCGCCCATAAAGTAGTGCTGCGTGGGCGTAACGGGGATGGGCTCGTCCAAGATGTCGCGGCCGTCCTCCAGGCAGCGCGCGCGAATGTTGGCAAAGTGCCCAGTCACCACGTCGCGCTCGACGGGGGCAAAGCTCAGCCACTCGTGCTCGGTGCCGTCCTGCTTCATCTGCTCGCGGATGGCGGCAGCGACAACGTCGCGCGGCTGCAACTCGTCGGTAAAACGCTCGCCGGCGGCATTGAGCAGAATCGCGCCCTCACCGCGGCAGCTCTCGCTGATCAGGAACGTACGGCCCGGCTGCGGCGAGAACAGGCCCGTGGGATGGATCTGCACGTAGTCCAGGTGCTCCATCTTAATGCCGTGCTCCTGCGCGATGTAGCAGGCGTCGCCCGTGAGCTGCGGGTAGTTGGTCGAATGGTCGTATACGCCACCGATGCCGCCCGTCGCCCACAGCGTATGGCGGGCATGGATCTTAAACGGCTTACCGACATGCACGCCCTCAGCGGCATTTGCCAGCTCGTCGGCGGGGCGAGCTGAATCGTCCTCGTCCACGACAACAGCGACGGCACCAGTGCACACCGTGGCCCCATCGCGCTCGGCCGTCAGGATGTCGGTCATGGCAACGTGTTCGAGAATCTGCACGTTGTCCAGCTTGCGGACGGCCTGAAGCAGCTTGGTCGTAATCTCCTTGCCCGTAATGTCGGCATGGAAGGCAATGCGCGGACGGCTGTGCGCGCCCTCGCGGGTAAAGTCGAGGCCGCCATCGGCCTTGCGCTCAAAATCCACGCCCATCGCTAGCAGGTCGTTGATGACCGAGCGGCTCGAGCGGATCATGATGTCGACGCTCTCGCGGCGGTTCTCGTAATGGCCGGCGTGCATGGTGTCCTCAAAGAAGGCATCGTAGTCCGAGCCCTCGGGCAGCACGCAGATGCCGCCCTGCGCGAGCATCGAATCGCACTCGTCGACCGCGCCCTTGGAGAGCATGATCACGCGCGTGCTCGTCGGCAGGTTGAGCGCCGCGTACAGGCCCGCTACGCCGCAGCCGGCAATGACGACGCCGCACTCCATATCGAGGTATTGCTTGGTTTCCACAGGAATCCTCTCCCTTGAATGTGACATAAGAAACCGTCCCTCATGCCACATTGTTCTAGCGTGCTGCGTACTCGAGCATGCGGTCGAGCGTAAGTTTGGCCTGGTCGGCAGCCTCGTCCGACACGCCGATCTGCACCTCGCCCTCACCCGTCTCCAGGCAGCGCACGAGCTTTTCGAGCGTGATGAGATCCATGTTGACGCAGGTGGGCTGCACCGCGGGGAAGTAGAACTTCTTGCCGGCGCCCTGGCAGCGGCGCTCGAGCTCGTAGAGCACACCGCGGACCGTCACGATAATGAACTCGCTCGCGTCCGACTCCTCGGCGTACTTGATAATGCCGGCGGTGGAGCCGATGTAGTCGGCCTCGGCCAGGACGTCGGCCTTGCACTCGGGATGCGCCAGCACGAGCGCGTCGGGGTGGGCCTCCGTCGCGTCGACGATCTGCTCGACGGTGATGATGTGATGGCGCGGGCAGTAGCCGTTGTTGAGGATGACGTGCTTTTGCGGCACCTGCTCGGCTACAAAACGGCCCAGGTTTTGGTCGGGAATGAACAGGATATGCTGCTGCGGCAGCTCGGACACGATCTTAACGGCGTTGGAGCTGGTGACGCACACGTCGCTCCAGCTCTTGATCTCGACCGTGGAGTTGACGTAGCAGACCACGGCCAGGTCGTCGCCGTACTCGGTGCGCGCCGCGTCGACCGTCTCGCGCTTGACCATGTGAGCCATGGGGCAGTCCGCGCCCGGCTCGGGCAGCAGCACGGTCTTGGTGGGGTTGAGCAGCTTGGCACTCTCGCCCATAAACTCCACGCCGCACAGCACGATGGTCTGCTGCGGCAGGCTCTTGGCGAGTTTTGCCAGGTAGAAGCTGTCGCCGACGTAATCGGCAACGGCTTGGACCTCGGGCGCCACGTAATAGTGTGCCAGGATCACCGCGTCACGTTGGGTTTTTAGTTGCTGAATAGCCTCGACGAGCTCTGCGGGCACCAGTGCCGCGCGCTCCGTTGCCGTCGTTGCCGATGCTAGGCCGGCCGCGATATCGCGTGCAAGCTCCGACGCATCCATGTTCGCGCTCTGTGCCATCAAGGCCCCTCTCTTTTGGCGAATCTTGGGGCTTTAGTATGACACCTAGGTTTACAGCTGACAAGACAGCTGTAAACCTAGGTGTAAAGTTGAAATAAAGATTCAATCTTGGAGCGGGTCCGTTTTCGAACTAGCAAGCTGAGGACAGCCGAAAATGGACCCGCCCCATGATTCGGGCAGCCCGTTTTGTCCTGGACCAAGGGGCAGTGCTCAAAAAGGGCCAAATATGAGTACTGTCACCAAATTAGTAGCATCGATTTTCCGGTCCAGAGCAGCAAAATCGCCTTGTTTGGAGCCCGATCGCGACTCTGAAGAACGAAAATCGATGCACTTTTGGCCTCTGGCACCGATTTTTGAGGCCATTTGGCTGCCACCAAACTGGTAACAGTACTCATATTTGGCCCTTTTTGACCACCGGGTTTCCGGCAGGCCCCAAAAGCGGGCCCGAATCGCTCGATCCGGGCCCGCTGGGGGTAGCGAGCACAATCGAGGTGTAAGAAGCAAGAGAGGGCCATCGCCTAGAATCGTCAGCGCCTAGATATTCAACGAGAGGAAAGACAATGGTCCGCAGCGACATGCTACCCCAGCCGGACCGGGGGCTCGGCCTCGACCGGCCCCAGACCGAGGCATTTCACCGACGAGTTCAAGAGGAAGATAGTCGATCTCCACAACGCCGGAAAGCCCAGGCGCGAGGCCATGGACGAGTGCGACCTCGACAAGAGCACCGTGGAGAGGCGGGTCAAGTCGATAAACGAGACCGGCTCGCCGCGCGCCGCCGACAACCGCACGCCCGAGTAGAACCGGATCCTGGAGCCCGAGCGCGAGAACCGCAGGCTCCGGATGGAGGTCAACGTCTTAAGACGAGCGGCGCCAGCATACGCTCGGAAGTCAGGGCCATGGCGGCCAACGGGGGGCCGCTGCCCCATATCGGCGCAGCGCTGGCATCGAGGCCTTCTGACCTGTGTCAAGATTTCGGACACGCATGCTCGAGAAATCAAGCGGCCATAGGCATGGCCTCGAGCTTGGGCTCGGTTCTCTCGAAGAAGGCCGCCATGGCCTCGGCCGGCACCTTGTAGCCGATCGTCGAGCGGGGCCTTCGGCGGTTGTAGTACGCCTCGATGAACTCGGCCACCGCGTTGTCGTGGCAGTTGCCGGTGCGGCTGCAGGACAGCCGCACGTCGTTGTCGCGCGCCCATTCGGCCAGAAGCCTGCTGGTGTACTGGGCGCCGCGGTCGGCGTGGAATATCGCGTTGCCGGCCACGTAGCCGCGCGATTTGGCCGACGCCAGCGCCGAAACCACGATGTCGGCGGTCATGCGCTCGGAGAGCGACCAGCCCACCACCATGCGGGTGTTGGGGTCGATGACCGTCGACAGGTACAGCCATCCCTCGCCGGTGCGCAGGTAGGTGATGTCGCCCACGAGCTTGTAGGTTGGAACGGGACTGGTGAAGTCGCGGCGCACCAGGTCGGGCCGGGGCCTGGCCTTCGGGTCGGGGATGGTGGCGCGCTTCCTGGCGTTGGGCGTGCAGCCGCGTATTCCCAGCTCGCGCATCAGCTTGCGCACCCTGTACAGGGTCAATCCGGAGAACTCGCCGGGCAGGAAGCATTTCACGAACCGGAAGCCGAACCTGCGGTCCGACTCCAGCCACACGCGCCGAACCGCCTCGCGCTCGGCCGACCAGTCTTCTCGCGGGCAGCCGTTGGAGAGCCACGAGTAGAAGCCCGATCGGCTCACGCCGAGCACGCGGGCCATCATTTTCACCGGGAATTCGGCCTTCTCCGCCAACATCATCCGGTAGCATGCGGCTACGCCTGGCTTTTGGCGAAGAAGGCCGCGGCTTTTTTCAAGAAGGCGTTCTCCATCTCGAGCTCGCGTATGCGCCTTTTCGCCTCGCGAAGCTCGCGGTCCTCGGCCTTGGGGTCGGGCCCGCCGGCAAGCTCGCGCCGGCGGTTCTGCACCCACTTGTTCACGGTCTTGGAATTCAGGCCCAGTTCTGCGCAGCATTCCGTTATCGGCCTGCCCGTCGAGATGATGTAGTCGACGGTCTCGCGCCTGAACTCGTCGGTGTACCTGGCGGCTGGGTTGGACATAGCATACCGTCCTCTCGGTCGTCGATGAATGCATTCTAAAGGATTGGGCCTCTAGCATGCGTGTCCGAAAAGACGATACAGGTCAGACAACCCAATCAGACGTCGTCTCGAGCGCGTCCTCTGCACGGTCGAGCGTGCTTCTGGCCTTGGCACCCTGTTTGAACCACGAGCGCAGGTCCTCGAGCGTGCTGCCCGCTGCATACACCTTGATTTTGCGACCGCCTTTCGTGGTCACCGTGCAACGGTCGCCGCTCTCGCTGTTCTCGTGCGCCGTGACCTTCTTGAGGTAATCGCGACGGAACGCCACGACGCGGGCATTGCTGATCTCGATGAACCAATCATCGTCGACAAGCGAAGTGCCCGTGGTACCTCGACTTGCCATCTCCTCGGCGAAGGAGAAGCCGAGTTCGCGCTCCTGCCTGCCGATCTCGAGGATGCCGCGGGCGGGCATGCTGAGCATGAGCAGGGGCAGGAGTCCCCCTATGAACAGGAAGAGGAACGGGACGAGCAAGAGCAGACGAGCACCGGCATCGGTGAAAACAGCCATGAAGGCGATCACGAGCGAGAAGACGAGCGCCATGCCGTTGAAAACAATCGTCAACGGCTTGATGGCAGACCAACACAGGCCCGCCTTGGTCATGGGACCGTCGACGGCGTCCGAGACTTCGATGCCCTCTTCCTCCAGACGGGCGAGGAGGTTGAGCGAGCACACCCCCTCGAGGCTTATCGAGCAGAACTTCCAGTCGCCCTCGAACAGGTCGATCCTCATCATCTGCGTGTGAAGCGTTGCACGGGTGATGTTGCCAAACGTCGTCTCCTTGCGGATGCCGAAGGCGTTACGCGAGAGAATTCGCTCACCGTCCACGTCGATGCGCGGGATGCTCAGCAGGGCCCAGATGGCCATGCCCGCGAGCGCCATGGCGTGACCGAACCACACAAGTTCGTGGTCCCACTCGCCCAACGAGACGCCCTGCCAGACGTAGACACCCAGCATGAGCAGTTCGAACGCGACGGCGCAGCAGGCGATGATCGTGCGGATGGCAGCGGGCATGCGCACCGTGAAGCGATCGAGGCTGTCCGTCGCCTCACTGCGCTCGCGCGCGCCGCGACGGGCGACCCATGCAGTGAGCGGACCGACGATGAACACCACCATCGCCACGCGCAGGAACGATTCGAGTATGTCGCCCATATTAACCACCATCCCAATAGAAAACGTGAATTTGGGAGACTATAGCAGAGCGAAGCGATCTGCACGGCATCGTCCGGGTGTTTTCGGCATACGGTGGAAACCAGCGGCAGCGGACGTTGAGAACTCACCCAAAAGACGCGATTCGACCGAAGCGATTCTTCTTGACTTGGTCTCAATGTGATACGACATGCGCCACTACCTGCGCGGTCTAGCGGCCCTGATCGAAGAGGGTCACACCGATGAGGCACTCGAGCGCATCGACGCGCTCTGCGAGACCAACGACCGCACCGCCGTGCGCCGCTACTGCGCCAACGAAACGGTCAACATTGCGCTCTCGTCGCTTTCCGCGGACATCAACGCGCACGGCATCACCGCCGACCTGCGCGCCGCCGTGCCCGAAACCGTCCACGTGGGCGATGTCGATCTGTTCAGTGTGGTATCGAACGCCCTGGACAATGCCATCGCCGCGGCGAGCGCCGCCCCCGAAGGCAAGCGGTTTGTCGACCTGGACCTTCGCTACGAAGACGGTCAGCTTCTATTGCTGGTTTCCAACACATTTGGACGGGCGCCGCGCATGGTCGACGGCATGCCCGTGGCTCAGCACACTGGGCACGGCTTTGGCACCAAGAGCATTATGCTTGCCGTCGAGCGCATGAACGGCAACTGCCAGTTCCGCATTAACGGCGACCGGATTGAGCTGCGCGCCGTGATGTAGGGGCTGCCGCCAGCCTCGCTACAGCGGTGCAGCCGCCGGGGTCAGCTGCTTGATGTAGGCCCACATGCGCTGCTTGGCGGCCTTGTCGGTGAGCGCCGCCTCAAAACCGTCGAGCGCCAGCACGCGGCGCCCCTGCACATGGGCGACCAGGCCGGGCTTGAGCATTGCAGTGTCAAAGTCATCAATCGCCACGAGCATATCGGCGTAGGTTTCGCGCATGACATCGGCCGCGCTGTTATCGAGCAGCAGCACCGCCTCGGGATCCAGAGCCTCAAGCGCCTCGCGGAACAGCTCGCACGGCAGAGTCTCGCCCACCGCGATCGCTCCGTCACCTGTGCCGGCGACGCTTGCCAGCACGCAAAAATCCTCGGGCGCGTAGCCGATGGCCCCAAGCGCCTTGCGCAGCGCAGCACCGTCCGGACCGGCAGCCAGCTCGCCGCCCGAACGCTCGGCCTCGTCCAAATCGCCTTTGACCAGCACGATCGGCGAGCACGCGTTGCCCACGATGCGCACGCCACGAACCGCAAGCGATGTGAGCTCCTGCTCGGCCGCCTGGGCGATGGCTTCTTTTTTCTGGCTTTGTGACGTGGACATGCGCTCTCCAATCGTTTGCGTGCCCACCATTATATAAAAGAGCTGCCCGCGAGTGGTTGCTTTGCGGGCGGCTGGGTATAAGCACGGTCGTACTGAGTTTTACGCGGCCGAGCCGCGTCGTATTATGGAGGTCACCATGGCTGACATTAAGCAGATTACCCCCGAGAACTTCGATTCCATCGTTAACGACAGCCTGCCCGTGCTGGTCGATTTTTGGGCGCCCTGGTGCGGGCCCTGCCGATCGCTCTCGCCCATCGTGGACGAGGTGGCCGATGAGCTGGCGGGCAAGCTTGCCGTTGCCAAATGCAACGTCGACGACAACCAGGACCTGGCCATGAAGTATGGCGTCATGAGCATCCCCACGCTGATTGTGTTTAAGAACGGCGAAGAGATTGACCGCTCGGTTGGCGCTCTGCCCAAGGCGAGGCTGCAGGCGCTGCTGGAGAAGCATCTGTAATACGCTTGTTACTTACCCGCCGTCCATGAGCGGTTTTGCACCGCTCGCCGGACTGCCGGGTGCGGCGCGTGCGACCACGGATAGTATGGTAGTTACAAACAGCCCCCAGTGAACGGGTGCGAGTCGCACAGACTCGCACCCGTTTTCTTATGCAGCTGCGCGCAGAGCGGGCGTAGTAAAATCTGAACCACTGAACTGCCCCATACAAAAGGAGATTTCCCATGCATGATGTTGGAATGAACATGAGCCAGCTTGCCATGAGCGTCAAGCAGGTCGACGACACCATCGAGCTCGCTCACGAGTGGAGCCATCAGCTGCTGCATGCGACCGAAAATTTTGACATGGAGCGCATCGGCGCCAAGCTCGAGGCCGCCATGGCCGCGTTGCACGAGGCGCATGACGCGCTCGAGGGCTACGAGGAAGCCATCGAGGCCGACCACAACTCCGTCGGCTCCGTGAAGCTGGTGTAAGGTGGCCGAACACGAGCACTGCTGCGGGTACGAGCACGAGCATCCGCACGGGGCGGACGGTGACGCGGGCTGCCACTGTAGTGGCTCCGGCTCCGAGCTGGTCCGTTTTTCGGTTACCGCACCGGACGACCTGCTGCGCCGTTTCGACGAACAGATCGCGCGCCGCGGCGACGTGGCCAACCGCTCCGAGGCCGTGCGCGACCTGATTCGCGCCTCGATCGCCAAGGAGCAGATGCGCACGCCCAGTGAGCATGTTATCGGGTCGCTCACCATGATCTACGACCACCATACCGGCGATCTGACGCGCCGTCTGGACGAAGTGCAGCACGACTACACCGACGAGATCGTATCGACCATGCACGTGCATCTGGATCACCACAACTGCTTGGAGATTCTGGCGCTCAAGGGTCGCGGCGAGCGCGTCTACGAGCTGGCCGACCGCCTGCTGGGCCTGCGCGGCGTTAAGCACGGCGAGCTCACGTGCGCCGCCACCAAGCAGAGCCTGGGGCTGTAGCGGGATTTCCCGCAGCGCACCTGCCAAATAGGGACAGGCTTGTTTTGGCAGGTTTAGAAGTTTTACCTACCAAAACAAGCCTGTCCTTTTTTGGTCGGTTTTGATGGGGGGGTGTCGCATGCTGCGTGTGCATATTCATGTGACGGGCATTGTGCAGGGCGTTGGCATGCGACCGTTTGTGTATCGCGAGGCCATGGCGCATGGCATTTGCGGATGGGTGCTCAACGCGGGCGACGGCGTGCATATCGAGGCGCACGCTCCGGCCGATGCGCTCGATGCTTTTGTTGCCGCGCTTTCTGAGCATGCGCCTGCGGCAGCCCGCGTTGAGCAAGTCGATATTGCGGATTTGGGGCCTGGCGGTTGGAGCGCTGCCGGTGAGCAGGGCTTTCGCATTGTGGCATCGCAGGATCAGACCGCGCACACGACGCTCGTCTCGCCCGATATCGCTACCTGTGACGATTGCCTGCGCGAGTTGTTCGATCCCGCCGACCGACGCTATCACTACCCCTTTATCAACTGCACTAACTGCGGGCCGCGCTTTACCATCATCCGCTCGCTGCCTTACGATCGAGCGGCCACCTCGATGGATTGTTTTCCCATGTGTCCCAAGTGCGCCGCGGAGTATGCCGACCCACTCGACCGGCGTTTTCACGCGCAGCCCGATGCCTGCTTTGATTGCGGGCCGCATATTACATGGCGCGAGGCTGTGAACGGCAATGCGTGCGGGAATTCGTCCGCGACACCGGCCGTCGGCACCACACGCGAGGCCAGCGACGCCATTATCGACCGCTGTGTTGAGTTGCTGGCCAACGGCGGTATCGTCGCCATCAAGGGGCTGGGCGGATTTCACTTGGCATGCGACGCCTCCAACGAGCAGGCGGTAGCCGAGCTTCGCCGCCGCAAACGCCGCAGCAACAAGCCGCTTGCCGTTATGGTGCGCGACCTTGCCGACGTTGAACGCCTGTGCCATGTCAGCGACGTTGAGCGCGGCTTGCTGACCGGCAGCATTCGCCCCATTGTGCTGCTGCGCCGACGTGCCGTTTGCGAGAGTGGAGATTCCCCCGACGCCCTCGCGCTCGCGCCGTCCGTCGCGCACGACCTTGCCGAGCTCGGTGTTATGCTCCCCTACACCCCGCTTCAGCATCTGCTGCTTGCCGCGGCAGAAGTCTGCGGTATGCACGCGCTCGTCATGACCAGCGGAAACCTGAGCGAAGAACCCATCGAGACCGACGACGACCTTGCCTGGAAACACCTCGTTGCCGCCGGCATCGCCGACTCGTTGCTCGGTAACGACCGCGCGATCCTCTCGCGCTACGACGACTCTGTAGTGCGCGTGGTCGACGGCGCCGTTATGCCCGTGCGCCGCGCCCGCGGATACGCTCCGCAGCCGTTACCGCTGCCGGCATGCGACGGCACTGTACCCTGCATCCTCGCCTGCGGCCCGCAGCAAAAGGCGACGATTGCGCTCACTCGTGAAGGGGCGAACGGCGAGGCAACCTGTTTTGTGTCGCAGCATATCGGCGATGTTGAAAACGGCGGGACCTTCGATGCCTGGAACGCCGCGCGCACGCGCTTGGAAGATCTCTTTGACTTGGCGCCCGCCGCCTTGGCCTGCGATTTACACCCCAGCTATCTATCGGGCCAGTGGGCGCGCGAGCAGGCACGGGAGCACAATCTGCCGCTCGTCGAGGTGCAGCACCATCATGCACATATCGCGAGCGTAATGGCCGAGGCCATCGCCGCGGGCCAGCTTACAACCGACACGCGTGTCCTTGGCATCGCCTTTGACGGCACCGGCGCCGGCACCGATGGAACCATTTGGGGCGGCGAGTTTCTTGTTGCCAACCTTGGCGGCTTTGAGCGCGCCGCGCATTTGCTCACCTGGGCGCTCCCCGGCGGGGCGGCCTCCGTACGCGACGCTCGACGCAACGCCTTTGCCCTGCTCAGTGAGCTCGGCCTGCTCGAGCACCCAGGTGCCGCTCGGCTTTTGGACAGTCTCGACGAGCAAACGCGCAGCGTGACAGCCACCATGATCGAGCGCGGCATCAACAGCCCGCGTACCAGCAGCATGGGGCGCCTCTTTGATGCCGCGGCAGCAATTCTGGGCATCTGCGACAAGGCAACCTACGAGGGCGAACCCGCCATAGAACTCGAAGCCGCCGCCTGGCGCGCGTTCAGCAGTGAAAGTGCCTGCCCCACCGGCAATATGGCCAGCTTTTCCGTAACCGAATCATCCCGTCCGGACGACTGCCATGTTCTGAACTCCAGGCCGCTTTTTGAGGCGCTTTTGGAGGGAATCAGGACCGGCGTGCCCGCCGGCAAGCTCGCGCTCGACTTCCATGTCACCATCGCACGCGCGTCGGCCCGCATCGCAAGCGAGATCTGCGTCCGTGAAGACCTCGACACCGTCGTGCTCTCGGGCGGCGTGTTCATGAACCGACTTTTGCTTCGGCTCCTTACCCACGAACTCAAAGACGCCAGTCTTGCCGTCTTGGTCCCTCGCTCCGTGCCCGTCAACGACGGCTGCATCGCCTACGGTCAGGCCGCCATCGCTCGCGCTCACCTCGCGCAGACAGCATCGCGATAGGCTGTTTTGCCAGCCTGCGCGCCGCCGTCTCACAGGTGTAACGCATTTGCTCGTGACTCCCGCGAGCGCTACCATCAACTGATGGGTAATTAGGCGCCTATCCAGCGCAAAACGTATAAAAGGGGAACATTATGTGCCTTGCCGTTCCCGGTAAAGTGGTCAAACGCGACGACGACCTTAAGGCGACCGTCGACATGATGGGCATCGAGCGCCCCGTTTCGCTGCGTCTCGTGCCGACGGCACAGGTAGGCGACTATATTCTCGTACACGCCGGCTTTGGCATCCAGATCGTCGACGAGCAGGAAGCGCAAGAAACGCTCGAGCTCGTTAATGCCATGACCGAACTGGCCGAAGAAGACCAACTGGCCAGCAATCCGGCCGAGGCATACTAGTGGCGGCCGGACAGCCGGCGCGCTCCGGTATCGACTTTTCGGCATTTCGCGACCCCAAGCTGGCTCGCGAGCTCATCGATCGTATTCATGAGCTTGTCGGCAACCGCAGCATCAACCTTATGGAAGTCTGCGGTACGCATACCGTGAGCATTGGCCGCTATGGCTTCCGCTCCATTATGCCGACGGGACTCAAACTGCTAAGCGGCCCGGGGTGCCCCGTTTGCGTCACCGCCAACCGCGACATCGATCACGCAATCGCGCTTTCCAACATGGACGGCGCCATCATCACCACCTTTGGCGACATGATGCGCGTGCCCGGATCGTCCACCTCGTTTGCCGCGCAAAAGGCGGCGGGGTGCGACATCCGCATCGTCTACTCTCCGCTCGACGCACTCGACATTGCCGAGCAAAATCCCGAACGCCCGGTCATCTTTATGGGTGTCGGCTTTGAGACCACAACGCCCACCATTGCCGCCGCTATCCTGGAGGCCGACGCGCGCGGGCTCCAGAACTTCTCGGTCTACTGTGCTCACAAGACCACGCCGCCGGCTCTGCGTGCGATCTCCAACGACCCCGAGACGACCATCGACGGCTTTATCCTGCCTGGTCACGTCGCTACCATCACAGGCCTGGCACCCTTTGGGTTTTTGGTCGATGAGTTCGAGACCCCGGGCGTGGTAACGGGATTTGAGCCGGTCGACATCTTGCAGGGTATCTGCATGCTGGTCCAGATGGTTGTTGAGGGGCAGCCCGCGATTGACAACGCCTACCGCCGCGGTGTCAATGCCGACGGCAATCCCGTGGCGCGCCAACTGGTCGAGCAGGTGTTTGAGCCGTGCGACACCACATGGCGCGGTCTGGGGCCGATTGCCGGCTCGGGCCTCACCATTCGTCCCGAGTTCTCGCGCTTTGATGCCCGTGTTCGCTTTGACGTGCCCGTTGAGACGACGGTCGAGCCGCGTGGGTGCCGCTGCGGCGACGTGCTGCGCGGGGCCATTACGCCGAGCAGCTGCCCGCTCTTTGGCCGCACCTGCACGCCCGAGCATCCTGTCGGACCGTGCATGGTGAGCTCCGAGGGCAGCTGTGCAGCATATTTCCGCTACCGAGGCTGTTAGGTTCCGCCGTTCTAACGAACGGCGGACCGGTCGACGCTGCGCGCCATTCAGGCGAGCGATTTGCCTTTCAATCGTCGGCTGCGGGCAAAAGCCCAGCAGCCTCCTCTTTCAAGGCAACTCACTTCGCCTGAATGGCGCTCGCTGACTTTTACTTAACATCGATTCTGCCACACTCAGCTATTGCCGACCCCCCACGATTGGAGTTTTCGATATGTCCCGTACTGCCACCGATAGCACTGTCCTGTTGGGCCACGGCTCCGGCGGGCAGATGATGAAGCGCATCATCGACGAAGTCTTTTTGGATGCCTTTGGCTCGCCCGAGCTGCTCGAGGGCAACGACGCCGGCGTCGCCGCGCTGCCCGCGAGCGGGCGCATCGCCATGTCGACCGACAGCTTTGTAGTCTCGCCGCAGTTCTTCCCCGGTGGCAACATCGGCCGCCTCGCCGTGTGCGGAACCGTCAACGACGTCGCGACCTCGGGCGCCAACGTGCGCTACCTATCGTGCGGCTTTATCCTCGAAGAGGGCTATCCCATGGATAAGCTCCAGCAGATTGTGCAGACGATGGCCGAGACGGCGCACGAGGCGGGCGTGTCCATAATCACGGGCGACACTAAGGTGGTCGAGCGCGGCGGGGCCGACGGCGTCTATATCAATACCGCCGGCGTGGGCGAGGTACCCGCGGGCGTGGCGCTCAGCGGCGCAAACTGCAAGCCCGGCGACGTCATCCTGGTGTCGGGTACACTCGGCGACCACGGCATCGCCATCATGAGCCAACGCGAGGGCCTGGCGTTTTCGAGCACCATCGAAAGCGATGCCGCGCCGCTCAACCACCTGATTGCCGATGTGCTTGCCGCAGCACCCGACACACGCTGCTTCCGCGACCCCACGCGCGGTGGCCTGGCCTCGACGCTCAACGAGTTTGCGCAGGCCAGCGGCGTTGCCATGGAAATCGACGAGGACGATGTGCCCGTGCGCCCCGACGTGCAGGCAGCCTGCGAGATGCTCGGCTACGATGTGCTGCAGGTGGCAAACGAGGGCAAGATGGTCGCCGTGGTGCCGGCCGAGCAGGCCGATGCCGCGCTGGCCGCCATTCGCGCCGCGCGCTACGGCGAGAATGCCGCCATTATCGGTCGCGTGCTGCCGCTTGCCGAGGACGCCCGCCCCGCCGTGCGCGTGCGCACCGGCTGGGGCTCGACCCGCATCCTCGACATGCTCGTGGGAGAACAGCTGCCGAGGATTTGCTAACGACAAAGGCTCAGGGCTATTAAAGATATTCAGATTCCAAACATGCCCGGCACGCATGCCCAGTATCATGGGGTGCGTTTTACAACTCAAGCGGCAGGAGCACCCATGGCAGCAGCTTTTTCCCATGTGATCTTTGACCTGGACGGCACCATTCTCAACACACTCGAGGACCTGGCGGCCGCCGGCAACCATACCTGCGAGACGCACGGCTGGCCCACGTTTGCCGTTGACGAGTACCGTTACAAGGTGGGAAACGGCATGCTCAAGCTGGTCGAGCGCTTTATGCCCGCCGAGTATGCGGGCGACGGCCGTATGTTTGAGCAGACGCTTGCCGAGTTTAGGGCTTACTACGGCGAGCACAAGGAAGACCACACTGCACCGTACGCCGGCACGATCGAGCTGCTCGACCGCCTACGCGCCGCGGGCGTTCAGCTTGCCGTGCTCACCAACAAGGACCACGTCTCGGCGGCTCCGCTTATTGAGAAGTATTTTGGTTCCGAGCGCTTTGCGCTGGTACAGGGCCGTGTCGATGCGTTTCCGCCCAAGCCCGAAGCGCCCGTCACACTGCATGTGATGGAAGAGCTAGGCGCCGATCCGTCGACCACGCTCTACGTGGGCGATTCCAATGTCGATATCCTGACCGGTCACAACGCCGGCCTTAAGAGTGCGGGCGTCAGCTGGGGCTTCCGCGGCCGCGCAGAGCTGGAAGCCGCCGGCGCCGACTACGTGGTGGACACCCAGGACGAGCTCGCGGCGCTGATTCTGGGCGAGTAGCGGGGCTGTCGCTCAACACGGCTGGATAGATTCTGTCGCGCGGAAAGCGCATCCCGTTTTGCCGCCTCAGAATGGGATGCGCTTTCCGGTTGAGCCTTGTCGGGGAAACGGCATCCCGTTTCAGAGCATTATTCCGGGTCGCACTTTCCGCAACCCACGCCATCCGGAAACCGTGACCCGCTATTCGGCCAAAAACCGGGCTGCATTTTCCCGAGCATTCGATGCAACGCTGGCGCAAGGAGTGTCCCCAACTGCCGGCAGAAAATGAACGTCCCCAGCTGCCGCCTTCGGCAGCGATGGCAACGCCACAGGTACAAGCGCCACTTTAAGCCAGCCAAGGGAACGACGTTGTTTTGGCAACGACAGACACTATGACCCAATCCGAGGACACTAAAAAGATAGGA
>JAHYYL010000006.1 GCA_019424965.1 Collinsella sp.
CTCATCCCTCCCCGGGATCTATTTTGAGTCGGAGTACCCTTGCTGTTACTCTGCTTTGCCCACAGAGTTGAGGTTGGTCATACGGATCTTAACCAGTTCGGTGATCTCACGCATGCCCTCCTTGGCCGGCTTCTTGGGATCGAAGCAGGCGGGGTTCTCGGCCATGTAGGCCATGAAGCCCTTGGTGTAGGCCTGACGCAGCTCGGTGGCGTAGTTGACCTTGCAGATACCGTTCTTCACAGCCTCGGCAACCTGCTCATCGGGCACACCAGAGGTGCCGTGCAGAACCAGCGGTACGTCGACGGCGTCGCGGATGGCCTTGACCACGGACTGCTCGATGTGAGGATCGCTCGTATACACGCCGTGGCTGGTGCCAACGCCAATGGCCAGCGAGGTGCATCCAGTGCGCTCGACGAACTCCTTGGCCTCGGCCGGATCGGTGTAGGGGCTCTCGCCCTCAACCGCGGGACCGTCGTCCTCCTTGCCGCCAACCTTACCGAGCTCAGCCTCGACGGGCACGCCCATGGCGCGGCCAGCATCGGCGACGGACTTGGTCAGAGCGATGTTGTCCTCGAAAGACTCGTGCGAACCGTCGATCATAACGGAGGTGTAGCCCGTGCGGAAAGCCTGCATGCAGCGGTCATAGCCATCGCCGTGATCGAGGTGCAGGGCGACGGGCACGGAAGCGCGCTCGGCAGCGGCCTTGACCATGCCGTAGAAGTAATCCAGGCCAGCGGTCTTGATGGTGCCCGGGGTGGTCTGCATGATGACGGGGGACTTGGTCTCCTCGGCAGCAGCCAGAACGGCCATAACGAACTCGAGGTTCTCGACGTTGAACGCGCCAACGGCGTAGTGGCCGGCCTGGGCGTCCTTGAGCATCTTTTCGGTGGTAACAAGTGCCATGAGCGTTTGCTCCTCTCCATCGCCCGCATCTGGACATCGGGCGTACGTGTCCGCAAGGCGTTTTACCTTGCGTTTTGCTGCGTTCATTGTATGAAATTCAGCGGGTATGCATGTGCGAGATATTGTCATCGCGCGAGGTCCAACCTTCATTTTTGAAAAGCAAACGGAAGGGGTCGAACCCGAGCGTGCGTGTTCGAAATTGAGTTTTGAGCCTTGATCATCTTTCTTTTATAGAAAAAGTAAGTAATCGAAAGGTGTTTTCTTACTCAAAAAGAAAATGAACGAAAATAGAGTCAACACAATTCCTGCAAATTTAGCCGAGAATGGAGCAGCTATGGCCCACGCAACAACCCGAGCCTTCGCCGATGAGCGTCGTGCCGCCATCATGGAAATGCTCGAGCATAATGCCTCGGTGCAGGTAGCAGAAATCGCCCAGACCTTTGGCGTGTCCTCCGTCACCGCCCGCGCCGACCTGGACGCGCTCGCCGAAGCAGGCAAGCTGCGCCGCACGCACGGCGGTGCCGTCTCGCTCCACAAACGCCTGACCGTCTCCACGCAGGATCGCCGCATCAATGTCAACGTCGCTGCCAAGCAGGCCATCGCGCAAAGCGCCATCGAGCTCGTCAATGACGGCGACACGCTGCTCGTCGACTCGGGCACCACGGCGCTCGAGTTCGTCCGGCTCCTCGACCAGCGCGACGGCATCACCGTCATCACGGCAGACATTACCATTGCCGATTACATCGACGAGAGCATGCCCTCGGTCGATGTCGTCATGCTGGGCGGGGCGCTGCGCAAAGGCCATCGTTATTTGTACGGACCGCTCACTATGCAGGCGCTTCAAATGGTCCATGCCGATCTGGCCGTCATGTGCCCCGGCGCCTTTGTCTCCAGCTGCGGCTTTACGACCGACTTTCCCCAGATGGCCGAGACCAAAACGGCTATGATCGCCGCGGCCCATCAAAGCGTCGCCCTCATGGACGCCAGTAAGGTCAACGGACGTGGCATGTACCGTTTTGCCGAGCTGACCGATGTCGACGCCATCGTGATGGACCGTGACCCCGATCATGCCGTCGCCACCTCAATCGCCAAGGCCACCGACAGCGCACGTCCAGCCCTCATCATCGCCGGCGCTTAAACAAAAACCACCACAAAGGTGCCTGCCCCCTTTGTGGTGGTTGTGATAGTTGAGCGCCAAAAGTGAACGTGTCGCTACTTGGAGAGCTCGTCGGCGAGGGCCTCGATCTGGGCGCGCGAGGCGTCGTTGAGCGAGCCCAGCACAGTCACCTTGTTCTGCGTCAGGGTGATGTCCTTCATGCCCTCGAGCTCCTTGGTCATAACCTTGGCAGCTGCGGGCGCCCAGGAACCGGACTCGACAAGCGCCACGGTGCGGTTCTGGTAGGCATGCTCGGCGAGCGTGTGGATAAAGGTGCTCATGCACGGGAAGATCTCGCCCTGATAGGTAATGGAGGCGAGCACCAGACGGTCGTAGCGGAACGCATCCTCAACGGCCTCGGCCATGTCGTCGCGAGCCAGGTCAAAGACGGAGACCTTCTGGCCGCGAGCCTCAAGCGCAGATGCGAGCTCCTCGACGGCAGCCTTCAGATGCCCGTACACGCTCGCATAGGCAATCGTGATACCCTCGTCCTCGGGCTGATAGCTCGACCAGGTGTTATAGGTATCGAGGTAATAGCCCAGATTCTCGGTCAGTACGGGGCCGTGGAGCGGGCAGATGATCTGGATGTCCTGGTCGGCGGCCTTCTTGAGCACGGCCTGCACGAACTTGCCGAACTTACCGACGATGCCAAAGTAGTAGCGGCGAGCCTCGCAAGCCCAGCCCTCGGGATCCTCGATGTCGTTGGCGCCAAACTTGCCAAAGCCGTCGGCACTAAAGAGCACCTTGTCGGTGGACTCGTAGGAGAAGATCACCTCAGGCCAGTGAACGTTGGGGGCGCCGATAAAGGTCAGGCTGTGGCCACCCAGGTCGAGCACGTCGCCCTCTTTGACGACCATCTTGCGCTCGGGGTAGTCGGTGCCAAAGTAGTTGACCATCATGCGGAAGGCGCCCATGCTAGCCACAATCTGGGCCTGGGGGTAGCGCTCCATAAAGGCGGCGATGCCGGCGGAGTGATCGGGCTCCATGTGATGGACGACCAGGTAGTCGGGCGTACGGCCGTCAAGCGCGGCCTCGAGGTTGCCGAGCCATTCGTCGACAAAGCCGGCGTCGACCGAATCGGCGACAGCGATTTTATCGCCCAAGATAACGTAGCTGTTGTATGCCATACCGTTCTCGGACACGTCGTACTGGCCCTCGAACAGGTCAATGTCGTGATCGTCGACACCGATGTAGCGGATATCCTTGGTGATCTCCATCAGGCAAAGCCTCCTAGATAGACAAAAGAACCCGTCTATCATAGCACTCGCCTTTAGAGCCACAGCTATCTGCCGGCATCCTTACCGATTGTTATTGAAATGCGATAAAGCTCCGTTTACCTGCAAAAACTATGCGCGAGGCTCTGCCGTGCTATGTCGAACGATGAGCTGACCGGGGATGCGAATGGCGACGGTTTTGTCCGTTGCCCCCGCCTTGGGAACCGCGTGCTCGAACACCTCGCGTCCACGCTGATGCAAATCAAATCGAACGGTCGTGAGCTCGTTGTGTGCGACAAAATCATCGAGCGAATCGTCGACGCCCACCACGCTCACGTCCTCGGGCACGCGCAAGCCGCTATCGCGCAGCGCTGCAATGGCGCCATTTGCCATCTGATCGTTTGCCGCATAGATCGCCGTCATGGTGCGATCGTGCTCGGCCAGGTACCTACCGGCCTCGTAACCGCTGTTGGCAGACCAGTCGCCCTCGAGCGGCTCTGCCGGCTCGATGTGTTTACGCTCGAGTGCATCCTGCCAACCGGCGCGACGAAATTGTTCGTCGACCGAGAACGACGGGCCGCCAATATAGCGAATCTGCTCGTGCCCCAGCTCAAACAGGTGATCCATAAGCAAGAGCGAGCAGCCGTAATGATCGGAGTCAACCGTAGTCACCCGCGGGTGCGCATACATGGTAACGATGACCGTGCCAATACCCGGCAGTGGATCAAACGTCTCAAAATCGGGAGCCATACGGCTCATGCCGATAATGATGCCGTCCACGGGCAGCGCGGCCATACGGCGTGTTGCCTCGGCAAGAGAGAATTCCTCGGTCTTGGACATCTCGACCAGTGTGATGGCGCAATTATGCTCGCGAGCAGCGCTGGCGATGCCGTCGATCATTGAAAGGTTGCCAAACTTGGTGACATCGTTGACGCACAGGCCGACCGAATGGTAACGGCCGTCACGCAACGAACGGCCGGCATAGCTCGGACGGAAGCCGAGCTCTTGCATAGCGGCTTGCACGCGCTGGCGCGTCTGTTCGTTAACGTTGGGCAATCCGTTGGCAACGCGCGAAACCGTCTGTTGCGAAACACCGGCAGCGCGGGCAACGTCGGCCATGGATACCGGACGCGTACCCGTATCGTTGAAAGGGCGCCTTGCCACAAAATCACCTTCGCTCTCGCAAGATCTGAATAGTGCGAATGTCGGCCCGGGCAGAAACACACCCCGCGCCGAAGCCCGCTATCGTCGGACGCATGTTAACGTACTCTACTTTTTCTATCAGCGGTTCTTTTGCTCCATATGTCCATACGGCCACACCGTTCACGGCCGAAAATCTACCGATTACCAGATTCTCAAAAAAGGAGATACATTGTGTTATGAGTACGTTAACATACCCTTTAACGTGCGGCGCCGCGAACGTCTGGTTTGTGGTGCTCAATATTGTTAACGTACTCATAATGAAACGGACCAGTCTCTCCGGCGTCAAGGAAAGGACCCGTATGACCGCCCCCGACGAAAAGATACTCGCCACCCTCACCAAGCTGTTTGAGGAGGAGTTTGGCCCCATCGACGAGCGCCAGGTGCTCTACGTGCACGCGCCCGGCCGTTCCGAGATCAGCGGCAACCACACCGACCACGAGGGTGGCCACGTTATCGCTGGCTCGCTCGATGTCGCTGTCGACGGCATCGCCGTGGCAACCGACTCCAACAAGGTCCGCATTGCCGATGAGGGCTACCCTACCTTTGAGATCACGCTCGACACGCTGGATGTTCAGGAGTCCGAGAAGGGCACGTCCGCAAGCCTCGTGCGCGGTATGGCCCACGAGATTGCAGCGCTTGGTGTTGAGCCCAAGGGTTTCGACTTCGCCTTTACCTGCTCCGTCCCCTCGGGCGGCGGTCTTTCGAGCTCCGCTGCTGTCGAGGCGGCATACGGCCGCGCTATGGAGACGCTTTGGGGCGCGCCCGCGATTGAGCCCGTCGCACTCGCCCAGATGAGCCAGCGCACCGAGAACAACTACTACGGCAAGCCTTGCGGTCTTATGGACCAGGCCGCTGTGTGCCTGGGCGGCCTTGCCTACATGGACTTTGAGGATCAAGCCCAGCCTAAGACCCAGAAGCTCGAGCTCAACTTTGAGGATCACGGCTACGCGCTCGTGCTCGTTAAGGTCGGTGCCGACCACGTGGCCGCCACCGACGACTACGCCGCCGTTCCGCGCGAAATGCAGGACGTCGCCGCCGAGTTTGGCAAGGAACGCCTGTGCGAGGTCGATGTTGCCGACTTTGACGCCAAGCTCCCCGAGCTGCGCGCCAAGCTGGGCGACCGCGCCTGTCTGCGCGCCGTTCACTACTGGTACGAAAACGGCCTGGTCGACAAGCGCTGGGCTGCCCTGAACGCCGGCGACATCGATCAGTTCCTGGTCCTGACGCGCGAGTCCGGCGCCAGCTCTGCCATGTACCTACAGAATGTCGTTGCCAAGCTAGGCTCCGAGCAGCCCTCGATGTATGCCCTGGCACTGGCCGAGCACGTGCTCGACGGCCGAGGCGCCGTCCGTATCCACGGTGGCGGCTTTGGTGGCACCATCCAGGCCTTCGTGCCGCTCGACCTGGTCGACACCTTCATCGCCAAGATGAACGGCTGGCTGGGCGAGGGCTCTGCCCGCCACTACGCAATTTCTGACAAGGGGGCCTACGCGGCATGGCTGTAATGACTGACGTGCGCGAGGCCGCGCAGAACCTGATCGAGTACGCCATCCACCGATCGATGATCGGCCAGGACGATCGCATCTGGGCGTATAACACCATTCTCGAGTGCATCGGTGCTACGGGCCCGGCGCTCGACATGGCCTGGGCGCTCCAGGTCGAGAAACTCTCGCTCTTGCACCCCGATACCCTGCCCAACTTTGACCTTGAAGGCACACTTGCCGCGCTTGCCGAGGCGGCTGTTGCCAACGGCGCCGCCGAGGACACGGCATCGGGCCGCGACCGCATCGCCATGCGCATCATGGGCGCGCTCATGCCGAGGCCTTCGGTTGTAAACGAGGAGTTCAACGGCCGCATGGGCGTCAACGAGCCCCGCGCCGCGACCGACTGGTTCTACGGCCTGTGCTGCGACGCCGGCTACGTGCGCCGTGCCGCCATCGCGCGCAACATCAAATGGAGCACCCCCACCAACTGGGGCGATCTTGAAATCACCATCAACCTGTCCAAGCCCGAGAAGGACCCGCGCGATATCGCCGCGGCAGGTGCAGCCAAGAACATGGGCGAGAAGTATCCCGCCTGCCAGCTCTGCATCGAGAACGAGGGTTACCCCGGACGCTCCGCCGCGGCTGACGGCGGCGCTCATCCCGCCCGCCAGAATCTGCGCGTTATCCCCATCCAGCTCGACGGCGAGCGTTGGGGCTTCCAGTACAGCCCGTACGCGTACTTTAACGAGCACTGCATTGCCATGAGCTCCGAGCATCGTCCGATGCACGTCGACCGCAAGGGGCTGACCTGCCTGCTCGATTTTGTGGACCTGTTCCCGCACTACTTTATCGGCTCCAACGCCGACCTGCCCATCGTGGGCGGCTCGATTCTGTCGCACGACCACTTCCAGGGCGGCGCGCACGAGTTCCCCATGATGCATGCCACCGAAGTCTCGCAGTTTAGCGTGCCCGACTTTGACCAGGTCAGCGGCACCGTGTTGCAGTGGCCGCTTTCGGTGCTGCGACTGCGCTCGCACGACCGCGCCCAGCTGCTCGACGCCGCCGAGAAGATTATCCTCGCCTGGCGCGAGTGGACCGATGAGTCTGTGGGCGTCATCGCGCACACAGCGGATGGCGTGGCCCACAACACCGTGACGCCCGTCATCCGCCGCGTCGACTCCCGCGGCAATGCCGGCGGCGAAATCTACGAGGCCTACCTGGCGCTTCGCTGCAATATCACGACCGACGAGCACCCGCTGGGCGTATTCCACCCGCATGCCGAGTATCACCATATTAAAAAGGAGAACATCGGTCTGATCGAGGTCATGGGCTTGGCCATTTTGCCGCCGCGCCTGGTTCCCGAGCTCGGCGCTGTCCGTGAGCACCTGTTGGCGGCCAAGACCGATGCCAGCTACGACCTTGCCGGTGCGCTCGAGGGCGACGACCTTTGCCGCAGCCACGCCGCATGGGCCGAGGACGTCTTTGCCCGCCGCGCCGACGAGCTTACGGCGGACAACGCCATCGACATCCTGCACGAGGAGGTCGGCGTGGTGTTTGGCCACGTGCTCGACAACGCCGGCGTTTTTAAGTGGGACGAAGCCGGCCGCGCCGCCCAACAGCGCTTTATCGACTCACTGTAATGATCCCTTGGGGACGGAGGAAAACGGATCACTTCGTCTTCAAGACAACGGCGCCCGCCGGCAACATCGCCGACGGGCGCCGTTTTTGCGTGTAGTCATTGGGGTCATTCTTAAGGGGCGTTCTTAAACGACTAGTCATTAAAGAGCGTCCCCAATGACTACTTGCGACCAAGGCAACGCCGGTGTCTTGGCAACGACAGCGAAAACGCCCCTAAGCGAGCAAGGTGACGTGAAAGAGGAGGGCATTGACCTTTTGGTCATGCCCGACGATTGAACGTCAGATTGCCGCTTAGGGGCGTTTGCAGCGTCGAGCCGTTACGCGGTTTGGTAAAACCGCGTAACCCTACAGTTCAGTCACGACAACGCTGTTGTAGATCTCGTCCCAGCGGTCCATGACCAGGTGGCCGGTCTTAGGATCCATGGCGTTGAGCTTGCCGCAGGTATTGGCAGTCTTGAGCACCGTGACGTCGTCGGCACCAGCAGCAATGGCATGCGCAAAGCCGGCGATGGTCGAGTCGCCGGAACCCGTCGCGTTCACAGCCGCAATCGCGGGCGTCTTGGCGCGGAACGCGCGACCCTCATGGAAGCCCACCGAGCCGGCAGCGCCCATCGAAACGACAACCCAGGGGATACCGGCAAAGCGGCCGTCGGCGGCAAGAGCCTCGCGCAGGGCATCGACATCGTCGGTCGTAAAGGACGTACCCAGCAGGCCGTTAATCTCGGTCAGGTTGGGCTTTACGAGCTCGGGCTTAGCGTTAGACTCCAGCGCGGCCTCCAGCGATGCACCCGAGGTGTCGAGCAGCACCTTGGCGCCCGCAGCCTCGGCGATCTTTACGAGCTCGGCGTAGTAGCCGGCATCGACGCCACGCGGCAGCGAGCCCGAAAGCGTCACAACGTCCGCCTTCGCTGCAAGCTCGGCGAACTTGGCCGTAAAGGCCTCGAGTTCCGCGGGGGCGATCTGCGGGCCGCTCTCCAGCAGCTCGGTCTGATTGCCCTCGTGCAGAATATTCAGGCAGATGCGCGTCTCGCCGGCAATGGGCACAAAGTCGTTCTTGACGCCATCGGCATCCATGAGCTCGGCCATATAGGCACCCATGTGACCGCCAAGCAGGCCGGTCGCGAGCACATCGTCGCCCAACTGCAGCAGCACACGGCTCACGTTGAGACCCTTGCCACCAGCGGTCTTTTCGGGCGTCACGCGGTTAACATCGTCGATAATCAGCTTGTCGAGCTGATAGCGCGTATCAATCGACGGGTTCATGGTAACGGTCAGAATCATGTTGGACTCCTGTTTAGAAAACCGGCCCGCGCCCCATCACAGAAACGCGAGCCGTCAATTAAAAAGCTGCAGAATGCCAGGTACCGCCAAAACGAAGCACCCAAGCTCAGCAAGCAAAAGTGTTATCAGAGCAACTCGCCCGCCAGATGGCTTCGCAGCGTCGACTGGTCTGGCGTTCGGTAGAACGCCAGAACCTCCTTAGTCGTGGTATTCGCCGCGGTCCCACTTCTCGAGAAACTCGTCAAAGAAGTGCGGGTCGGCCTGAGCCTCGGCGTCGGCCTTATTGCAGGCATCGATCTTGGCAATCAGGGCATCGTGCTCGGGAGTCTTGTCGTAGGGCTCCTCCAGGAAGGCAAGCATGATATCGGCCATCAGGAACTCGCCGGTGATCTTACCGCCAAAGCCCACGATGTTGGCGTTGAGCTCGCGACGGGCATACAGGGCAGAGGTCATATCGCGGACCAGGGCGCAGCGGACGCCGGGAACCTTGTTGGCGGCGTTGGTGATGCCGATGCCGGTGCCGCACAGGGCCACGCCAAAGTCGGCCTTGCCGCTGGCAACGGCCTCGCCCACGGCCTTACCGTAGATGGGATAGTGCGTACGGGTGTGGCTGTAGGTGCCGCAGTCGAGCACCTTGTAGCCAGCCTGCTCCAGGCGGTCGGCCAGATAGATCTTCTCGTCCGTAACGATATGGTCGCAACCGATTGCGATGGTCTTCTTCATCAGAACGTCCTTTCGTCTGAATTCACAAGTTGAGGTAGAAGTTCGAGTTCTCGGTGGCTCTCGTTAGGCCATCTTGTTGAGCATGTCGACACGGATCTGGTGACGGCCGCCGGCGTACTGGGCGCGCAGGAACTCGCGGGCGATCTTCTTGGCGACCTCGGTGCCCACAACGCCCGGGCCCATGGTGACCATGCGCGAGCCGTTGTGCTCGCGGGTCATGTAGGCGGAACGCTCGTCGGAAATGTTGGCGACGACCATGCCCTTGATCTTGACGGCGGCCATATAGGAGCCGACGCCGTACTTATCGAATGCGAAGCCCTGGGAATCCTTGTGCTCCAGCAGGTCCTTGGCAACGGCGGTCGCGGAATCGACAAAGTCCGCGGCAGGGGTCTCGGAATAGTCGACGACCTCGTGACCGTCGGCGATGAGCATCTCCTTGATGGACTCCTTCATCGACATACCGTCGGCATCGGAAGCGATTACAACTCTCATGACATCCTCCTTGAGAGATACGCAGGTGCGTAGTTTCTGTTTGGAAGTGTTGAATCGCGTTCAGGTCCGGGCATCTGAATGTGCGGTTCTTCACTGTTCATGTTTATTTGAACACATTCGAACAGTAACTGCAACAACTATTTGTTTATCTTTGTTCTTTTTTGAACAAATATCGTTCACGGATGATTGCTGACCGTTTGAGCCGGGCGCGGACGTAGCGACCATGTGTTCAACAAACAAAAGGGCGGCCAAGAACGTGTCTCGGCCGCCCTTCGGCGGTATTCCCCGGTATATACAGCTGTTTTAGCTACTCGGACTGCCCACCCTTTTTGGCGTGCTTGGACGGAGCACTCAGAAAGCGGCCCGTCAAATAGTTCGCCGGGCCGGAAATATCGATCCCCAGCAGTACGTGTCCCAGCCACAGGAACGCCACGAGCACCAGCAATGGAATCACGCACGAGGTCACGATCATCACGATGACGCCTTCGATCAGATCGGTCACCTGCCGCACAATTTCATCGGTCATCTGCTTGGCGCCGCTGGTCACCGACGTGACGAGACCCGAGGCACCGTCGGCAAGCTGCTCAAGCACGTTCTTGGACTCTGTGGACTCGGTCTTTTTCTTGCTTGTTTTGGAGCTATCGCTATCTGCCGCGCTCGCAGCGTCGGCCGCCTTTTGCTCGGCCGCCTCGATGCTAACGCGATACGTTTCATCGACCTTTTGCGACACCCATACGCTCGCGGGCACGAGCGCCATGCCGATCACGGCAACCACCAGCACACGCGTTGCCACGCGGCGAATGACCGTGCTCGTACTCCAGCGCCCGTGAATGCCGAGCGACACCGCAAAGAGTACCAACGCAAACGGGATTAAGATGCCCAAGCCAACCGACCACAAAATCGTGAGCAAATATTTCTCTAGGTAGAGCACGGCAAGCACGATACCAAGGTTGCCTGAAAGCTGCGCGAGCTGCTCGGCAACTGGCGTTCCCGTATCGCCCGGCAGCGCAGTGATACCCGCAGATAGGGCGACGCACGAGGTCGTGAGCGCCAAAACATTGCCCTTCTTTTGATCGATGACCTCGATGGTGGAGTCCCAGGTCTTGGTATCGGCAAAATGCGGACGAGCTACAAAGCCCGACAACAGCGCCAGTACCACGAGCGCAACGATAAAGCCAATCTGCAGTTTTTTGTTTGCGCACACGACATCGGACAGGCTGGGCTGCAGCTCGGTTACCGTCGTGTGCTCGGTTATCTGGACAGGACGCCCATGAGTCATCTCGTGCGCGTCTCCCTTTTGAATCAATCCGTTGCCCGGCATTTGGATACCTCCTTATTCCGGCCTGTATTGCGGATGGAAGTATACCCACCCAGCGAAAAACCGAACGGGAGGGCGTGCAGAAGCTCCATAACGCTGCTAGTCGAATAGTGCCATTTCAAAACTATGCTGGTTTACTACGATAAAACCGATAGGACCGACCACATTTGCTATTAGCAGAAAATGACAAGCTTTCTACCTGCGGCTTTGATAACGCCGTTCTTTCCATAGTTGAAAGAATGCGAATCATCGTAGTAAACCGGCATAGTTTTGTAACCGACAGGCCGAGTCGGCACCGCAGCAAACCTAATAACCCGTTTTCTTCCATCCTCAAAGGATCAAATGCATGGCAGGAGTGTCCCTAACTGCGGCAGATAAGGAACGTCCCCAAGTGCCGGGTAAAAAGAAAAAGCCCTGTCGCGAGTTTGCGGCAGAGCTTTTGGAAGGGGACTTGGTTGTGCGGGCTCGTTAGGCGAGCTTGGCCTCGAGCTCGGCGATGCGCTTGTAGGCATCGATGGTAAAGCGGGTCTGCTTCTCCAGAATCATAGTGGTCATGAGAGTGTCCTGAGCGTGAGCCATGATGAAGGTCATCTCCATCTCGCCGCCGCCGGCCTCCTGCGAAAGCAGCTTGGTCTGCGTGTCGTGGGCACCGATGAGCGCATCGCTGGCATCCTTGTGCAGCTGCTCGGCCTTCTCAAAATCACCCTCGCGAGCAGCATCGAGCGCTGCAAGCAGATCGGTCTGGGCGTCACCTGCGTATGCGACGATCTCGAATCCAACCATCGAGATTTCTTCTTTGGTTGCCATATTGCGTTCCTTTCACATATGAACCAATGGAGAGCATCGCGTCCGGGCATACGCGCTGCGTTCTGTATGGCAGAAACATTAACATTCAAACAAAAAAGAACAACGCAAAACATAATTTCAAGCTATGAACGGTCAATTTTCGCCCGTGAACGGTTTCCAAACCATTTCGAACAATATCAAACATGATTAACGGAAACCCAAACAGGACCGCGCCCTAGCGCAAATCGCGCACCGTATCGCCCTCTACGAGCACGCCGGGGATCAGCATGTGCTCCACGCCAGACGCACCCCCCTCGGCACCGGCGATCTTATCGACTGCCCACATGCCGACACGCCTGTTGTCAAAGCGCACGGTGGTCAGGCGACGGTCGGGCACGATATCGCCCAGGCTGTCATCAACACCCACCACGCTCACGTCCTCGGGCACACGCCTTCCGCGCGACTCGAGCCCGCGAATGCAGCCGTAGGCCATGGCGTCGTTGGAGGCATAGATGGCAGTACAGGTCGGATCGTCCGCCAGAGCCTGGCCTGCGGCATATCCGCTCTGCGCCGTCCAATCGCCACGGATGAGTCGCGGCAGCTCAATACCATGTGCGCGCAATGTCTCGCGCCAGCCTTCCTCGCGCTGCATGCCCGAAAGCGAGCGCTCGGGGCACGAGATAAAGTGCACGGTCTTGTGCCCCTGCTCCAGCAAATACTCGACCACCTGGCGCGAGCAATCGAACTGGTCGTTATCGACCGTTGAACAAAGCGGGTGCTCCAACATCGTAACGAGCACTGTCTGCATGCCGGGCAGTGGCTCGAAGGTGCCAAAGTCCGCCGGCATGCGATTCATGATCACGACCATGCCATCCACCGGCAGTGCGCTCATGCGCGACGATGCGCTCTCGAGGGTATACGGATGCCCATCTACTTTCGTGAGGGTAATGGCGTAGCCGTGCTTATCGGCGGCGGCAGCAAAGCCCTCCATACGGTCGAGGTTGCCGGTACCGGTAATGTTGAACATGGCGACGCCGACGGTCTTAAACTTGCCGCGGCGCAGCGATCGACCGGCAAAATTGGGGCGATACCCCAGCTCGCGCATGGCGGCACGCACGCGCTCCTTGGTCTCTGGGCGCACGCTGGGCGAATCGTGCACCGTACGCGAGACTGTCTGCTCCGAGACGCCCGCGAGACGCGCCACGTCCTTAACGGAAACCGATTTTTTAACAGCGGCCATAGGTCGATCTTTCTATGTCAACGATGCCATTAGTGGCATCCTGCGCAGTCAAATGAAACGTCTTCAAGTATATCCAACGCCTCCCCCACCATACGCTCACCACCCAAAACCTACCGTTCACCGACATTTTTGCTTCCCCGAACGGCTTTTGTCGCCCAAATGTTAACGTTGCCATTGTGCAAACACAGAGCCACCGGGCGGCTCAAACGTTTACGCGCAAGGAATCGACGGTTCGCAGGCACAGGGACCATCGGTTCGCGTCTTATTTTGTGTCACAAAATGGCAACGTCAACATTTTGGCAACCGAACGCCAAAAGCTACCATCGTTGTTAACCCACCGACTCTTAGGAGCATTGCATGGAGCAACTTATCGCCATCATCGAAAAGGGCCAGCCCTTTTTCAACGCGATCGCCCGCAACAAGTACCTCAAGGCGATTCGCGACGGCTTTATCTCCGTCATCCCCATCATCATCTTCTCGTCCATCTTCTGCCTGGTAGCCTCGGTCCCCAACATCTGGGGTTTCTACTGGCCCGATGACATCAACAACGCCCTGTGGAAGTGCTACAACTACTCCATGGGTATCCTGGCCATCGCCTGCGCTGCCACCACAGCCAAGCACTTCGCCGACGCTCAGAACCGCGATCTGCCCAAGAACAACCAGATCAACTTCATCTCGTGCATGTGCGCGGCCATCATCGGCTTCTTGCTCCTTTCGAGCGACACGATCGCCACGGACGCTGCCAGCGGCTTCAACACCACCTACCTTGGTTCCAAAGGCCTGCTGACCGCCTTTATCGCTGCGTTTGTGACCGGCATCATCTACAAGTTCTTCATTAAGCGCAACATCACCGTCAAGATGCCCGAGCAGGTTCCGCCCAACATCTCGCAGACCTTTAAGGACATCATCCCCTTCTCCGTCTGCATCACCGTCTTTTGGGTCTTTGACATCGTCTTCCGCGCTGCCTTTGGCTTCTGCTTTGCCCAGGGCGTCATCCAGGTGTTCCAGCCCCTGTTCACCGCTGCCGACGGCTATATCGGTCTCGCTGTGATCTACGGCGCCATGAGCCTGTTCTGGTTCGTCGGCGTCCACGGTCCCTCGATCGTCGAGCCCGCCATCGCCGCCGCCCTCGTTGCCAACATGACCGACAACCTGGCTGCGTTCCAGGCCGGCCAGCACGCTTCCGCTGTCCTGACCCAGGGTGCCCAGTACTTCGTCGTCTGCATGGGCGGCACCGGCGCCACGCTTGTCCTGGTCTTTATGTTCTGCTTCCTGGCCAAGTCCCAGGAGATGCGCGCCGTCGGTAAGGCCGCCATCGTTCCCGTGTGCTTTGCCGTCAACGAGCCGCTGCTGTTCGCCGCGCCTATCGTGCTCAACCCCGTCTTCTTTGTCCCGTTTGTTTTTGCCCCGATCGCCAACATCTGGATCCTCAAGATCTTTATCGACTTCTTGGGCATGAACGGCTTTATGTACACCCTGCCCTGGACCGTCCCCGGCCCCATCGGCACCATCATGGGCTTGGGCTTCCAGCCGCTCGCCTTTGTGATGCTCGCCATCATCCTGGTCGTCGACTTCCTTCTGTACTACCCCTTCTTCCGTGCCTATGACGCCCAGAAGTGCGCTGAGGAGGCCGAGATTTCCGAGGAGGAGCTCGCCGCCAAGAACGCCGAGAAGGCCGCCAAGCTCAACGATGCCTTCCAGGGCAAGGCCGACGCCAAGAGCGTTGCCGCCGGCGCCGCCGCCGAGGCCGTGAAGGCCGACGCCGTTCCCGCAGCACCCGCCGCCGAGGCAACGACCGCCAGCGACCTCAACGGCAAGCGCGTGCTCGTGCTCTGCCAGGGCGGCGGAACCTCGGGTCTGCTCGCCAACGCGCTGGCCAAGGCCGCCAAGGAGCGCGGTATTAACCTCGAGACCGCTGCCGAGGCCTATGGCAACCACGTGGACATGCTCCCTGACTTCGATCTGGTCGTCCTGGCCCCGCAAGCCGCCAGCTACCTGGCCGACCTGCAGAAAGACTGCGAGCGCGTGGGCAACAAGTGCGTTGCCTGCCGTGGCAAGCAGTACATCGAGCTCTCCCAGAACGGCGATAAGTCTCTCGCCTTCGTCTCCGAGCAGCTTTCGAAGTAAGTAACGTCCAGGGCCAGTCGACCATCAGCAGCCGGCTGGCCCTTCGATTTAGACGATTGGATCATCATGTCCGTTAACCCTGCTAGCGTCACTAACCCGCCCGCGCAGTTTCCCGAGGGCTTTGTCTTTGGCGGCGCCACTGCTGCCTACCAGGTAGAGGGCGAGACCCGCACTCACGGTAAGGGCAAGGTTGCCTGGGACGACTTCCTGGAGGCCCAGGGGCGCTTTTCCCCCGATCCCGCTTCGGACTTCTACAACCAGTACCCCGTCGACCTGAAGCTGTGCGAGGAGTTCGGCATCAACGGCATTCGCCTCTCCATCGCCTGGAGCCGCATCTTCCCCAACGGCACCGGTGAGATTAACCCCGAGGGCGTCCAGTTCTATCACGACCTTTTCGCCGAATGCCACAAGCACCATGTTGAGCCGTTTGTCACGCTGCATCACTTCGATACGCCGCTTCCCCTCTTTGAGAAGGGCGACTTCCTCAACCGCGAGACCATCGACGCCTTTGTGGACTTTGCCACCTTCTGCTTTAAGGAGTACGCCGACCAGGTGACCTACTGGTTCACCTTTAACGAGATTTGGGCCGACGCCTCCAACACCTACATCGAGGGTACCTTCCCCGGTGGCGTCAAGGCGCATCTGGCCGAGGCCTTCCAGTGCGAGCACAACATGATGCTCGCCCACGCCAAGGCCGTGCTGGCGTTCCACAACGGCGGCTTTAAGGGAAAGATCGGCGTTATCCAGTCGCTGGAGTTTAAGTATCCGCTCAACGAGAACGACCCCGCCGACATCAAGGCCGCCAACAACGAGCACGTGCTGCAGAACCAGTTCTTGCTCGACGCCACCTTCCGCGGCGACTACGCGCCCGACACCCTCGAGTGCGCCAACCGTCTGGCTGCCGTCTCGGGCGGCACCATCGAGATCCTGGACGAGGACCTCGAGATTATGCGCGAGGCCGCGCTCTACAACGACTACCTGGGCGTCAACAACTACCAGTGCCGCTTCTTGAAGGCTTACGACGGCGAAAACGACCTGCACCACAACGGTACGGGTGAGAAGGGTACCGGCCGCTGGCGCGTCAAGGGTATTGGCGAGCACGTGAATAAGCCCGGCATCCCCACCACCGACTGGGACTGGATCATCTATCCCGAGGGCCTGTTCGACCTGCTCGTCTACATCAAGCAGCGCTACCCCAACTACAAGCAGATCTTCATCACCGAAAACGGCATGGGTTACAAGGACCCCTACAAAGACGGCTTTGTGGACGATCAGCCGCGCATCGACTACATCGAGCAGCACCTGCGCTGGCTGCTCAAGGCCATGGAGGTGGGCGTCAACGTGGGCGGCTACTTCCTGTGGAGCCTGCAGGATCAGTTCTCCTGGACTAATGGCTACAACAAGCGCTATGGCTTCTTCTACGTTGACTTTGAGACCCAGAAGCGCACGCCCAAGGCAAGCGCCTACTGGTACAAGCACGTAGCGCAGACCCGTCGTCTGGACTAGCGGCTTGCGGGGTTGTCTGCCCACATAACCTGCCCCCATTTCTCAGCCGGGGGCGGCACGTCACACGGCACGCCGCCCCCGGCTTTTTTTGGGCGGACCGTATCGCACGTTTGTCTCAATCTGTAACATCTAGCCAAGTTTTTGGTCCCTAGCTGTTACAAATCGAGACAGACAGAACGCCCGAGCAGAAATATCTCAATCTGTAACATCTAGCTGGTTATTTCACCCTTAACTGTTACAGATCGAGACATATGGAATAGGCGGGGCCGAATTGTCTAAATCTGTAACACTAAAACCGATTTTGGACGTCTGATTGTTACAGATTGAGATGAACGAGCCGAGCACGTCTACGCTCGCAGATCCCGCACGCTCGCACGCTCGACCAACACGCCCGAGACGAGCGTACGGCTTCTGGAGCTCGGGGCTTCCAGACCTGCGACGACCTCGTTAAGCGCACGGATGCCCAGCTCGCGGTGGCGAAACTTCACCGACGTCAGAATCGAGTTGGGAATCGTCTTGTAGAGCTCATCGTCAAAGCCGATCACGGACACGTCGTCGGGTACGCTGAGCCCTTTGTCACGTAGAGCCATCATCACGCCGTTTGCCATGCAGTCGTTAGCGGCGAGGACCGCCGTGCAATCGGGTTTATCGGCAAGCACAAGGCCCGCGGCATAGCCACTATCCGCATTCCAATCGCCTTGCAGAGGCTCGGGTGGCTCAATGCCACGCGCCTCGAGTGCCGCACGCCAACCTTTCATACGGCACTGGCTCGACAGCGACTCTTTTTTACCAGAAACGAAGTACACGTTCTTGTGACCGTGGTCCAAAAAGTACTCGCACGCCATGCGCGCGCCGCCCTCTTGATCGTCACTGACGGTGGAGCAGGTAGGATGTTCCATCGGTGTGATAATCACCGTCTTGAGGTCTTTCGGCGCCTCAAAGGTTTCAAAGTCATCGACCATCTGGCGCAGGTTGAAAATCATGCCGTCGACGGGAAGCTGCGACATCCTACGCGCCGCTTCGGCAAGGGTCATCTTCTCCCCCGCCCGCTTTTTGATCATCGTGAGCGCAAAGCCTCGCTCTTCGGCGGCATCGGCGATACCGTCAATCATGTCCACGGCGCCGCCCGACAAGTGAAATAGCACCACACCGATGCACCCGTAACGGCCCAACTTGAGTGAACGCGCGGCAAAGTTCGCCCGGAACCCAAGCGCCTCCATGGTCGCATGGACCCTATCGCGCGTCGACTCGCGCACGCTATCGGGCTCGTTGATCACGCGCGACACCGTCTTGAGAGAAACACCCGCGGCAATCGCCACATCGTTCATCGAGACGTTTTTCTTGTCCATCGTTGCCACTACTTCTCCAGTCGGTTTTGCATCGCTTGTTTTTTTGTGTTCTAGCATACACTACCTGCCCGACTGACAAATCAGCCGTTTATCGGACGATATCGACCGTTCACCCGTAAATCCTTGTTGCTCTTCCAAAAATGTCTTACGTTGTCATTAACGAAATGACAACGTTGTCATTTCGCAATGCCTTCCTTAATCAGGAAGGTTTCCGGGCAGTCCTGACCATCCATCGACGACCAGTTCCATCCACATGCATCGCGCATCAAGTAGCAAAGGAGCTCTATGGACGCCATCGTAAAGATGCTCGAAAAGCATCAACCGTTCTTTGAGAAGATCTCGAGGAACGTCTACCTCCAGGCCATTAAGGACGGATTCCTTGGGTGTATGCCCATCGTCCTCACCTCTTCGATCTTCCTGCTCATTGCCACGCTTCCCGGCGTAGTCGGCGTCACGCTGCCCCAGCCGCTCATCGACTGGTGCAACAAGCTGTACAACTTCACCATGGGTGTTATGGGCATCATGGTTGCCGGCACCACTGCCAAGAACTTTACGGCTTCCATGAACCGTCGCATGCCCGCCGGCAAAGTGCTCAACGACGGCTCCACCATGGTGGCCGCCCAGTGCAGCATGCTTTTGCTCGCCGTTACGCAGTTCACCACCAAGCTCAACGGCTCCGAACTTTCGGTCTTCGATTGCACCAGCATGGGCACGCGTGGTCTGTTCTCGGCCTATATCGCCGCGTTCATTACCGTGTGGGTCTATAAGTTCTGTGTCTCGCGCGATCTGACCATTAAGCTGCCCAAGGAGGTCCCGGGCGCCATCGCTCAGAACTTCCGCGACATTATCCCCTTTGGCGGAGCCGTCATCATCTGCGGCATCATCGATGTCGTCGTGCGCAACATCATGGGCGTTCCGTTCTCCGAGCTGCTTATCAAACTGCTCTCCCCGCTCTTTACCGCTGCAGAAACCTATCCTGGCCTTATCCTTATCCAGGCAGCCACCGCGTTCTTCTGGTTCATCGGAGTCCACGGCCCCTCGATCGTCCAGCCGGGCATCGACCCCATCCGTCTTGCCAACCAGGCCGAGAATCTGCAGGTTCTGCTGGCAGGCGGCCACCCCGCCCACTCCCTCACCTTTAACATGTCGCTCGTGGGTGAGTTCGGCGGCACCGGCGCCACGTTCATCGTGCCGCTTCTGCTGATTCTCTTCATGAAGTCCAAGCAGCTCAAAGCCGTCGGTAAGGCCTCGATTGTTCCTGTTGCCTTCGCCGTCAACGAACCGCTGCTCTTTGGCGCGCCGATGATCCTTAACCCCTACATGCTCATACCCTTTGTTGCCGCCGGCTGCGTCAACGTAAGTGTTGCCAAGTTCTTTATCGATAACGTGGGCATGAACGGCTTCTCCTTCGTGGTGCCTTGGGCCACCCCCGCCCCCATCGGCATCTTCATCACCACGAACTTCCAGCTTATCGCCCTGGTATTTGTCGCGATCATCATCTTGCTGGACGCCATCATCTACCTGCCGTTCTTGAAGGCATACGATAAGCTGCTCTGCGACCAGGAGGCCGAGCGCGCCGCCGAGCTGGGTCTCGAGTCCGATGGTGCCGCTTCCATCGCCGCCAGCAACCCTGCGCCTGTCATCGAGCAGACCGCCGCTGCCGTCGAGCCGACCGCCGCTGTCGCCGACAGCAAGCCTGTTGCCGACCAGCCCGAGCCCGCCGCCGACGCATCCGCTAAGAAGGATGTCGATGGCCTGAAGGTCCTCGTCCTGTGCGCCGGCGCCGGCACCTCTGCCATGCTTGCCAACGCCATCAAGGAAGGTGCTGCGCAGACCGGAGAGAACATCGCTTCCTCCGCAGGCGCCTATGGCCAGCACACTGCCATCATGGATCAGTACGACGTTATCGTGCTTGCCCCGCAGGTCCGTAGCTACTACAACGACATGAAGGCCGACACCGATCGCCTGGGCATTAAGCTGCTCGCTCCGCGCGGCAAGGAATATATCGACCTCACCCGCGACCCCGCCGGCGCCATCAAGTGGCTCCGCGAGAACCTCGACTAGTTCCTCCCTCTGTTGGTGCTCGGATCCCCAGTTCGGGCACCTCTCCCTATTCGTATCCCACAGAAAGGATGACTCATGACCAACCCCATGCAGTTCCCCGACGGTTTTGTGTTTGGCGGCGCCACCGCCGCTTACCAAGTTGAGGGCGAGACCCGCACGCACGGCAAGGGCAAAGTGCCCTGGGACGATTTCCTGGCAGCTCAGGGTCGCTTCTCCCCCGACCCCGCAAGCGATTTCTACAATAAGTATCCAGTCGATATCGACCTGTGCCAGCGCTTCGGCATTAACGGCATTCGTGTCTCCATCGCTTGGAGCCGTATCTTCCCCAACGGCACCGGCGAGATTAACCCCGAGGGCGTCGCTTTCTATCACGAGCTTTTCGCCACCTGCAACAATGCCGGCGTTATTCCCTATGTCACGCTCGATCACTTTGATACGCCCGAAGCCTTTTACCAGAACGGCGGCGAGGGCTTCTTGACGCGCACGACGATCGACGCCTTTGTCGAGTACGCCAAGTTCTGCTTTGCCGAGTTCACCGAGGTCAAGCACTGGTTTACCTTTAACGAGATCCCTGCAACTGCCGAGGGCAGCTTTATCGTTGGCAACTGGCCGCACGGCGAGAAGTATCGCCTGGACAAGGCCTTCCAGCTCATGCACAACATGATGGTGGCCCATGCCAAGGCTGTCGTCGCCTTCCATGAGGGCGGCTTTGAGGGCGAGATCGGCATTGTCCAGAACCTGGAGCCCAAGTATCCCCTCGACCCCAACAGCGCCGCCGACTGCGAGGCAGCTCGCATGGCCGACGTCATCAACAACCGCTGGGTGCTCGACGCCACCTTCCGCGGCCACTATGCAGCCGACACCATGGAGACTGCGACCAAGCTGGCCCATATCGCCGGCGGCGAGCTCGACGTCCGCGACGAGGACATCGCCGCGCTGACCGCCGCGCTCCCCTATAACGATTGCCTGGGCGTCAACACCTACAAGTGCCAGTTCCTGCGTGCCGCCGAAGGCGAAAACGACATCAACCACAATGGCACCGGCGACAAGGGCTCCTCGCGCTGGTTCCTCAAGGGCGTTGGCGAGGCATGCGTGCGCGAAGGCGTACCCACCACCGATTGGGACTGGATCATCTATCCCGAGGGCCTGTACGACCTGCTGCTGCGTATTAAGAACGATTACCCCAACTACAAGAAGATCTACATCACCGAGAACGGCATGGGCTATAAGGACGACTTCGAGGACGGCTTTATCGACGACGCCCCTCGCATCGACTACATGCGTCAGCATCTCGCATGGGTCCTCAAGGCAATCGACGGCGGCGTAAACGTCGACGGTTACTTTGTGTGGTCGCTGCAGGACCAGTTCTCCTGGACCAACGGCTACAACAAGCGCTACGGCCTGTTCTACATCGACTTTGAGACCCAGAAGCGCTATCCCAAGGCAAGCGCGTACTGGTACAAGAACGTCGCGGAGACCGGCCTGCTCATGGCCTAGTTTCCGCCACATACCCCCTGTCGGCCGCATGAGAATCCCTCCACGGGTTCGCATGCGGCCTTTTTGTTTTTGGTGGGCCCGAGCAGGCCGTTCGTCTCAATCTGTAACATCTAGCAGGGATTTTCGGCCCTAGTTGTTACAAATCGAGACAAACAGAACGCCCGAGCAGAAATATCTAAATCTGTAACACGTAGCCCACTTTCGACCGTCTACCTGTTACAGATCAAGACAATAAGATAGTCGAATCCGAACTTTCCAAGCAGTTATGAAGCACGGTTTCTAGTTTTCAGTATCACGAACATACTTTCGGTATCATTTGATACCGATATGATACCGAAAACATATTCGGTCCCGCTGGAGGACTTCGTACGCTACCCAACCAAGTTGCAGGTTCACGAACTCCGTCGATCTTCCGAGCGCCCACGAATTCCTATTTGCGCGTCAAATCGCATCTCGTTGACACGTAAAATGACGCGCAAAATGGCGTTTTAACTTTTATGTGTCATTCTGCACGTCAAATTGAAGCGATAATCCCCGCGTCGGCAGAGGGCAGAAGTATCGCCTGCAGCGCTAGCTAGCAAATGACCTGCGTGTATTCCTCGATGGCGGCGCGATCCTCGGCGGCAATACCCGGCTCGCACACCACGGCGTCCAAATTGTCCAGGCGGCAGAAGGTGTAGAAGTCGCGCTTGCCGATCTTGCTGGAGTCGGCGATCAGATAGCGCGAGTCGGCCTTGCTAAAGGCGAGCTGCTGGATACGGCCCTCGTCCATGTTGGACGTAGATACGTCGCCATCCAGAATGCCGTTGGCGCCGATAAACGCCGCGTCGATGCCCAACGCACGCAGGGTATCCTCGGCCGTTGGCCCCACAAAAGCGGCGGTGCGGCGACGGTACATACCGCCCACGAGGCACAGGTCGCAGTCTTCGCGCGACTCGAGCAGGTTAAACACCGAAAGCGAGTTGGTCACAATGCGCAGGCGACACGCCGGCAGCATCGAGGCCATCTGTTCCACCGTAGTGCCCGTACCCAAAAAGATGGTCGAGCCCTCCTCGATAAGCTCCACAGCACGGCGCGCAATCTGCAGCTTTTCCTCGGCATGCTTAGTGCGCTTTTCGCTGTGCGAATACTCATGGCGCAACATAGCATGGGGACGCCCCTGTGCGCTACGGGCGCCACCGTGCACGCGCTCGATCTCGCCCAGGCTCGCAAGTTCTTCGAGGTCGCGGCGAATCGTCATATCCGAAACGCCCAGCGCATCCGAAATCTCCTTGACCGAGACCGTGCCCTGCTCTTCGAGCAGCTGACGAACCTTATCCTGTCGCTCTGCTTTAATCACGATGAATCCTCGCCGTTCTTTGCGCGCATATCATTCAAACAGTAACGAACAAATTGTATCAGACTCGTGCGCGTCAAAAATGAACACCCGCACAGCTCCAATCATCACTTTTTTGAGAAAAATACCCCCTGCTTTAGTGGGGTGTAGTGATAATCTCGCCTGTTCGCGCTACAGTTTGTCCGAAATACCTCGATGTTAGGAACCAAATGATCACTTCCGAGCTTTTCGGCACCGCGCCGTGCGGCACCTCCGTTCATCGTTACACCCTCAACGGGCCCGAGATCTGCGTTCGCATTATGGACTATGGCGCCACCGTGCTGGGTATCGATGTGCCCGATATTCCCGGCAACGTGCGCGATGTGGTGCTGGGCTTCGATAAGCTCGAGGATTACTTTGACAACCCCGCCTGCTTTGGCGCGACCATCGGCCCCGTGGCAAACCGCACCGCGGGCGCCACGATCACCATCGACGGCACGGACTGGCACATGCCGGCCAACGAAGGCGTCAACAACCTGCACAGCGATCTTGAGCATGGTCTGCACAAGCGCGTATGGGACGTTGAGCTCGACGAGACTCACAACGCCGTGCGCATGACCACCTCGCTTAAGGATGGCGAGCTGGGCCTGCCCGGCAACCGAACCTTTACGGCTATGTTTACCGTTACGCGCACCGGCGTCTTCCGCATCGAGTATGGTTGCGAGAGCGACCGCGCCACCTACGTGTCCATGACCAACCACACGTACTTTAACCTTGCCGGCCATAACGCCGGCATGGACTGTGAGCACTTCTTTATCGCCAACGCTGCCCACTACTTGCCCATTAACGAGCAGAACATCCCCACCGGCGAAATCGCTCCGGTCGAGGGAACACCGTTTGACTTTCGCGAGCTGCGCCCCGTCGCACCCGGCATGGAGGCCGACGACCCGCAGATTAAGCAGGCCCGTGGCTACGATCACTGCCTGTGCATCGATGGCTATCAGTACGGCCGCAACCTGCGTCGCGCCCTACATGTCGAGGAGATGTGGACCGGTCGTGAGCTGGACTACTACACCACCGCCCCGGGCGTGCAGCTCTACACCGGCAACTGGCTGGGCGACGAGCACGCCAAGGACGATGCCAACTATGGCTGGGGCGCCGGCTTTGCCCTCGAGGCCGAGATGTACCCCGACACGCCGCACCAGCCGCTGTTCCCGCAGGGCATTGTTGGTCCGGGTCACCCCTACAGCAATGTGATCGAGTACCACTTTATGAGGCACTAAACCCACAACGCGACATATCACACAGCAACGCCCGCCGGCACCACCGCCGGCGGGCGTTTTTCATCTTTTGGGCGCATTTTCGCTGTGACTATATGAGTGGCATATCAAAACTATGCCCATTTACTACGTTTAGCCCGGGATGCTCGAGCATGCACCGGTTTTTGTTAAATTCGCGAGCCGTCTACCTGCAGTTTTGTTTTTCTCAAATTCGACATGCTCGGCGATAGCCGATCAAACGTAGTAAATGGGCATAGTTTTTAACAGGCGGCATCGCACGCGTCCCTCGCAAGGGCAAAATGATCCGTTTTCCTCCGTCCCCAAGGGATCAGTTGAACAGATTGCCGATGGGATCGGGGGCGGAACTGGGGAGATGGCGGATTTCTAGCTCTATACCGAGCTTTTGCAACTCTTTGAAGGCGGCGATGTCTGTATCGCCTACGGCAACGGCAGGCGTTGCAGAGCGCTTGCCCTCCCCCGCCCGCATATGGCCGATACTAATCTTGGTTATTGGCACACCGCCCTTAACCAGCGCGAGCGCATCGGAGGGTGAGGCCACCATGATCAGAATCAATTGGCGAGGCGTTGCGGTATGAATGATGTCGATGGCCTTTTGTACCGAGAAAAACCGCGTCCAAACGCCTTCTGGCGCCGCCACCCTCATGGGTGCCCATTGGCGCGAATCTGCCGCGATCTCATCGTTGACGATTAGGACAAGGTTGGAACCCACGGCTTCGTTCCACAGCTCAACGTCTTGTCCGTAAATGAAACGGTCGTCGATACGTGTGAGAAGGATCTTGGGTTGAGCCATGGCTGCCCCATTCTGTTTGAGACCCATACGAGCGGGACGTCGACCACCAACTCAACAGCTGGTCAAGCGCCAGATGGACGCCGCAGACATCACGCCTCTAGTATTAGTGCATTTAAAGTGAGAAAAGCCGTCAGAACCCTTGCGCGGATGTGCGATGTCCCGTATCATAGACAGCCGTTGACGCCTCAGTTGCGCCATCACATGGCCGCCAGCGTAGCTCAGTTGGTAGAGCACCGCTCTCGTAAAGCGGGGGTCACCGGTTCGAGCCCGGTCGCTGGCTCCATTGCACAAGATAGCCGCCTTCGGGCGGCTTTTTTGTTGCCGATTTCGGGCGCGCATCCGCCAATCCAAGCACAACGCCGCCGGAAACTCCCCTACTCAACAAAAGCCCCGCCAACCGCAATCCCCAAAGGAACCGCGATCAGCGGGGCCCAAGCGAGCTCCCCCAAGGGATAACGCTCGCAACACGAACAGCTCAGCCGAGCAGCGCGCTACTCCTCCCAGAAAGCATCTGCAAGCAGCTTAAAGCAAATCTTCTTGACCGGTTGCGCGCCATCGCCCGGGAACTCGAGCGTGGGCATGTGAGGCTCGCCGGCAACAAACAGCGCAAACTTGTCGTCAGCAAGATCGCCGGCGATCGAGGCGTCGGAATCGACCAGATCGTAGTCGTCCTTCTCGTCGAACTCCTGGACCAGCGTCAGGCTGCCCGTGGCAACCTTAAAGGCCTCGCGACCCTCGACGTCGATCTGCAGGTCGTGATAGCGCTGATGCGTCTCATAGTGAGCCTCGGCTTCGGGACGCGTCGTGGGAGCCATGACGTTCGCAAAGACCTTGTCGCCCAGAATCGGATGGCTGCCGACCTCGAGCTTCGCCGGATCGTTCTCCTCGAGCCAATCGATCAGCACGTCGAGGCCCTTGAGCATTCCACGGTACTCCTCGATATCGCCCAATGCACCGTAAATCATCTAAATCCCCTCTCGGATCGTTTCTTTGGCGGCTACTCGGCAAACGCATTACCGACGCTGTTGCCACCCACATGCGTCTCGACCAGGGTAAGGTCGGGATTGAACACGACAGTGTCGGCGTCGCGCCCCGACATAATGCTACTGCACTTGTCGTCGACATGAGCTAGCAACCGATGCCGAGGCCGCGACACAAGCTCCTACAGCTCGGTCACGACAACGCCGTTGTAAACCTCATCCCAACGATCCATGACCAGATGGCCGGTCATGGGATCCATGGCATTGAGCTTGCCGCAGGTGTTGGCGGTACGCAGAACCGTCTCGTCGTCTGCGCCAGCAGCGATGGCATGTGCGAAGCCTGCGATAGTGGAGTCGCCAGAACCCGTAGCGTTAACGGCAGGAATATCGGGCGTCTTGGCACGGAACGCGCGGCCATTGTGGAAGCCAACGGAGCCGGCAGCGCCCATGGACACGACGACCCAGGGGATATCGGAGAAGCGAGCGTCAGAGGCGAGCGCGGCGCGGAGCTCGTCCACATCGTCGGTGGTAAAGTTCGTGCCCAGAAGGCCGTTGATCTCGGTCAGGTTAGGCTTGACCAGCTCGGGCTTAATTTCGGACTTAAGGGCGGCCTCGAGCGAAGCACCCGAGGTATCAAGCAGCACCTTGGCGCCGGCGTTCTCGGCAATGCCCGTGATCTTGGCATAGTAGTCTGCCTCGACACCGCGGGGCAGCGAACCCGAAATGGTGACGACGTCGGCCTTACCTGCAAGCTCGGTAAACTTGGCGGTAAAGGCATCGAGCTCCTCGGGGGCAATTGTCGGGCCGCTCTCGAGCAGCTCGGTCTGGTTGCCGGCGTGGAGAATGTTAAGGCAAATGCGAGTCTCGCCCTTGATGGGCACAAAGTCGTTGTTAATACCGTTGGCGTCCATGAGCTCAGCCATGTAGGCGCCCATGTGGCCGCCGAGCAGACCGGTTGCCACAACGTCGTCGCCCAGCTGGCCCAGGACGCGGGCCACGTTGAGGCCCTTGCCGCCGGCGGTCTTTTCGGGCGTCACACGGTTGACGTCGTCGATAATGAGCTCATCGAGCTGATAGCGCGTATCGACAGACGGGTTCATCGTAACGGTGAGGATCATTTTTAGCTCCTTATCTCGCAGGCTCCTTGTGCCTCGCGATACGAGTCGACAAAACGGAATTACAGAATCTCAATCGTGAACGAGCGAACGACGGTCTCCTTAGGCTTGGCGACAAGGCAGCCGCGCTTGTGCTCAAGCACGTCATCCTCATCGGAACAGGTCGAAAGGCCGCCCCAGGGCTCAACTGCCACAAAATCGCCCTCGGGCTTACTCCACACAATAAGATACGGGAAACCCTCAAAGCTCAGGCGAACGCCCTTGTCCTCGCCCTTCTTGGAGAGCGTGACCTGACGGCTCTCGAGCACGTCAAAGATGGTCTCCGCGAAATCGAAGAGCTCGTGCGATAGGGGCAGCGTCTTTCCCACCATGGGGTTCTTTGAACGGTTAGCTACATCAATCAATCCGGTCGAGGGTACGGCGGTACAAAGCTCCGCAGCCTCGTCTTTCTCAAAACGCAACTCGTAGTCCGTATAGGCCTCACCCTCGTCGAGCGGACACCTAAAGCCGGGATGACCGCCGATAAAGAACGGCATGTCCTCGGTACCCTCGTTGGTAACCTCATAGGCGACACGCACGGCGGCGTCCTCAAGCGTATAACGAGCAACAAGCTTAAACGGATACGGATAATCGCTCAGCAGCGCGGCGTTATCCTCGGATGCCAGGCACATAGCCAGCTCGTTTGCGCTTTGGCTCAACAGCTTCCACTCCTGCTTGCGCGCAAAGCCGTGGCGGGCGAGCTTCACATGATGCCCGGCAAACGTCATGGCGCTACCATCGCGCAAGCCTCCGCAAATCGGGAAGCAAATCGGTGCCTGGCCGGACCACACGGCGGGATCGCCCTGCCACAGATACTCGCGACCGTCGGCCTCAATCGAGGTAAACGAGCCGCCGCCCGTCTCGGCCCTGACCAAAGGACAAACCCGCACGTTCATCGATGCGTCCGGTATCCCAGCCATGCAACGGGGTACCATATAGACATTAATGCAATTACAGCTGAAAGGCCTTCTTATGCGAACCATCATCCTTTATGCCTCACGCCACCACGGCAATACGAAAAAGCTCGTGGACGCCATCGTCGAGGCGCACCCCGAAATCGATACCCTCGACGTGAAGTCACTCGGTAAAAACGAGTACCCCGACCTGCACGAATACCATCTGATCGGCGTCGCCACGGGCATTTATTACTCCGAGATCGACAAAGATATGGCGCGCGTGCTCACTAACGTGCTGCAGCCGCAGGACAAGGTATTTGGCCTTATGACCTACGGTGGCAAAAACAAGTGGTACGGCAAGGATATCGATGGCATCTGCCGCATGAGGCAGGCCATCTTTATGGGTGTCTACGGCTGCCCCGGCTTTGATACGTGGGGGCCGTTCAAACTCACCGGCGGTGTCCAAAAGGGACACCCGACCGCTGAGGAAATTAAGGGCGCCGTCGACTTCTTCGACAAAATCGAAGACGAGTATGGCGAGATCATCGTCGAAGAGTACGCCAAGCGCGAGAAGCGTCTAGCCTACGAAAAGGAGCATCCTGCAGGAGGTCTTGTGGCCGGCGTTAAGCGCACGGCAAAGAAGATCGCTAACAAGCTGTAACTGTTAAGGTGCTTTTGAGCGTTTAACCCATACGGCGGGTCCGAGCAGATTCGGGCCCGCCGTCTTTTTCTATCGTTACTCGGTAAAGGCGTTGCCGACGCTCTGGCCGCCAACATAGGTCTCTACGAGGGTGAGCTCGTGGTCGAACACGACAAAGTCGGCGTCGCGACCCGGCATGATGCTGCCGCACTTATCCTCGATGTGCGCGGAGCGTGCCGGCACCTCGGTTGCCATGCGAATGGCGATATCGGCGCTGGCGATGCCCCAGTCGACGATGTTCTTGACGCCTTGGGCAAGCGTGAGCACCGAGCCGGCAATGCTCTTGCCGTCGGCGAGCCAGCACAGGTTGTCCTTCATGATGACGTCCATGCCACCACTGGTGTAGCTGCCCTCGGGCATGCCGCCGCAACCCAGGCAGTCGGTGATGAGTACCGTATGCTGCCAGCCCTTTGCCTGCAGCAGCGCCTTGATGGCGGCAGGGTTCACGTGCTTGCCGTCACAGATGATCTCGGCGTAGGTCTCGGGCGTGGACATGGCAGCGCCCACGACACCGGGCTCACGGTGATGCAGTCCGCGCTGGCCGTTATAGGTATGCGTAAAGCAGCTGGCACCGGCGTTGATGGCGGCGATGCACTCATCGTAGGTGGCGTCGGAGTGACCGATACTGGTCACCACGCCCTTGGCGTTCAGAGCAGCCGCATAAGCAGCGGCGCCATCGCGCTCGGCAGCCATGGCGCTCTTAACGATGCGACCACCCGCAGCCTCCTGCCACTGATCGAAGACCTCCTCGGAGGGATCGATAAGATAAGCGGGGTTCTGCGCGCCCACGTGCTTCATGGTAAAGAAGGGCCCCTCCAGGTAGATGCCCTGAATGCGAGCACCGCAGAAATCGGGGCCGCGACCCTCGTCCGCCTGAGCGATGGCGGCGCAGGCATCCTTGATCTGCTCGACGCCATCGGTGAACGTCGTGGGCAGCCAGCTGGTGGTACCACGACGGGCGAGCTCGGTCGAGCTGATATCGATGCCCTCGGGATCGTTATCGGTAGTCGAGTGGTTATAGAAGCCATGGATGTGGGTGTCGACCATACCCGGCGCGATCCACGATCCCGTGTAGTCCTTAATCTCGCAAGAGGGCTCGTCGGCCTGCCAGGCGCCAAAGACGCCATCCTCGACCATAAGATAGCCGCCCAGTTGCGGGCCTGCCGGCAAGAAGAACTTGTCAGCCTTAATTGCGTACGTGCTCATATGCACTCCTCGCTTCTAAAGCAGTTGACTGTGGTGATGCTTATACCCAGTTCACGTAAAACAAAAAGCGCCCGCCCGCCGTTATGAGCGGACGGGCGCCCTTACAGGGGGACGCGATTAAGCGGTGAAGGGGTGAATCGTCACGCCCTTGACCACGCGGTTGACCGTGCCGGTGGGGCTCGGCGTATCGGGCGTGTTGCCCACGCGCACGGAGTTGAGCAGGCTGATTGCCTGGGCAAACATCACGAACGGCAGAGCAAGGTAGCCCTCGGGAAGCGCCTCGTAGCCCTTAAAGGTGAAGGACTCGCCCTCATAGACAGTAGCGCCATCCTGCTGAACGGCAACGGTGTGCTGAGCAATATCGTCGCCACCGATCTCGTTGAGGATGTCGATGTCGTACTGACGGGTGTAGGCGTCGTTGTTGACGAACACGAAGACGAGCGTCTTATCGTCGACGAAGGACTTAGGTCCGTGACGATAGCCCATGGAGGTGTCGTAGGAAGTAGCAACCAGACCGTGAGCGAGCTCGAGGATCTTGAGCTGGCTCTCCTGGGCAAGGCCACCGAAGGAGCCAGAACCCAAGTAGGTCACGCGGTTGAAGTCGCCAGCCAGGTAATCGGCGATCTCAGGCTCACGGGAGATGACCTCCTCGCCCATCTTGGCGATGGTCTCGACCCACTCGGCCTTCTGCTCGTCAGAGGCAGTGTCGAAAATAAGGGTGGAGAGCAGGGTCATGCAGGTGTAGGAACCAGTCATGGCGAAGCCCTTGTCGTTGGCGCGCGGGATGAGCAGCGTCAGCGCATTGGGATCATCGGCAGACTCGACGGCAAGCTTGCCCTCGGGAGCGCAGGTGATGTTGAGGAACTTGACGTTGTGGACGAGCTCCTTGGCAACGGCAACGGCGGCAAGGCTCTCGGGGCTGTTACCAGAGCGGGCAAAGGAAACCACGAGCGTGGGATCCTCGGCGCGCAGGAAGTCGCGCGGGGCGCTCACGATGTCGGTCGTGGCGATGGGCTTAAAGTCGTAGAGATCAGTGTTGCCAGCGTGACGCAGGTACGGGGCGCAGGTATCGCCAACGTAGTCGGACGTACCGGCACCGGTGAAGACAACGGACAGACGACCCTCGCCCATAGCGCGAGCCTCGGCCAGGAAGGCCTCGATGGCCTCCTTGTTCTCGCGATAGATGTTGAGCGTATCACGCCAAAGCTCGGGCTGCTGAGCAATCTCGGCCGTGGTGATCTGGGCGCCGAGCTCGGTGAGCTCCTCGACACTCTTCTCGAACATTTCTAATACCTCTCTCTAGAAGTAATCCTCTGACGTGCAATTATACACTTCGGTTGGTTATCTGGTAGTAACCAGTTAAATGCAAAGAATCACCATATGGAAACGATGCGAGCACTAGTTACTGCGCTGGTGGTAAACCTTGTATTTAAACTGATCGGCACGAGCAACCGAGAGTGTGTACTCCACTACCTCGTTTGACTCGTTATACGTAGTCCTGACCAAATCGAGCACAGGCGAGCCCTCGACAATTCCCAAAAGGTGGGCATCGGTGGGACGGGCTATGCTCGCATAGAACTCCTCTTCGGCCACGCGAATCTTTTGCTGAAAGTCCTGCTCAATCACATCGTAAAGCGGCTTACGCTCCAGCAGCGGTCGCTTTAGGGACAGAAATTGACGAACCGGTAGATAGCTGCGTTCGACCATCATGGGCATGTTGTCGGCAGAGCGAAGGCGCTTGAGCTTAAAAATGCGATCACCGATGCGCAATCCCATATGCTCGGCCAGATTCTTATCGGCCTCCATCTCGCAAAACTCGAGAATCGTGGTCTCGGGTTCTCGACCCATCGCGCGCATCTGCTCGGTAAAGCTGTAGGACTGCATAAGATTGGTTGCTTTTGCCGAACGGTCGGTCACAAAGGTACCGCGACCGTGCTGCCGAACCACCAGTCCTAAACGCTCCAGTTCCTGCAGAGCCAGGCGTACCGTAGTGCGCGAGAGACCATAGCGCTCCGAAAGTTCGCGCTCGGAAGGAATCATGTCACCGGCGCGATATTCATGGTCAATCTTTTCGGTCAGAATATCGACCAGCTGATCGTACAGCGGTTGCTTACGCGCTCCGATCGCCATCCTATCCTCCCTTTTGCTCGAATTCGGCTAACTACCTAGGGTGTTAAGCATTATCAGTCCGCAACACCCGAATCATCAAGAAAACAAAAGCCGCGCGCTCTTTCGAGCACGCGGCTTTTAACATACACATGGCTTAAGGGGTCGGGGTGTGAGCCGCGTAGGGACACACCCCTCAAGCTAGAGCCTTACCAGATGCTCGGCCAGAGACCAAGCGGGCCAGCGCCCAGGATGCCCAGGACGAAGAGCAGCAGAATGCCCTTGGTCGGGGTCCAGCTGTGCTTAGCGAACATGTAGTAAAGCAGCAGCGTAAGCATAAGCGGGACGAGCTTCGGGACGATGGTGTTGAGGGTGTCGGCAACGGAGAAGTTGACCGGATCCTCGGTGACGGTGCCGTAGGTAACGGACTCCATGCCGTTGCCCAGATCGGTGACGCCGCACTCGACAGCGTTGCCGTCGGCATCGGAAGCGGTAAGGGCGTTGCCGTCCTTATCGGTCATGGCGATGGTACCGGCCTCAGCGGTCTCGGTATCGATGCCCTCCATACCGGTGAAGTTCTCGGCCTCCTTCTCGGAGACGATCACGGTGTTGGCGGACAGGCCACGAGTGGTGCCGTTGGGGATCTGGAGGTTGATCTGGGTGCCACCCATGGTGACGACCAGGCAACCGACGACGAAGACGCCCATGATGGAAGCAGCACGCGTGAAGGCCTGCATGTTGGCGGTCAGAGCGTCAATAGCGCTGGTGCCAAGCTTGTAGGACCAGTTCATGAGCCAGAAGCGCAGAGCGAACTGGACGACGTTGAAGATCACCAGGAAGATGATCGGTGCAGCGGCGTTGCCGTTGATGGCCATGTTGGAGGTGATGCCGGCCGTGATAGGCACGAGCGTCAGCCAGAACAGGGCGTCACCGATACCACCGAGCGGGCCCATTGCGGCGACGCGGACGGCGCGGATCGTGGGGATGTCAACCTTGTTCTGCTCGAGCGAAAGCACGATGCCCATAACAAAGGTGACGAGGAACGGGTGGGTGTTGAAGAACTCCAGGTTGTGGCTCATGGAAGCCGCGAGGTCGTTCTTGTTGGTGTGGATCTTCTCCAGACCGGGGATGATGGAGTAAAGCCAGCCAGCGGCCTGCATGCGCTCGTAGTTGAACGATGCCTGCAGGAAGCAGGAGCGCCAAGCCATCTTGTTGAGGGTCTTCTGGTCGAGCTGCGGAGCAGGAGTGAGATCCTCGTAGTGCTCCGGGATCACATACTCATTAGATGCCATCTTCGAAGTCACCTCCGTCAGAAACAGCTGCACCCTTCAGCTCGGTCTGCTGCTGGAAGTCCCAGAAAGCGATGCCGAAGCCGATGAGAGCGAGGATGAGCAGAGCAGGGGTTGCCAGCGAATCGTTGGCAACGGTGATGAGCGCGAGGCCAAAGCCCATGAGGAAGAAGCCCCACATATCGCGGTTCATCATAACCTTGAGCAGGACGGCGAAGCCGACGAAGCGCATCATGCCGCCTGCAGCGGACAGACCGGTCTGCAGCCAAGTCGGGATGGCAGAAGCGATGGTCTGACCGATGGTAGCGCCAGCGATGAAGAACAGGGTGACGACGACAGCGAAAATCAGGCCGAGCAGAGCCATGGCGAAGTAGTTCAGGCGCTCGATGCCCTTGGTGTCCGCGTTGTGAGCCATGTTATCGGCCGTGGACATAAGCGGGGACATAAGCGTGAAGACCAGGGTAACGCCAAGCTGGCCAAGCAGAGCGAACGGAATGGCGAGGCCGACTGCCGCGTTGGGCTCGAGGCCCGTGGCGATAGCGAGAATGGCTGCCATGATGCCGCCGATGACGGCGTTAGGCGGCTGAGCGCCTCCGATCGGCATGTTGCCGATCGTCATGAGCTGATAGGTACCACCCACGAGAAGACCGGTGTTGAGGTCGCCAAGGATAAGACCGATGACGGCGCCGGTGACGATGGGCTGATAGAGAGACTCGAGGAAGTCAAACTGGTCGATTGCCGCGATGAACGTAACAACGAAGACCAGAGCGATCTGGATGATCGAGTATTCCATCTTGCTCCTCCTTTCAAAATGTATGTACGCACTTTGGATATCACGTACAGAACGTCAGGGTTTCACTCCTGACAACGTGGATCACGAGGATTACGAGAAGAGCTTGCTCGTGTCCTCAACAGGCGTGCTCGGAACGCGCCTGATCTCCAACTCCACCCCCAATTCCTGCAGCTCTTTAAACGCAGCGACATCCTCGTCGTTAACTGCGACGGAGGTGGCGACTTGGCGCTTTCCTTCCGACATGTGCATGTTGCCGATGTTTACCTTCTTTATAGGCACACCGCCCTTGACGAGCGTAAGCACGTCTTCCGGTGTTTCGGCCACGATGAAGATCTTCTGGCGCGGGCTCGCCTTGCCAATGACGTCGATGGTCTTCTGCAGGGAGAAGAAACGCGTAGCGACGCCGGCGGGAGCGGCCATCTTCATGAGGTTCTGGCGCATGGTGTTGGACGCCACGTCGTCGTTGGCGACGAGGATGAGGTTGGAGCCCAGGGTGGAGTTCCACTGGGTTGCAACCTGACCATGAACCAGTCGGTTATCGATGCGGGTAAGAAGAATGTTGGGTTCTGCCATGTTGATCAGCTTCCTTTCGATATTTGCTGACGACAGTTACTTGATCTCCTGAATCGCGTAACGCGAAACATCTACGACGGCTCCGGATCGGACTTTGATCTGGACCTTCTCGCCTTCGATGCCTTTGACGGTTCCGTAGATACCGCCGGCGAAAAGAACCTCCTGACCCGGCTTGAGCTCGGTGTGCAGCTCCTTGAAGTACCTCTGCTTCTTCTTCATGTTGATTTGCGACCAGATGGTGTAAATCAAGCCCATGATGACAAGCAGGCCTAAAAGGGCGACCGAGGAGCTCAGGACGTTGGCTCCGAAATCGGCCATTAGATGCCGTCCTCGTCGCCGAAGATATCCTCTTCCTCGGAGCCGGCAACGGATGCAACCGTCTGGGCGGTGATGCCCGTCTGGCCAACGGTCACGGCCTGCTCGCCAAGCTCGGCGAGCGTGGCATTGCCGCGGAGGAACAGAAGCTCAATAACCATGGGAAGGTTGGTGCCAGTCAGAACCTCGACGTTGTCGACATCCTGGGCAATCATCATCGACTGGTTGAACGGGGTACCACCGAGCAAGTCGGTAAAGACGAGCACGCCATCGCACTCCTCGCGCATGGCGGTAATGGCGGCGCGGAGATCCTCACCGTAGGATGCGGCCTGGTCGCCCTCAAAAGGAACGACGGTAAAAGCAGGCTGGTCGCCGGCAACCATAGCGATAGCGCTTGCAAGGCCGGGTGCGAACTGTCCATGACCGGTAAGAATAAAGCCAACCATTCAAATTTCCCTTCCGAAGGTGTGTACGATCTGAGTCCGATGATTTTCGGAAGCCAGCGGGCGCTCGCCCTTAAAGCTTCTTAGAAAGCGTTCTTTGAAGACCAGTGGTTTCTAAACTGGTAGTAACCACGTGACGTGTTGTTGTCACTATATCACCCCAGAAGAGGTCGCTTTCGTTGATTCATACGCTAAAACGTTTTTGCACCGCTCACGGTGATATTTCGACCGTTTACCGCTCGTTAACACTTCTACCTGCGGTTTTGAAACCGTTTCGAAACGCTTTGGCAAAAGAACGGATCTTTCCCGGTGTCTAAACAACGCAGGGCGGCTAAAAATAGCGTGTAGAAAAATTGCAGGTCATTGTGAAGATATGTGAATTGGTCTTTTTGACTTAATACCAGTTAGAACCAGTTTTGAGATTATCGGTGAACGGTAGTTTTCGACCGTTCACCGGTTACTTGTAATCGTTTGCAGCTGTTTTCCCATATGAATTAGGGAAACCCGGTGGAGCGCTTGCGCGATCAAAGGAAATTTTGGCATTTGTCCTTATCCCCCGCGCGTCAAACTCCCGCATCCATAAGTGAGCCAATAGCTCACGCTAATCGTTTTCAATCATTACTTACTCAGTATCCGTAATTATTTATCGTTTATCGTTAATTCTGATATGATACAAGTATCATCCAAAACGCCGATTGGAGGGGTTATGGTCCATCGAAACGCGTCTATATCGAATGACACCATCAGCCGCGAACAGACGGTAGCCAAACTGAGGAAGCTCGCTCGCATCTGCAAATGGGCCACGATCTGCATTACCACCGCGCTCGCTCTGGGGCTCCTCGCAGTCATTGCGATTGACCTTCTACTCATATTGCCTGGCCTCTCCCAAGGCTCGTGCCTCCAATCCGTAGAACTTCAAGCCGGCGAAGGGCCGTGCCTTGCTATCGTCGGCACCGATGCGCAGGCCCCACTTATGCTCGTCGCACACGATGGTCACACTGCCATAGGGAGCCTCTTGATGACATGTCTCGCGCTTACCATCGCGCTAAGCGTGCGCAGGCTTTTCTTCAACATTGAAAAGGAAGGCAGGCCCTTTGACCTTGAATGTAACCAGACACTTCGTCGAGTAGGACATTTATTCCTTATCGGCGGCGTTGCCGTGAGGCTTCTTGGCGCCGTAATCACGGGAATGATACTCTCAGGATTTGGCGGCAGCTTTACGGATGCGTTCGTCGGCCAGTTATTCGAGCCCTCCATGCTCTTTGCAGGCCTGATTATTTGCCTGATTGCCAGCATCTTCCGCTACGGGTATATCCTGCAAAAACAAGATGACGAGTTGCTCTAGGGGGAATCCATGATTATTCTGCGGCTTGACCGCATGCTCGCCGAACGCAAGATTTCATCCAAAGAGCTTGCGGAACGTGTGGGCATCTCCCAGGTCAATATGTCACGCATTAAGACGGGCAAGGTTTCTGCCATACGTTTTTCAACTCTTGACGCGATATGCCGGGCACTCGACTGCCAACCGGGCGATGTACTGGAATATATATCCGACGATGAAGCCGATAGCCTTTTTGGGCTTAACGATGAATAGCCATAATTAGACTGCCGACCACGCTCTCAACGCAAGTGGGCCGCCAGAACGACTTCCGTACTGGTGGGCTATTTGCTGTCTATCGGCTAGATGCTCGATGAGCCGTGCAACTCTTTACGCAAACAGGCCGTAGATGCTGATGTTGGCCTTGGCGTAGAGGCCGTTAGCATACTCGGTCCACTTGGAGCTGGCGCTCGAAGCCTGCGAGGAATACTGCTGGTAGGCGGTGTAATAGGCGGTCATGGCCTGCTTATAGGTGGCGCTGTCGGCCGTAAAGGCATCATCGGCAAAGGCCTTGGCATAGGTGCTGTCGGCATCCTTCCAGGCGCCCTTCTCGCTATCCCACTCGTCGCCGGCAAGGTTGATGATGTAGTCGGCGTAGTCCTTGCTCGCGGTCTCCTCGTTGCCGTCAGCAGGCTCGGTCGGGGCGGTCGGCATGCTTGCGGAGCTGTCGCCGACCTTCTTCTTGTAGAGCTTCTGCAACGTCGCGGACTGGCGGACGATCTGCTTGGCCTGGTCCTTGGACACGCCATACTGCGTGGCCATGGTCTTGTAGTCCGAAGTGCCGATGGAATCCTCGGCGTACTTCTTCATTTCCTTGGAAGAAACGGTAATGCCCTCGTCCTCGGCAGCATCCAGCAGGATCTTGTTGCGCACGTAGGACAGGATGACGTCGGCAGAAGGAGCAGTATAGTTGCCGTCACTATCCTTGACGGTGTCGAGGCTGTACTGGCTCTCGATGGCCTCACGCGCGGTGATGTCGCTCTTCTTGCCGTTGTAGCTATAGCTTGCCACGGTCGAATCGAGCTGGTCCTCGGTGAGGGTCGCCGAGCCAACACCCTTGCCGCCAAAACCACCGTTGCCGATAAAGAAGCCGACCACCGCAGCGATCACGATAGCGACCACAAAGGCGGCAATCATCGTCTTCTTGTGCTTGGATGTATGGTCGTCTTCGTCGGAGTCGTCGTCCTCGTCCTGCTCCTCGGGCATCAGATTCTCGTCAGCGGCATCCGCGGCAATCTGAGCCTCCAGGCGGGCGTCCTCCTCCTCGGCCGTCGTACCGGCAGCAATGTGCTCGGCAGACGTACCGGCGACCAGATCGATCTTCTCGTCCTCATCACCGTCGGGTCCTTCGCCGCGCTCGATGATCTGGATGCCGTCGATCTCGTCCTTCTCGTCCTTCTTTTGAATCAGACCCATATCAGTTACTCCTTGTTAGGAAACATAGTCCTCAATAGAATACGCCCGACGGAGCGCCGGGCGTATTGATTCTTAGGTTATACGCAAACACTTAAGTACTATTTAGGCGTTTGCAGCCTGCATGCCTTAGGCCAGATGCGCGATAACGGCATCGGCGAAGGCCTGCGTGCCCACGGCACCCTCAACGGAACCGGTCTGGGCACGACGCACGTCACCGGTAACCTGTTCGCCCTCGTCGAGCGTGGTAGAGACGGCGGCGCGAATGCGGTTGGCCGCGTCGTTCTCACCCAGGTGATCGAGCATCATCGCAGCAGAGAGAATCTCGGCCGTGGGGTTGGCGATATCCTGCCCCGCGATATCAGGCGCAGAGCCGTGCGTCGCCTCAAAGATGGCGCAGTCGGCACCGATGTTGGAGCCGGGGGCCATCCCTAAGCCGCCCACCAGGCCGGCGCACAGGTCGCTCACGATGTCGCCGTACAGGTTGGGCAGCACCAGGACATCGAAGTCGTTGGGGTTCTGAACCAGGCCCATGCAGGTGGCGTCGACGATCTTGTCGTTGAACTCGATGTCGGGGTAGCCCGCGGCCACCTCGCGCGCAACGCGCAGGAACAGGCCGTCGGTCGCCTTCATGATGTTGGCCTTGTGCACGGCCGTCACCTTTTTGCGGCCGCAGCGGCGAGCGTATTCAAAGGCATACTCCACAATACGGCGGCTCTTGGCGATGGAGATGGGCTTGATCGAGATGGCGGAATCCGCGGCGAAGGTCTTCTGACCCGAGCGCTCGACGAGCTGCGAGAGCTCCTCGACCTCGGCAGCGCCCTCATCGAACTCGATGCCGGCGTAGAGATCCTCGGTGTTCTCGCGCACGATAACCAAGTCGACGTCGCGGAAGCGCGAGCCGTCGCCCGGCTGCGACAGGCAGGGGCGCACGCAGGCGTACAGGTCGAAGTGCTTGCGCAGGGCCACGTTAACGCTGCGGAAGCCCGTGCCGACCGGCGTAGTGATGGGGCCTTTGATGGCAACCTTGGTCTCGGCAACCGCGTCGAGCACGTGCTGGGGCAGCGGCGTGCCAAACTCGTCCATGACGCCGGCGCCGGCCTCCTGGACATTCCAGTTGATCTGGACGCCGGTGGCCTCGACCACGCGGCGCATTGCCTGCGTAATCTCGGGACCGATACCGTCACCGGGAATCAGGACTACATCGTGCGCCATAATCTGTTACTCCTCGTCTTCGGCGTCGTCAGATTTTTTAACGCTAGCACGCTTCTTCTTTTTGGAGAGATCCAGGCCAAAACGTTTAACAAGCATTTCGCAAATCTCGCTCGAACGGGCCTTGAGATAGCTGCCCTTGCCGTTCTCGGCATCGAACTTAAGGCGCAGCGCAAGCTTCTCGGCAACCTCGGCGTCGATCTCGCCCTGGCAAAACTCGTACAGGCAACCGAGCATGTCGCGATACTCAAGGTCGCCGTGGTAGCACTGGATGGCCTCGTCCAGGATGGGCCAAGCCTCGCGCGAACGCTCGACACTCGTGGCACCCCACACGCACAGCAGGCGGAAGGCGGCATAGCGCAGCGTGGAGGAGATCTCGTCGAACAGCGCGGTCTCGGCACCCTCAAAGGCGTCCTCCATCTGCTCGGGGCAGGTGGTGGCGAGTGCCGCCAAGGCATCGAGGGCCTCCCAGCGGGTCTGCGCCTCGGGGCGATCGAGCGCCTCGATCAGCGCGGGCACGCAGGGCACGACGCGCTGCGGATCGCGCTCGGCAAGCAGGTGCAGCACGCGGGCGGCAAACTGGCGGATGCGGCGCGTGGGGCAGCCGAGCTCCTGGACCAGGCGGTCGACGGCGTTCTCGTTCTCCTCTGCCAGCTGGAGCTGTGCCAGCTCCTCGTCGGTGAGCTGTTCGTCTTTGTTTTCTGCCATAGTTACCTCTTCTTACTATTTCTTAGCGTGCTTGCCAGCACCCTTGCTGTCATCGGTGACCGAGATGAGCTGTCGGTCGGCCGCACCATTGCGACGCGCACGGCGGCGTTCCTCGGCGTCGCCCGCATCGGCGGCGGCGCGATGGGCCTTGTTGACGTTAAAAACCTCGTCGTGCTTGCGCCACGGGCCGACGGACTCGCCAAAGCTCATCTTAAGACCGGCGATAAAGCCGCCGAGCCAGCCGATCGGCGCAAACTGCACCAGCGGGAACAGCGAGAACACCCAGGTCAGCAGGACGACTGCCGCCGCTCCTGCAAAGTTGGCAATCCAGTAGTCGCGCTTGGTGATGACACGCTTTTCGCACGCCCACTGGCCGCACAGAAAGCCGATGTAGATCGCAAAGAGAAAGAGCACCAGCGCAAGCACCACGAACGTCCAGCTCATGGGCGCTACTCCCCGTGATGGTGGCCACAGCAGCACTCGTGGCCGTCGTCATGGCCGTGGCCGCCGCAGCACTCGTGGTCCTCGCCGTGGTGATGGCCACAACCGCACTCATGGTCCTCGCCGTGCTCGCCGCAACCGCAACCTTCCTCGTGAGCGCCATGCTCCTCGGGACGATACTGCGACCAGTCCAGACCGGCGGCGATGGCATCGGCCTCCTCCTTATAGAGGACCGTGATGGCCTGGGTGCCCAGCTTGGCGCCACCGATAGCGTCGAGCATGTCGTAGAGCGTAAAGGCCACGTCGGCGCCGGGCAGCGCGAGCTCGCGGTCATCGGCGTAGGCGAGCGCCAGACGCAGGTCCTTAATGAAGTGCTCGACCATAAAGCCGGGCTTGTAGTCGCCGTCGAGCGCCTTGGGGGCCAGGCTCTCCATGGCGCCGGACTTGCCGGTGCCGCCCAGGATCATCTGGCGGGTCTTCTCCAGGTCAAGGCCGCTCAGCTCGGCAAATGCCATGGCGTCGGCCATGCCGACCATGCAGGCGCCCAGCGACACCTGGTTGGCGAGCTTGGCAGCCTGACCCTTGCCGGCGCCATCGAAGCAGCAGATGTTGGCCGCAAAGGTGGCAAGGATATCGCGGACCGGCGCGATGTCGTTCTCGGTGGCGCCCACGATAGCCGTGAGCGTGCCGGCGATGGCGCCCGACTCGCCGCCGGTGACGGGGCAGTCAAACGCCATGCGGCCGGAAACCTGGGCGGCCTCGGCAATGTCGCGCGCCAGCTCGGGGGAGCTCGTGGTGAGGTCGATCAAGACCGCGCCCGGCTTGGTGCACGCGAGTAGGCCGTCGCCCGCCAGGTAGAGCTCCTCGACCTCGGAGGGATAGCCCACCATGGTAAAGACGACGTCGGCGTTCGCCGCGGCATCTGCCGGCGTATCGGCCCAGACGGCGCCGCGCTCAACGAGCGCTGCGGCCTTGGACTTGGTGCGGTTGTTGACCGTGACGGGATAGCCGGCATCCAGGATGTGGCCGGCGATGGGGGCACCCATGATTCCGGTGCCGATGAATGCGACGGAGAGCTTGTTTGCCATGAAACCTTTCCTTTTGGGTTGGGTGTTGTTACCAGGTTGAATACTCGGTGCCAGCGTTTGGGCTGTGAGTTGGGATCGATTACGGCCGCGTTACTTGCCTACTGACCGCGCACGCGGCGGGCGATGCGGTCGGAAAGCGACGCCTTGTCGGCACGGTTCTTACCCCAAAACGCGCAGGCCACCATGCCGGGCCCCACGTGCGAGCCGATGGTGGGACCAACGGAGCTGCGGATAATCGTGACGTCGGCGCAGCCCTCCTCCTTGCGGATGGCAGCCTCGAGCCAGTCACCGTCCTTCTCGGCATCGGCCGTCATAATGGCGATGGGCATGGTGCGGTCGGGCACGTAGTTCTCGCGAAACGACTTGAGGATGGACTTGAGCGCCTTCTTGCGACCGCGGTTGACGCCGATCAGCGACAGCGAGCCGGCCAGGTCGTAGGAGAGCTCGGGCTTGACATCGAGCTTTGCCGTGAGCTGTGCCGCCGCGGGCGGAATGCGGCCGCCGGCAGCCAGCGCGTCGAAGCTCTCGAGCGTAAAGTAGCCGTGGACGTAGGTCTTTGCCTCGTTTGCCCAATCGACCAGCTGCTTGGCGGTCAGTCCCGCCGAACGCTGGCGCACGGCCTCGAGCGCCAAGAGCTCGCCGGTCGCGCAGGGCAGGGCGTTGTCGACCACATAGAGCTCAAAGTCGGGATACTCGGCACGCACGGCATCTGCCGCCTGGCACGCGGAGTTGTAGCTCGACGACAGTGCCGAGGTAAAGCACAGGTAGACCGTGGGCGTGCCCTCTTTGGCGCACTCGGTAAAGAACTCGATATAGCGACCGAGCGACACAGCCGAGGTGGACACGCGGGCACCGGCGCGCATGCGATCGTAAAACTCCTTGGGTGTGATGCTCGACCAGATGTCATCCGTGCGCTCCTCGCCATCGATAATGAAGGGAAAGCCCAGGATATCGACATCGAGGTTCGCGGCAACCTCGGGACTAAAGTCGCAGCAGGTATCGACGACGATGCGGCAACGGTCAGAATGGCCGGCGGATGCAGCCTTGTCCATCAAAGCGACTCCTTACGTAAAAAGGCGGCCACCCGCATGGGATGGCCGCCAACCGTTAACTCATGCAAGTTAACGTATTTTACTCGTCAAGTGTTTCGATGCGGGGCTTGATGATGCCATATCCACCATTCTTACGGTGATACACCACATTGATGAGGCCAGTCGTCGCGTTCTCGAACACGTAGAAGTCGTGACCGAGCAAATCGGTCTGCACCAGCGCCTGCTCCTCAGTCATCGGGGTGACATCGATGACCTTCTCGCGGACGAGCAGGTCGTCCTCCTCCTCGGGCAGCAGCAGGTCGGCCAGATCCTCGACGCGCTCGACCGGCGCGACATCCGCTGCGCTGGCACCGCCCTGGCGGTTGTCCACGACCTTGGTCTTGAACTTGCGCAGCTGGCGGGTGACCTTATCGGCGGAGAGGTCGATGGCGGCGTACATATCTGCACCGTGCTCGGCAACGCGAATCACCGAACCGCGGGCACGAACCGTAACCTCGACGATTGCCGGGTTGGGGTTCGAGGGGTTCTTCTCATAGCGAAGCACGACGTCGACTGTCATGGGCTCGATATCGAAAACCTTGAGCGCCTCGCCGATCTTCTCGTCCACATGCGCACGCAGAGCATCGGTTACCGTCGTCTTGCGTCCAGAAACCTTGATATCCATACGTGGCTCCAATCTGCCTCGGGGACTTACTGTACTGGCTATGTACCCATTGCCGTGCATTTAATCACGCGGATTCCTAAAGACCCGAATAACGATTGCTTAATACCGCATACCGAAGTCTCGCACTTTTCTGTGGCAAAGTGCGCTATGGGAGGGCGTCGGCGACTTTGTATTTGGTCCCGAAAATTGGCTTTGACCTGCTGGTTTTATAGGGATAAAAAAGCCGGGCTCCCCTATTGGGGAAACCCGGCAGTGCGTGTTGAAACCGTGAAGAGGTGTCCTTTCCAACGTATAGGAGACACCACCCCTAGCAATAACTAGCTATTAAGTTTGTTAATGTCGTCGTCAGTGATGGTGCCTTCCTGGCTGGACGATTTGTCCTCGGAGGATGCGGTCTCATTGTTGGAATCGGAGGACTCGCTGCCGGAGGACGTGGTCTCACTGGACTCAGAGTCGCCCGGCTGCACGTTAGCGCCCGAAACCGTCTTAGTGGTGAGGTCGTAGGGAATCTGGCCGTACCAGACGCAGTGAACCGCCTCGAGCGTGCCGTCGACCGTGATGTCGTCGAGGGCATCACTCACGGCACGGCACAGTTCGTCATTGGACGAGAGGCCCGCAACACCAAGCGTCGAGGGCGCCTCGAGCGCACCGACATAGGAGACCTCGCTCATCAGGCGTGCAAGATAGCCGCCGGCTGTGGAGTCGCAGATCACATAGTCGACCTCGCCGGACTCGAGCGCCTCAAAGCACTCGTTGATGTTGGAGTAGGTCTTTTGGTTGGCGGTGATGCTCTGCTTAGCAAGCGCCTCCTGCGAGGCCGAGGACATCTGGACACCCAGAGTAGATGTGTTAAGGGTATCGGTGGAAACGCTTAGCGACCCACCATCGCTGGTTTTACCGAACACGGAAGCGGCATCGTACAGGCAGGTGCCGAGCGAGCTAACGTCCCCGTCCGTGGAGTTGATCTCGCCGATAAAGATATCGGCCTTTTTGTCGCCGAGCGCGGAACCTGCCGAGGACGCATCGACAAAGGCGACCTTAAGGCCCATGCGGCTTGCGAGGGCGCGGGCAGCGTCGACTGCATACCCCGTGAGCTCGCCGTCAGCGCCCTGCATGGCCTGCGGCGCATCGGAGGTATCGAGGGCAACCGTCAGGGTACCGGGGGTGACCAGGGCATCATCCGACACCGCGGGCGTGACGGTCTCGTACTCGATCTGGTCGATCGTGGGAGTTGTGAACGTAGACAGCGGGTTGAACGCGCATCCGCTCAGGCCCAAAACGGCAATGACCGCTGCGGTCCCAGCACCCAACCGAGCCGTGTGCATCAAGCTGCCCCTCACCATGTCCACTACCCTGCCTTCTGTGTCGTATACGATCCGTGCGTTGCGCGGAATATCGGGTTGTTCCCACCAGCTGACCTGGTATTTGACCCCACACTTGCGCACCGGGGTGTTTGCTCGGGAGGCCGCAGCCACCCTCACGACTGGCCCGCTCGCCCGCGAGGCGGTATTGCCCCAAAGAAAGTAGAACGGACGGTGCGGCTTACATCTAGGACGCGCCATGATCGCGCCGCGCGCACGCGGTCGCTTACGTGGATCCCTTTGACCGCGTCTGTCTTGGACTAGGACGGGCATTTCGTCCGTCCGCAACCACAGCCTGGTAGGAACGTAGCGCATTATAGCTAAGTTCAAGCTAAAGTTTAAGGTTAGGGGCGTCATTCGCATCGCGAGTACAGATTTCGCAGGTCAGGACGGGCTGCACGTGGCCAGATTGAGCTCGTCGCCCCCTATGGGGAGCCTCGAGACGCCCGTTTTAGGGGCCGTGTGCAAAAAACGGCAAATATGAGTACTGTTACCAATTTAGTAGCAGCGATTTTCCACCTCGTGAGCCGGTTTCGAGCTCATTTAGCCCTGCTTAGCGCCTTGATTTCCCACATTTGTTTATTATCTTCGCGATTTTTACCGTTTCTCGATCCGCAAATATCAGATTTTGCTGTTACTAATTTTGTATCAGTACTCATTTTTGCCACTTTTTGCACAGCACCTATAAACAGACCCCCTCTCAAAACCAACATCTATGCTGGCTTAAGCCCAAAACATGCTCGGAGCGTATTCAGCAGCGCGTCTTGCTTCTTCCGACGAGCCTCCACGCGGTTTTGGTACCGCTTGCCCATGCGTTGGTATATGCGCCATGCGAGTGCCTCCATCGCCTCCATGTCGCAGAGCATCTCGTTATTGACCGTTGCGACCTCGATCCCCATAGCTATAAAGCCCGTATTACGCTTTTCGTCGTGAATGCGCCCACCGCGAGACGAATGGCCCAGCTCACCGTTGTATTCCAGGTCAAACCGGGCCGCCTCTTGATACGCATCGCAAACTGCATGAGGCATCCCCGAGATTGCCTGCGCACGGTCATCGAACTCGATCTTGTAGTCGGTCTTAAAAGGTCCGCAGGCAAACCCGCCATAGGAAAACGGAAGCGAAAACAGAGCGAGCATGATGCACTCCATGGGTGAGCGCAGGTTTTCCGAAAGATAGGGACACAGACGCAGCAGCTGTTTGGCCACATTCCCCTTGCATGCCGCAAGGTAATCTGCCAGGCGATCGGGCGTCAGCGCCGGCTCGACTTCAAAGTAGCCCACGTCTGCTGGCTGGTCCTTGTCCTTTGCAAGTTTATTCGTAACAGGCGAGGTGTAGGGAGGCAGATACTTCCCGCGGTCGCTCAGTGAAATCTTAGAGCACAGCTCCTGGGCCAGGGCAAACGCCTGGATGCAGCCGACCTCGCGCGCAACGGCAACACAAAGGGCCTCGGGAGATAGGCTGTACACCCCCGGTTCCACCTCTAGAATCGAGCCGGCGGGCAACCCGGAACACACGGACCAGCCTACGCCAGGCATGCGGCGGCGCTGCGCCGCAGATCCCACCAGCAAGCACAGATCTTCTTGCACCTCGCCACTTTTGGCTCCAATTCGCACCAAGTCAGGAAGATAGATATCCTCGATCGAGGGCGACGACGTGCGCAGCACACGGCGCTCTTCATCGGGATTAAAGTCCTTCCAGCTGATATAGCCCATCCGCCGGCGCTCGGCGCGCATCATGCGCAGCGCTGAAGCGCCTGTTAGGATTACGGAAGCCGCTAGCTGTTCGCCTGTCGGCTCGTTGCGCCGCTCAATCTTCACTGCCACAAAACCACCCCTACCAAACACGTGCGATAGCAAGGCCATCGACTGCCGCAGCGCCGGCACGCTTGAGCTCCGCCGAGGCTGCTGCCATGGTCGCGCCCGTGGTGATAACGTCATCGATAAGCAGTAGGCGGCGGCCGTGCACGTCCTCAACCGTCTCGTACATGCCTTGGGCACGCTCGCGACGCTCCTCACGACCGAGTTCGCGCTGGTCGCCATGCCCGTACTTGACGAGGGCATCGAGCAGAGGAACACCCGACAGCTCGCAAAATGGGCGCGCAATGGCCTCCATATGATCAAAACCGCGCCGCCGAAACGCTGCCGCCGTCGCAGGCACAAACACCACCGCATCCGCACCGGACAGCACACCTCCTAAGCGATCGGGCGCTACGACCTGGGCATGCAGGGCGGTGTCGTAGAGCAGCTCCGCCAGATACGGCGCCAGGCGTCGCTCGCCCGCGTCCTTGTACGCTTTAATGATGCGCGGCAGCGGATGCGCATAGACGGAGCACGCCAGGCAGCGGTCGAGCGCCTCCGCCATTGCCGAGGACGTGCCCTCGACCGAACACTCAGTGCACAGCAAATCCCCAAACGGGGCACCGCATCGGGTGCAGCTATGACGTGGGTCGATGAGCGTGAGCGCGGCCAGGCAGTCTTGGCAAATAAGCGCACCGGCGCGCTCGCAGCCGGCGCATCGTGTTGGCGACAATGCCTCGAGTGCCTCGCGTGCCGCCCGCTCGGCAAACGGCAGCAATTCGTCCGCAAACGGTAGGGCGCCGGCACCCTGCAGACGGCTCAATTTGTTCAGATGGCTCTTCAAGACACAGCCCTCCCTACGTTCGGTCGCAGGGAGGGTTGTTGATTCAGCGCTATGGTACCCCGACGCGATTGGGGTAAGGCGGGTTAAATCCGCTCGCGGGCGTTATTCGCCGGCGGGCGGTTGTGGTGCAGACGAAGACGGGGTCGAGCCCTCGCCACCATCCTGGCGCGGCTTGCGGGAACGGCGACGACGACGGCGCTTTTGACCCTGGTCGGCCGAGCCCTCGCCACCGCGATCCTCGCGCGGCTCGCGCTCGTCGCGAGCGGCGCCACGCGAAGCCTTGGCAGCCGCTCCCCCGCCATCTCCGGGACGACGGCGCGTGACCTTGACCTCACCATCCGAGACCTGATCGGCAACGGAGGGCACTGAGGGCTTCTGTTGCGTGCCCGAGGAATGGCGACGGCGCGGACGCGGCGCGCGCTCATCCTCGCCACGTGACTTGCCGCCCTTGTCGGCAGGCGCATCGGAGGCCGAGGGACCCTTGGAAGCGGCACCGGTCTCGCGAGCAGCTGCGGCGCGGAAGGCATCCTCGCGCTCCTCGCTCGACAGGTGACGGCGGCGACGACGCGTGGGGTTCATACCACCGCCGCGATTCTGCTGCTGGGGCTGCTGAACCTCGCGCTCGCGGGAGGCGTTCTTGCCTGCAGCTGCAGCCTCGCCGACATCGCCCGAGCCCGCGCGCTTGCGACGACGACGGCCACCGGCGGCCTCCTCGGCCTCAGGCGTTGCGGCATTGCCACGGCCCTTTCCGCGGCCACGGCCCTCGCCCTGCCCCTGACCGGCGCGAGCATCGGAATCGGCATCGCGACGACGGCGCTTGGGCATCGACGTACCGGCCAGACGGTCGGCGCTCGACAGGCCATCGCCCACGTCGACGCCGTTCTCGCGGTCGAGCTCCATGAGCGCCAGGCGCATCTCGGGCGACTCGATGCGCTCGAGCACATCGCGCGTCACGCAGTCGGGGCGGCAATTGCAGCCCTGCTCGGCAGCCTTCTTCTTGCAGCCCTCCGAGCAGGTCATATCGGCCAGGTTGACCTTAAAGACTTTGCCGTTCTCCAGGCGCAGCACCAGCTGCTCACGCGGCGTGTCATATTCCTGAATACGCGCCTTGCCGAGCGGCGTATCGATGAGCGTCTTCTTTTTGGGCGCGCGGCTCTTAAAGTCCTTGTAGGCCTCGAACTCGTAGCGCAGGCAGCACATCAGGCGGCCGCACACGCCGCTGATCTTGGACGAGTTGAGCGGCAGGTCCTGCTCTTTTGCCATGCGGATCGAGACGGGCTCAAACTGTCCGCCAAAGCGCGTGCAGCAGAGCTCCTGTCCGCACTGGGCATAGCCGCCCACCAGGCGGGTCTCGTCGCGCACGCCGATCTGGCGCATGTCGACGCGAATGTGCAGCGTCGAGGAAAGGTCCTTGACGAGCTGACGAAAATCGACGCGCTCCTCGGCCGCAAAATAGAACACGGCCTTCTCGCCGCCAAACAGGTACTCGACGCCCACCGGTTTCATCTCGAGGTCGAGCTCCTTGACCAGACGGCGGAAGTCGACCATGGCCTCGTCGCCCTGGATGGCCAGATCGTCGGCAAGCTGCAGGTCGATGTCGCTCGCCACGCGCAGCACGGGCTTGAGCGGCTGACCGATCTCGTCTTGCGGCACCTCGAAGGGATCGGCCGTAACCAAGCCGATCTCGGTTCCGCGCTCGGTGGAGCAAATGGCATGATCGGCCTCGAGGATATCCAGGTCCTGCGGGTCAAACCACAGGTCGCGCGAGGCGTAGGTAAACTTAACGGGTACGACTAACGGCATTTCAGTGCCTTCCTGATATCGAACAGCATGACCTCGATGGCCAGCTGGGGAGTAACGTTTCTGGCGATGTTGTGCTCGGCGGTTGCGACCGCCTCGAGCGCCTGGGTGGCACCCGCAACATTCGTCGCAGCGGCAAGCCGACCGATCGTGTCACGCACGTCTTCGTTCACCACGTCGGCCGCCTCGTCCTGAAGTGTCAGCAGCACGTCGCGCATGAGCGTCCGCGCGCTCGCCAGCGCTTCCATGATACCCGAACGCTCGCGCGCGTTGAGTTCGCGCTTGTTGCGGTCCTCAAGCTGCTTCAATGCTCCACGCGACAGGTAGTCGGCATTTTGCTCGAGTACCTTTTCCTGCGTGGACTTGACCTCGGCGAGCGGCGCCTTGACGGCGACGATGAGCGACTTGGCGCGACTGAGCACGTCGGCCTCGTCGGCGGCAATGAGTGAGTCGATGGCACGGACCATCTGACGGCGGGCGTCCTGGCGCTCGGCGCTCTTAAGAAACTCGATGCCGCGTGTGGGGCTTCCCGCCACGGCGACCGCCATGCGGCAACGCGCGGGGTCCTGGCCGGTGGCGCGGCTCACGGCCTGCGCGGCGACGGCGGGCGACACCAGCCGAAACGGCACGCACTGGCAGCGGCTCACGATGGTGGGCAGCATCACGTCTGCCGAGGTGCCCAGCAAGATGAACATAACGCCCTCGGGCGGCTCCTCGAGTGTCTTGAGCAGTGCGTTGGCGGTGTTGGCGCGCAGTTGCTCGGCACGGTCGATGATGTAGACCTTGGCCTTGGCGCGAATGGGTGCCAGCGGCACGTCATCGAGCAGCTCGCGGGTCTGGGCAATAAGATAGCCCGTGGCGCTCTCGGGCGTGTAATAGTGCACGTCGGGATGCGTATGCCGAGAGACGCGCACGCAACTGTCGCATGCGCCGCAGCCGTCCTGCTCGCACAGGAAGGCTTGGGCGAGCGCCCACGCGGCATCGAGCTTGCCCGCGCCGGGCGCGCCCAAAAACAGGTAGGCGTGCGATGCACGGCCGCTGGCGACGGCATTGGTCAAAAAGTCGCGCACGCGCTCTTGGGTGTCGAGCTTGGCCAGCAGGCTTGCCTGAGCGGGGGCCATGTTACTCGGCCTCCTTGGCAAGCGCGGCGGCGACAGCATCCTGGGGGATATCGAGACCGTACGCGCGAACCTGCTCGACCGTCTTCTCGAAAACTACCTCGACGGTCGTAGTGGCGTCGATGAGCTTTACGCGGTTTGGCTCCTCGGCAGCAATGGCGCAAAACCCCTCGTAGACACGCTCCTGGAATGCCATGCCCTTAGCCTCCATGCGATCTGCCGCGCCACGGGCTGCCATGCGTAGCGCCGCCTGCTCGGGCGTGATGTGGTAGACGAGTGTGAGCGCCGGGTGCGTTCCCGCGACGGCCAGGTTGTTGGCGTCGCGCACCATCTGGCGATCGAGGCCGTCGGCAAACGCCTGGTAGCAGGTCGTGGAATCGTAGAAGCGATCGCACAGGACCACCTTGCCGGCAGCGAGGGCGGGGGCTATGACCTCGTGCACCAGCTGGGCACGCGCGGCCTCGTAGAGCAACAGCTCGCAGGTATCGCCCATCGCCATATTGGCGGGGTCGAGCAGCAGGGCGCGGATCTTTTCGCTGATGGCGGTGCCGCCCGGTTCGCGCAGGCTCACAACCTGGTGGCCAGCGAGGTCGAGCGCACGGGCAAGCAGACGCGCCTGCGTGGACTTGCCGGCACCGTCGACGCCCTCGAGCGTGATAAAGCTATGTTGAGCAGGCTCAAAAGCCATGGGCGCAGCCCCTTCCTACAAGGCGCGTAAATGCAGATATATCAACTAAGCCATGATACCCCAGTGCTCGGCGCGTCCCCAATGGCTAAAGGCGCCTTTCCAAAGTTGCGGTGAAATAGGGACTGATTGAAGCTCTAAGACCGCCAAACAGTCCCTATTTCACCGCAACGTATGATGGGGAATTTTGGATGCTGGGTATAATCGTCGTATTGCATTGAAATGTGGCGAAAGGAGTGGCAATGTCTCGGTATTGCGCCTCGTGCGGCAAGCGTCTTGCAGATGATGCCAAGTTCTGCACCTCGTGCGGTGCACCCGTTGAGCAAACAGCCGCGAGCGATAGCCAGCCCGCTTTTGAGCAGACCGGCTCCCTTGATGCGCCGCAAGCCAAGGCGGACGACCCCCTCGCCTATAGCCCCGACCCCGCCGCAAGGGCCGAGGCCGTCGAGACCACGCAGCGCATACCCGTCGCGAGCGGCTCGCCCCAACAGCAGCCGGCTCCCGCATACGCGCCCGCTTCGCCACAGACCCCCGCTCCCAAAAAGAGCGGCACCGGGCCGCTTATCGCCGTTATCGTTGTGCTGGTGGCGATCATCATCGCCCTGGTCATCTTCTTTGCGATCAGACCGTTCGACAACGCCGCCACGCAGACGACTGCCGAGGTAGCTAAGCTGCACCATGACGTCGACGACGATGACCTAAAGCCTCTCGGCAATCCCAACAGCCTGTACGACGATGATGACGATGACGACGAGGATGGCGGCGAAGCAACGCTCTCCGAGCAGAACCTCTACCGTCGCCTGAGCGAATACTACGACCTGCTCGAAGATCTCGACAGCCAGGTCCGTGGCTGCGCGCAGAACTTCAACGGCAACTATCTGGAAGAGGATCGAACCACCCGTCAAAATCTCGCCGACGTCGCCGAGCGCACGGAGGACACCATCGAGCAGTATTACGATATTGTCGAGGACCTGGACGTCCCCATGAGCTCCAAGAACTACAGCTCTTGGAAAGACATCGTTGCCCTGTATGACGACCTGGACAACCGCATCGATGCGATCTGCGATGCCTGGGAGATCAGCCTAAAGTACGCAAAGCCCGCGGACCATAAGGACGAAATCGTGGCGCCGCTGGCAGGCGACAACGAGCCGGGAACCAACAGCAACAAGTACCGTCAGGACTTTGAGGACCGCTATCCCGGCGCCAAGCCCGTCGAGGTGAACTAGTCGCATGCGACGTTCTTAAACGACTAGTCATTAAAGAACGTCCCCAATGACTAAGACAAAAACGAGCGATGATCATAGACCCTCGCTCGTTTTTTGTTTTGGGCAATGTTTCGGCTGCGCCGCTACTTGTCGGCGGCCTTCTTGGTGGTCGTCTTTTTCGCGGCAGTCTTCTTGGCAGTCGACTTCTTGGCGGTCGAAGTCTTCTTTGCCGCCGTGGTCTTCTTGGCCGTGCTCGCCTTGGTCGCGGTCTTGCGGCCGCGGGCGGGCTTCTTCTCCTTGGTCGGGCAGTCCATGTTGACGCAGATACGCCACGGACCGCGCGCTGTGTTGACCACCACGATGGGGGCGCCGCACTCGGGACAGGTCTCACCCGTCGCCTCGAGTTTGCCACGCGCCGGCAGCGGATAGCTCACGCCGCAATCGTCATAGTTGGTGCAGCGGATAAAGCGCTTGCCGCTCTTTTCGCTCTTGTGTGCGATCAGGTCGCCGTGACGCCCAGCCTCGGCACACACCTTGCACTCGCCCACCTTAAGGTCGGGCTCGTAGTTGGTGGGGCACGTCGGATTCACGCAAATCTCGAAAGCCTTCTGGCGGAACGGCTGGCACTTAATGCGCGGTGCACCGCATTCGGGGCACACGGCAGCCTCGCCCTCGAGCGGGCTCACCTTGACGCCGCTCGGCACCGGATAGGTCACATCGCAGTCGGGCCATCCCATGCAGCCGATAAAGCTGCCGCGGGTCTTGGCGCTCGTCTTCATAACCAAGTCCTTGCCGCACTTGGGACAAGCGCCCACACGCGCATCGGCCGTGACGGCGTCGCTGATAGCGTCGCCCAGTTCCTGCGTATGCTTGAGCAGCTCGTCGAGCACGCCGGCCAGCAGCGCGCGCGAGTGCGTCACGACATGCTCTTCGGTATCCTCGCCGCGCTCCACGCGGGTCATATCGCCGTCGAGCTCGCTGGTCATATCGGGGCTCGTGATGCGCGGGGCAAACTGCGTCAGCGCGTCGATGATGGCGATGCCCAGCTGGCTCGGCTCCACAGGATCGTTTTTGAGGTAGCGCACGGCGTACAGGCGCTCGATGATGCTCGCGCGCGTGGACTTGGTACCCAGGCCACGCTTTTCCATCTCCTGCACGAGCTTGCCCTGGCTGTAGCGCGCGGGCGGCTCGGTCTGCTTGGCCTCGAGCTTAATGTCGAACACATCGACCGTGTCACCCTGCTCCAGCGGCGGCATCTGCTCGTCGCGCTTGAGTCCGTACGGGTACGCCTCGCGGAAACCCGGGGTCACGAGCACATCGCCCGAAGCCACGAACGGCTCGCCGTTCACGTCGAGCTCGAGCTTGGTGTTCTCGATGGTCGCGGGACCCATAAGCGTCGCCAGGAAGCGGCGGGCGATGAGGTCGTAGAGCTTGCGCTGGCCGCCATCGAGCGTGGACGGATCGCCCTCGCCCGTGGGATAGATAGGCGGGTGGTCGGTGGTCTCGACTTTGCCCCGCGTGGGCTTCATGGGGCCGGCGAGCACCTTTTTGCATACAGGTGCCAGCGCCGGATTGATCTTTGCCAGGTCGCTCACCACGGCGCCCAGGTCGAGCGTCGCGGGGTACACGGTGTTGTCGACACGCGGGTAGCTGATGAGGCCCGCCATGTAGAGGGACTCGGCGATGCGCATGGTACGCGCAGGCGAGATGCCCTCGGCTGCGGCGGCAGCCTGCAGCGAAGTGGTCGCAAACGGCGTGGGCGGCTGCTGCTTGCGCGAACGCTTGGTCACCGCGGCGACGGTTGCCGTCGCAACGCCGTCAACATGGCCGTACGCCGTCTCGGCAGCATCCTTGTCGGTAAAGCGCGCCGTCTTGTGCGCAATCTTAAAGCGGTCGTCCTCGGCAGCACCCTGCGCGGCGCCCATGCCGCGGATCTGCCAATAGTCCTCGGGCACAAACGCCATGCGCTCGCGCTCGCGCTCAACCACCAGGGCGAGCGTCGGCGTCTGCACACGGCCGGCGGAACGCACGTTGCCAAAGCCGCCAAACTTGGCGAGCGTCAGGTAGCGCGTGAGCACCGCGCCCCAAATGAGGTCGATGTGCTGACGGCTCTCGCCGGCGTCGGCCAAGTTCTGGTCGAGCGAGACGAGATTATCAAAGGCCTGCGTAATCTCGGCCTTGGTAAACGAAGAATACTGGGCGCGGGCGACCGGCAAGTCGGGCGCAACCTCGCGCACCTTGTTGAGGGCGTCCGAACCGATCAGCTCGCCCTCGCGATCGAAGTCCGTGGCGATAATGACGCTGTCGGACTTTTTAGCGAGGTTCTTGAGCGAACGAATGAGCTCCTTCTCGGCCGGCAGCTTAATGACAGGCGCCCAGGTGAGGTAAGGCAGGCTCTCGAGCTTCCAGCCCTTGATGGAAATGCCATCGGCAAGGAACGGCTTACGCTTGGTGTCGTAAGGCGGACGAGCCAGGCCATCGGGCATGTCGGCCGGCAGTATCTCACCGTCCTCGGTGACCGAATACCAGCCCAGCTTTTTATCGAACAGCACGCTGTCGCAAAAATCGGGCGCAAGGATGTGACCGGCAAGGCCGATCGTCACGCACTCCTCGCCCTTCCACTCAAAACGGTAGATGGCGGTGTTGTACACCTTGTCCTTTTTGGGCTTGCCCGTGGACAGACGCTCGGCAATCTGACGCGCGGCGTCGTTTTTCTCGGCGATGATGAGCTTCAAAAGAGGCTCCTATCTCGTATCTCTGCGGCTACGCCCGCCCGTATGGCGGCCGACTTACGCCCTTGCTTGCTCAATCTGCCCGATGAGCCAATCGCACCAGGCATCCATGCCCTCGCCCTTACGCGCGCTCACGGAAAACCGCGGCGCCTGCGGATTGAGGTCATCGAGTGTCTTAGTATACCTATCCATGTCAAAATCGAAAGCCGGGGCCACATCGACCTTGTTGAGCAGCTGCGCGCCGGCGTGCTGGAAGATGCCCGGGTACTTGATGGGCTTGTCGTCGCCCTCGGGCACCGAGAGAATCATGATGGACAGGTTTTCGCCCAGGTCAAAGTCGACTGGGCAGACCAGGTTACCCACGTTTTCGATAAAGATGACGTCGATGTTTTGAAGACCCACAGCCTGGTCGAAGGCGTCAACTGCCTCCATGATCATGTTGCCCTCGAGATGGCACAGGCCGCCCGTGTTGATCTGGATGGCGGGCATGCCGGCTTCCTTCATGGTGATGGCGTCGACATCCGAGGCGATATCGCCCTCGATGACGGCACAGCGCAGGCCGGCCTTGTCACGTAGACGCTCGTTGGTGCCCAGGATCGTGGTAGTCTTGCCCGAGCCGGGGCTCGACAACACATTGATCACATAGGTGTTTGTCTCTTCAAATCGCTGTCGCAGCTGATCTGCCAGGCGCTCATTGCGCGACAGAATCGGCGACACGATATCAATCGTTTTCTCGGCCATATTCGGCACTCCTTAATTTCCAACATTTATACCCCGTCCCCAGGTGGCTGGCGGGCTAATCGTCGGGGGTTTCGATTTCTATACTGGCGATGTCGAGCTCGCGGCCGTGCAGCAGGCGCACATTGGCGCCACCGCACTGGGGACAACGGCAATGGAAGCGGTCGTGCTCAAAGACCTCGCCGCAGTCCAGACACTCGCTTTGTGGATGGACTTCCTCTACGGCAAGCTCGCAGCCGCGCGTGAGCGGGTCCTCGTCGCGAAATGTCTCCCATGCAAAGTCGAGTGCCTCGCGCACGACCTCGGTCATATCCCCGATACGCAGCGTTACCAAAACGGCGCGCGAGGCCCCCGCCCCACGCGCCGCGCGAATCACTGTATCGAGTATGCCGTTGACAATGCCAACCTCGTGCATACCGATTTACTCCTCGTCGTCCTCGTCGTCCGAGAACAGGTCCAGACGACTCACGAACAAGCCCTCCTTGCCCTCGCGCGCGGTAATGACCACACGGGCGATGGCAAGCGAAATCTCGTAAAGCGAGAGCAGGGCGCCATACATGAGGCCGAGCGTAACGGGCGAGCCGTCAGGCGTAATCACAGCCGAGCCCACAAGCAGGCCAACGTATACGTAACGCCAGGCACCGCGGAAAGCAGCGTAGGACACGATGTGGAAGACGGACAGGTAGAAGATGATGAGCGGCAGCTCAAACGCCACGCCAAAGCCGATCATAAAGAGCAGCTCCATGTTGACGTAGTTCTCCAGATCGGGCAGCGCCGTAGCGACGGCCGAGGTCTCGCCGATGAGCCACTCAAAGCCTGCAGGGATGATGATGAAGTAGCAAAAGATTGCGCCCAGGAAGAACAGCACCGTCGAGGCGAGCACCGTGGGCACGACCCACTTGCGCTCGTTGGGTCGAAGCGCCGGCAGGAAAAACGCCAGAATCTGCCAGATGATCATGGGCGTGCACATGACCACGGCCATCTTGATGGCCAGCGAGAAGCGCAAGCCAAAGCCGCCGAGCGTGGTAGTGATGTAGAACTTACCGTCCGGCACAAAGGAGCGGATGGGATCTTCCAGGATGTCGAGCACAACAGGCGTGGCGAAATACAGCACGATAGCGGCGGCAAACACCGACACGACCACGATGGTCAGGCGGCGACGGAGCTCTCCCAGGTGATCGAAGAGCGGCATACGCGCAGGTCCGATAGGCATTACTCATCGCCTCCCTTCGGGGCGTCGGCGGCAGCGTCGTCGTCCTCGGCCTCGAGCTCGCGAGCGAGCTGGTCGACGACGGCCTTGCGCTTGCGGGGACGACGAGCGTAGAGGTCAGCCGTCGTGGGCTCTGCCGGCTCGGGCTCGGGCTCCGGCTCTGCAGCAGGCTCGGGCTCGGCGGCAGCAGCGGGCTCGGCCTTGGCAGGCTCGGCGCTCTCGGCCTCATCAGCAGCGCCTTCGCCCTCGGTGGCACCCTCGCTCGCAGCCTTCTCGGCGGCAAGGCGGGCACGGCGCTCGGCAAAGGTCTCCTTCTTTGCGGGCGCGGCCGTCTCGACGGCATCCTCGTCCGCATCGGAATCGTCGTCGGTCGCAGCAGCCTTCTTGGGCTTGACCGGGGCCGACGCGGCCTCGCTCACCGGATCGATGATCTCGGACTGAACAACGGCCGTCATCTTTTCCTGCGTCTCGCGGAACTGACGGATGGCACGGCCAATCGTGCGGCCCATCTGTGGGAGCTTATCCGGGCCAAACAGCAAAAAGCCGAAGACCACGATGATCGCGAGCTCACCCTCTCCAATACCAAACACACATACCTCCAAGGCTCGATGTGAGTCGAGCCCGCACCGCGCCATTCGGCCGGAACTCGTCTATTCATTCGGTCAAGTATAGCGCCCGGACGCCAAAACGTCCGAGCGCATCACAAACATATGCCAAACGGCACGCCCTTTTGGGGGCAAAGATTATGCAGCGGTGATCGAAATCTCCTGGTCGACACCCAACAGCTGAACAACGCGCATCACCGGGGGCTGCACATTGGTGCAGCTAAAGCGCTTGCCGTGGTCGACCGCGTGGTGCGCGGCGCCCACGAGCACGCCAATGCCCGTCGAATCGATATAGCTCACCTGGGCAAAATCGAGCTCAACGGCCTCAGTGGGCTGCTCAAGCGCCAGGTCGATGGCATTGCGCAGGCTGTCGGCGTTAGAGATATCGATTTCGCCGGTCACCTTAATGGTGTAGAGCTCTGACGTGGGGTTGGTGGAAATACCCAAATCCATGTATACGCTCCTTTACGTATCGAAAGTGCGGATAGTACGGGAAGCCGCGCGTTAGGCACGCTCGGCACGCGCAAGCTCAGCAGCGACAAGCTTGACGGCCAGCACCAGCACATCGAGCGCGGCCTCCAGGTCCTCGACCGTGGGATAGCTCGGCGCGATGCGGATGTTGGTGTCGCGCGGGTCCTTGCCATAAGGCCAGGTGGCACCAGCCGGCGTGAGTTTGACGCCCAGGTCGGCACAAAGCGCGGCGACCTTTTGGGCCGAGCCCTCGGGACCATCGAAGCTTACAAAGTAGCCGCCGCGGGGATGCGTCCAAGTGGCGCAACCCGTATCGCCCAGGCCCTCGGTGAGCTTGCGCTCAACGGCCTCAAAGCGCGGGCGCAGGAACTCGGCATGCTTTTTCATGTGCTCCTTGACCGCCTCGATGGTGGGAAGGAAACGCACGTGACGCAGCTGGTTGAGCTTGTCAGCGCTGATGAGGCCGGCCTTCAGGCGCTTGGAGAACTCGGCGATAACCGCGGGGCTCGCACCGATGAAGCCGATGCCGGCGCCCGGGAAGGTAATCTTGGACGTCGAGGCAAAAGCCACCACGCGGTCCTCGGTGCCCGCCGCGCGAGCGAGGTCGAAGATATTGGCGAGCTCGTCGGTCTCGTCGTACAGGTCGTGCACGCAGTAGGCGTTGTCCCAAAAGATGCGGAAATCGGGCGCGGCCGTGGGCATCTCGACCAGGCGACGCACGGTGTCCTCGCTAAAGGTGATGCCCGTGGGGTTGGAATACTTGGGCACGCACCAGATGCCCTTGATGGAGTCGTCGGCGGCAACCAAGCGCTCGACCTCGTCCATGTCGGGGCCATTGTCGATCATCGCGACGGGGACGTTCTCGATACCCAGGTCGGCGGTGATGCCAAAGTGGCGGTCGTAGCCGGGAACAGGGCACAGGAACTTGACCTTCTTGCCGTCGTGCGCGGCCTCGTAGGCATCCCAGGGCTCGCTGCCACACGAGCCGCAGCGCCAGAACATGCCGGCGATGTCGTGCTCGATCAGCAAGCTCGACGAACCCAGTACGAGCGTCTGTTCGGCGGGGCAACCCAGGAACTCCCCCGCTAGCTTGCGCGCCGAGGGAATGCCCTCAAAGCAGCCGTAGTTGGAGCAGTCGACGTTGCCGTCGTGCAGATCGGCATCGGCATTGAGGATATCGAGCATGGGTCGAGAGATGTCCACCTGGGAGGGCGACGGCTTGCCGCGGGCCATGTCGAGCGCCAGGCCCTTGGCCTTGACCTCGGCGACCTCGGCTTTGAGCGCCTCGATGGCGGCATCGAGTTCGGTGGTTTCCATCTTCTGGTAGATCGTCTGCATGGGTGCGACCTTTCACGAAGCGGGACGTTGCAGTTCGTCTAAGTATAGACCGCCACCGCCGTAACGGTATGAAGCCGTGATAGATTAAGTTCATCGCAATGAATTACGACATCGCCGCGCATGCCGGCGTGGGGCGCCCAAGGAGGCACTATGGAGTACGGATCGTTCCAGGCCGAGGAATTCGGCGACCTGCAGCGCCTGGTCGACGGGCTGTTTTACGACCGCCACGCCATCGATCGTCTGGATCTGATCGTACAGGCCGAAATCTTGGACCTGGCGCCCGATCTCATGGAGATCGTGAACCTTTTGCCGCCCGGCTACTACGACCGCCAGTCACTTTGCGACCAGCTCAACTCCGCCTTGGCCGCCCACGGCTGGGGCGCCGTCTACGGAACGGTGGAATAAGCCTCGAGGCCGGCAATTTGGCCCGCTTCCCGACCTTGGCGAGGCTTGTTTTAGGACTTGTGGCCAAAAAAGGGCAAATATGAGTACTGTTACCTTTTTAATAGCAGCGATTTTTGGTCGAAATCGGCAAAACTCGACTTGAAACTTCCTAATCACCGTCAGCTAGCGCCAAATTGGAAGTCGATGGTCACTCATTAGCGTACAGTTCTTATAACTTTGTTCATTATTTTCCGCACCTAAAATGATACGCCGTTTGTGACAGTACTCACAAACGGCGTTTTTTGACCACTGGCGTGTCTGGCAGGCGGCAAGCACCGCCCGAATCCGCATTTTGAACGCGCCCGAATCGGTTCTGGAGCCGGTTTTCGCGCTCTTACTCGTCTTTGGGCGAGGGATGCTTGCAGACCACGCTCATGTAGATCATGCCGAGCACGGCTGCGGTGACCGAACCGGCGAGAATAGCGGCCTTGGCTGCAAGAACCTCAAACTGGGCCGTCGGGAAGGCGAGGCCGCTGATGAGGATCGACATGGTAAAGCCGATACCGCCCAAAATGCCCACACCGGCGATCATGTGCCAGTTGACATTATGCGGCAACTCGGAAATCTTGAGTTTAACCAGGGCAAACGTCATGCCAAAGATACCGATCGGCTTGCCCAGCAGCATGCCAAAGTACACGCCGAGCGTCACTGGGTCGGTGAGCAGCGTGCTCATGTCCACACCCACTAGGCGAACCTGTGCGTTCACGAACGCAAAGATCGGCAGAATCACAAAGTTGACCGGCGTGGAGATCAGACGCTCCATGCGGATGAGCGGCGGGGTCACGCGGTGCATGACGCGCTCGACCCTGGTGGTCGAGACGGTAAAGTCGTGCTGGCCCAGGATGTGCGCCTCGTCGTCGTAGCGGTCATCGAGCAGCGGCAGGCACTCGCCCAACCAATCGGTGAGACTATCGAGCTTGACGCCGCACTTGGCCGGGATGGTGAAGGCCAGGATGACGCCGGCAAGCGTGGCGTGCACGCCGCTCTTGAACATGCAGAACCACAGCAGCAGACCCAGCACCGAATACGGAGCAAGGCGGTAATGCTGCGTCTTGTTGAGCCACACGAGTGCGCAGGTCACGAGCGCGGCGGCGCCCAACCAAAACGGATTGGGGCTCTGACCGTAGAAGATGGCGATAGCGGCGATGGAGATCAGGTCGTCGGCGATGGCGAGCGTCGAGAAGAACACGCGCACGCCGTTGGGCACGCGATTGCCCAAAAGCGACAGCACGCCCAGCGCAAAGGCAATATCGGTTGCCATGGGGATGGCCCAACCGTTGCGGGCGCCGGCATGGTTAAAGATCAGGTAGATGCAGGCGGGAACGACGACGCCGCCCACGGCCGCCAGCATGGGAAGCATGGCCTGACGCGGATTCTTGAGCTCGCCGACCGTCATCTCGTACTTAAGCTCAATGCCCACCAACAAAAAGAAAATCGCCATGAGGAAGTCGTTGACGAAAAGCTCAACGGTGAGACCGGCCGTAAGGTTGCCCAGACCCACATACAGCGGGGTCTCCAAAAAGTGATGGATGGCCTCGTAGGCATCGGTATTGGCGCAAATGACGGCGGCGATGGCGGCGAAGACCATGACGGCGGCAGAAATCGTGCCGTTCTCGGCGATGCGCTCCCAGATGTCGTGACGTTCAAAGCGCTTGCGCTCACGAACGTTGAACAGCTGCTCAGTTGCTGCCATGGGCGGCTCCTTTCACGGGAAAGTTCCCGTCTTAAAAAAGCACGGCCCGCCCAAGTGGCGGCGCCGCGCTCTATCGTATTACGCTTGCATCTAGCCTACCCTGCACGACAAGCACGCAGGCGTGGCCGAAAAGCGGAACCACAGGTTGAACATTATTTGCTCAACGGCACGGGCGCGCCTGTCCGGGAGACGACGCGGCGCCGTGCACAAAAAACGACCGGAGCGCGGGGCGTCCGCGATCCGGTCGTGGCGTTCGGTCAACTAAACCTAGCAGGCGGCCATGATGGGGGCAGCGACCTGCTTCTTACGGGAGAGGACGCCCGGCATCCAGACGCCGTCGTGCTCATCGGCAATGCCCAGGCCCTTCTGAGCGGCCTCGGTCTCGCCCTCGAGCAGGACCTGCGAGCCCTCCTCCATGATGTCGGTGATGCACAGGACAATGCCGTCGGCGCCCTTCTCGGCGGCGTAGGCGCGCATGGCCTCGCGGATCTCGTCGATCATGCCGAGTGCGCGGCTCTTGTCGACGGTCTCGTACTGGCCAATGAGCAGCTTCTTGCCAGCGGGCTCGAACATCTTGATGTCGTTGCCGACCATCTCGGCTGCAGTGAAGGAGCCGGACGGACGGGTGAGGAAGACCTCCATGCCAAACTTGACCGGGTCGACGCCCACCTGCTCGCCGAGCTTGGCGGCGACGGCGCGGTCGACATCGGTGGTGGTGGGGCTCTTGAGCATGAGCGTGTCGGTCATCATGGCCGAGAGCAGCAGCTTGGCCTGTACGTCGGAAAGCTCAGCGCCGAGCACGCCGGCGAGCTTGGTGACGATGGTGCAGCTGGAGCCCCAGGGCAGGCAGATGTAATGCAGCGGGCCGGCGGTCTCGAAGTCGCCGATGCGGTGATGGTCGACGACGCCAAAGACCGTGGCGTCCTTAAGGCCCGCGACGGACTGGGCGGACTCGTTGTGGTCGGTGAGGACGACAAGCTGACCGGCCTCGACGGACTCAATCACGCGGGGCTCGGCAATGCCGGCGTCGGCGAGCAGCTTGGCGGACTCTGCCGGAAGTTGGCCCAGGGCGCAGGCCTCGTAGGTGTTGCCGGCATACTCAACCTGGTTGAGCAGCTGGGACAGGACGACGGCGCTCATGATGGCGTCGTTATCGGGGTTCTGGTGACCAAAGACAAGAACGTTTGCCATGGATATCCTCCACTTGATATGTGTACTTGGACGTAGCTATGGTAGCACGCCGATGCCGAGCCTTCGCAGACGGAAGGGCTACGGCATATTTTGGGGCAGGCATGGAGGCCAAGGCTGTCCCTTTTGCACCATGTTGGTGCAAAGTAACCTGGCCCCCTTGCACCAGCTATTTGCCGGCGGCGCGCAGGGCTACGTAAGCGGCACCGATGATGCCGGCGTCGTTGCCGAGCGAAGCGACCTTAATGGGCGTCTCGCGCGAGGCGGAGAGCGCGTACTGCTTAAAGTGCTCGCGGACCTTGTCGAGGTAGACATCGGCCGAAGCGGAAGCACCGCCGCCGATCAGGAACATCTCGGGATCGACCACGTTGGCAATAAGCGCCAGGGCGCGGCCGAGATAGTCGGCCATGGTATCGGCAGCTGCCAGCGCGAGCTTGTCACCCTCGCGGCAGGCCTGGAACACGTCCTTGGAATCAGAAGGCCCGGTGAGCTCGATGGGCTCGACGCCCGCCTTCTTGCACTCGGCAAGGTAGTTACTCACCACGCCGGTGGCGCTGGAATACTGCTCCAGATGGCCATGGCCGCCACAGCCGCAGGTGCGCTCCTCAGCCGGGTTCAGGCACATGTGGCCAATCTCGCCGCCGGCACCCACAACGCCCGACACCACGTCGCCGTTGACGATAACGCCGCCACCCACGCCGGTACCAATGGTGACCATCACCACGTTCTGTACGCCCTTGGCAGAGCCGAGCCAGGCCTCGCCCATGGCAGCGGCGTTGGCATCGTTCTCGTATTTAACAACCGCGTCGGGGCAGTGCTCCTGAATGGCGACTCTTAGCTCGGGCAGGTTAATGGCAATGTTGGCCTTGACCTTGGCATCGCCCGATGCCGGGATGGGGCACGGAACGGCCAGGCCAATACCCGCCACAAAGGCGCGCGGAATCTGGGCCTTGGCGACCACCTGGTCGATAGCCTCGGTCACCGCGGCAAAGCCCGCGGCGTCAACGATAGGCGGCGTGGGCACGCTGGCCTTGGCCAGCAGGTTACCGTCCTCGTCGAACAGGCCCTCCTTAACCGAAGTGCCGCCGACGTCGATGCCGATGTAATACTGCTTAGGTTCCATGGGAGCCCGCCTTTCTCGTTTAAACATTGCCTGTATGGTACCGCTCCCAAGGCAAAAACCTGCCAAAAAGGGGCAGGTTTGTTTTGGCAGGTTTTATCTGGGAAAACGCAAGGCATGAGATTCGGTTCGCTGGGCGGCAAAACGGCCCAACCCCATCTTCGAGCCGATCAATTTGCTCAATACCACATTATTCGAATGCATATTCATTTAGAGCGCTCTAGTTGATAAAGAGAAGCGTTTTTTAATTATATCTTTCTCGAACTTTTCAAAAACGCAATAGGGATGCTTAGGCGTGGACTATACTTTTTTATACTCAATCAAGCTGGAAAGGAGGTTCCATGATTCCCAAATATGAGGCGATAGCTGCGGATATCCGCCGAAGCATCGAGGACGGCGTTCTTAAACCGGGCGACAAGCTACCCACCGTCGTTGAGTTCTGCGAGATCTATAGCGTTTCCAAAATCACCGTCAAACGAGCTATTGAGCAGATTACCGATGAAGGTCTTGTTACCAGCCGGCGCGGATCGGGCACCTACGTTAAGGACACGGCGGGGCTTCCCGGCCAGGCGTTTTTCCAGGGCAAGAACGATCGCTCCCAGGGCTTTTCGTATGAGCACCGCGGGGAGAAGGTGACCTCGGTGGTCTACGATTTCTCGATTGTCAATCCGCCAGCAGACGTCGCTGCCCAGCTGGGAATTGCCGAGGACGACTTTGCCTATCACATCGTGCGCGTGCGCCAGGTCGACGAGAAGCCCATCGTTATCGAGTACACCTACATGCCCCTCGAGCTGATTCCGGGCCTTAAAAAGAAAGACCTGTATGGATCGGTCTACAGCTTCATCCGCAAGCAATGCGGGCTGAAGATTTCGAGTTTCCACCGCACCATTCGCGCCGTAGCGGCAACCGAGGAAGAGGCTGAGCGCCTGAACACCAAACCCGGCTCTCCCCTGCTCGAGCTCAACCAGATTGGCTTTTTGGATAGCGGCACCGCCTTTGAGCATTCGATCTCGCGCAACGTTGGTGACCGCTTTGAGCTGCACAACGTAACGTTGGCATAGGTTTTTGTAGTCATGCGGGCGCTCGTTACGGCTCGTTTAGAGTGGGCGGCCGCGCAACACCATGGGGGTATGAACATGTCCGATTTGATTAAACTGACGCCGATCTTTCACGAGAAGATCTGGGGCGGCCGCCAGCTCGAAACCGTATTTGGTTATGACATTCCCGAGGGTCCCATCGGTGAGTGCTGGGCCATCTCGGCACACCCCAACGGCGACTGCCAGATCGCTGAGGGCCCGTACGCCGGTCACACGCTGTCATGGCTGTGGGCCGAGCACCGCGAGCTCTTTGGCAACTGCGAGGGCAAGGAGTTCCCGCTGCTCATTAAGATTCTGGACGCCAAGGACGACCTTTCGATCCAGATCCATCCCAATGACGAGTACGCCGCCGAGCACGAGAACGGCAGCCTGGGCAAAACCGAGTGCTGGTATGTACTGGACTGCGAGCCCGGCGCCACGATCATCGTCGGACAGCGCGCGCACGACCGCGCCGAGGCCGCGCGTATGATCGAGGACGGCCGCTGGGACGACATGCTCAACGTGCTGCCGATTCACAAGGGCGACTTTTTCCAGATTGATTCCGGTACCGTGCACGCCATCAAGACCGGCACGCTCATTTTGGAGACGCAGCAGTCGAGCGACGTGACGTATCGCCTGTACGACTACGACCGTCCCGGCACCGACGGCAAACTGCGTCCCCTGCACATTGAGCAGAGCCTCGACTGCATCGACTTTGATGCTCAGGCTCCGACCGACGGCACCGTGACCGCGCCCGAAGTCGACGGCGTGACCGAGCTCGAGTCCAACTCCTGCTACACCGTCGATCGCGTGCGCGTCGACGGCAGCAAGACCCTCGAGCAGCGCTGGCCCTTCATGTGTCTGTCGGTCATCGACGGCGAAGGCACCGTCTGCGGCGACCCCGTCCACAAGGGAAGCCACCTGCTAGCTCCGAGCACCGTCAGCTCCATTGACCTCGAAGGCAAGATGGAACTGATCATCAGCCACCTGTAAGCTACCGGTCCCCGAGCGCTCGCCGGGACGGGGCGCGGGGTTTGGTCGCCTGCTCGGACAGTCCTGCTCGCACGGAGAGCACATTAAGTGCTCTCCGGCTCGTGCGGAACTCGCGATCGACCAAACCCCGCGCCCCGTCCCGGCGAGCCTCCGACTAGCAACAACAATCACAACGCAACAAGGGGCTCCCCCGTTCATCAACGGAGGAGCCCCTTGCCATATCTAGCTATCAGCCCACCCGGCTCTCCAGACCAAAAAACGAACGAGCAAAGCGACGTTCGCAAGCAGCGTTATCAAAGGACCTGGGAGGGCGTATGGGGCAACATCGATCGCGAGTTCCGCACGCAAAGGAGAGCACTTAATGTGCTCTCCGTCTTGCGCAGGACTGTCCGAGCAGGCGATGTTGCCCCATACGCCCGCCCGGGTCCGCCGGGATTACGACAACTTGACGATCGGTGCAAAGCCCTTCATGAGCTTTTTAGTCTGGCCGGTCTTTTCGAACTGGACCTCGATCATGTCTCCGGCGACCGAGATCACGGTACCCGTGCCAAAGGTCTTGTGGCTCACGGTATCGCCCGCGGCAAAGTCCTGCGACGCGCTGGCGCGATCGACCTTGCGCTCCACCGTCGGCGACACCTTGGACGACGGCTTTTTGGCTCGCGGCGCGCCCGAGCCAAAGGTCGAGGCGACACGGCCGGCGTCGGGTGAGACCCCGCGATGACGCTCGGTCCCGTAGCTGCTGCCGCCAAAGAAATCGTCGAAGCTCGATCCGCCGCGCGAACCGGAACCGCCGGTCGAGCGCGTATGCGAGCCAAACACCTTGCCGCCATACATGTCCGAGCCCATACCCGAGCCAAACGTGCCGTGGCGGTCGCCGCGCTTCTCCCAGCCCGTGCCCTCAAAACCGGCAGAACCGATGCCGCTAAACTCGATGTCCTCAAACGGAATCTCGTTGAGGAAACGCGAACGCGGGTTGGCAGAAGTCGAGCCGTAGGTGCGACGCGTGGCCGCATAGGTCAAGAACAGGCGCTTACGAGCGCGCGTAATGGCAACGTAGGCCAGGCGACGCTCCTCCTCGAGCTTGCCCGGATCGTCACTACCGCCAAAGTCGTGCACGTGCGGAAAGATACCCTCCTCCATGCCGGCCACGAACACCGCCGGGAACTCCAGGCCCTTAGCGGAGTGGATGGTCATCATGGTGATGGCATGCGTCTCGCCGGCCAGGGAATCCAAGTCGGAACGCAGGGCCAGCCACTCCATGAGTGCCGGCAGCGCCTTGCAGGTGAGCGGGCCGTAGGTGCGCTCGATCTCGTCGGCATGCATGGCACCCGCCGGCATCTCCGTCGGCGCGGCATACGCGTTGCCCGCGATGGCGGCGGCCAGGGCATCCTGCGGAGACAGCGCCGGAGCGGCCAAGCTATCGAGCGGATTAGAGCCCGCGGCGTCACGGGCGCCGACGAGTGCCTCAAACGAGGATGCCGAGGCGGACGGCCCCGGTTCGGGCGCGGGCGCGCTCACCACGACGGGCTCGGGCTCGGCACCGGCAGGCACATCGGCAACACCGGCCGCGCGCAGCTCTTCCAAGCTCTCGAGCGTACCCTCGATATCCTCGTGCGTCTCCTCAAATTCGGCGGCGACGCCCAGGAATTCCTGGATGTTCTCGGCACGGCTCTCGGACTCCATGGTGCCCTCGGCGCGAAACGCCTGCAGCAGGCCCGTCTTATCGACAATCATCTCGACAACGTCCTTGAGCTCGCCGTCCATGCGGCGACCCTCGCGCACCAGCGACACAAAGCTCGACAGGCCATTGCGCACCTTGGCGCTAAACATGCCGGTTTCGGCGCACGCGATCTCGCAAGCCTGGAAGAACGAGCAACGGTTGTCGCGCGCCAGCTGCTCAATCTTTTGAATCGAGGTGGAGCCGATACCGCGGCGCGGCGTGTTGATGACGCGCTTGACGCTCATCTCGTCTGCCGGGTTCACGATCATCTTGAGGTAGGCCATGACGTCGCGGATCTCGGCACGGTCGAAGAATCGCGTGCCGCCCACGATCTTGTAGGGCACGCCCGCGCGCAGGAACATATCTTCGAGGATACGCGACTGGGCGTTGGTGCGGTAGAACACGGCAATATCGTCGTAACTCGTGCCCTTGGAGTGCAGCTTTTCGATCTCGCCGGCAATCCAGCGGCCCTCGTCGCGCTCATCGCTTGCCTGGAAGGCCTGGATCTTCTCGCCGTCGCCCTCGGCCGTAAACAGGCGCTTGTCCTTGCGCTGCGAGTTGTGGCGCACCACGGCATTGGCGGCGCTCAGGATGTGACCCGTGGAACGATAGTTCTGCTCCAGCTTGACGGTCTTGCAGTTTTTAAAGTCCTTCTCAAAGTCCAGGATGTTGGTGATGTCGGCGCCGCGCCAGCTATAAATGGACTGGTCATCGTCGCCTACGACCATGAGGTTTTGGTACTTGGCGGCCAGCAGGTTGGCGATCTCGTACTGGACGTGGTTGGTGTCCTGATACTCGTCAACGCTAATGTAGCGGAAGCGCTCTTGGTACTTGTCGAGTACCTCAGGGCGGGTGCGCAGCAGCTCGAGCGTGCGCACGAGCAGGTCGTCGAAGTCCATTGCGTTGGCGGCGCGCAGGCGGCGCTCCAGCTCCAAGTAGACCTGCGCGGCCTTTTTGTCGTTGGGGCTATCGGCGGACTTGAGCATGTCCTCGGGCCCGATCATGGCGTTTTTGGCCGAGCTGATCTTGCTGCGGATCATGTTGATGGGGAACTGCTTTTGCTCGATGCCAAGTGCCTGCATAATGTCGCGCACCATGCGCTTTGAGTCATCGTCATCGTAGATGGTGAACTGGCCGGTGTAGCCCAGCAGATCGGCGTCCTCGCGCAGCATGCGCACGCACATGGCATGGAAGGTGCACACCCACATGCCACGGGTGCCGCTGGGGATGAGTGCCGTCAGACGCTCGCGCATCTCTGCCGCAGCCTTGTTGGTAAACGTAATGGCAAGAACCTGCCAAGGCTTAACACCCAGGTCGCCGAGCATATGTGCGATACGGAAGGTCAAGACGCGGGTCTTGCCCGAGCCGGCGCCGGCGAGCACCAGCAACGGGCCCTCGGTGGACAGGACCGCCTCGCGCTGGGCGGGATTAAGGCTGTCGATGTCGACGAGCGGCTTGGCGGGCTTGGGCGCCGGCGCGGGAGCGTCGTAGATGTCGAGCGGAACGAGCTCGGGCTCCGGCGCAGCGGGGGCGGTGTATGCATCGAGTGGCACGGGTTCCGGCGCGGGCGGCACGGGTACCGCGGCGTTCTTTTCCCAGGGCAAGGGCTGGGTCATGGGCGACTCCTCATCTGACGGACGGCGCGCCTGCGGGCAGCGCCATAGTTTGAGCCGTACCAGTATACCGAGCCGCGCGGACACCGACGCAAATCACACCACGACTCCGTGCGTCACCGTCAGGCGCGCCCCATCGGATTTGGCGCAATGGGTTCAGGTTACTTTGCACCAATCTAATGACAATCACGAAACCGCCGATGTCATGGCCGCCGCGCAGCGTCAACCAAGTTACAGGCCGAGCATAGGCTCCAGAACGAAGAAGTACGCGAGCACCACGATGCCCAGGATGATGCGGTAGACGCCGAAGCACTTGAAGTCGTGACGGCGAACGAAGCCCATAAGCCACTTGATGGCAATGAGCGACACCACAAAGGCGACGACGCAGCCCACGCCCAAGATGGCGATCTCGTTGGTGCCGAACGTGCCGCCCTTGATGAAGTACTTGACCAGCTTGAGCGCACTCGCGCCAAACATGACAGGGATGGCCAGGAAGAACGTGAACTTAGACGCCACCGAGCGCGTGCAGCCCAAAAGCAGGCCGCCGATGATGGTAGAACCGGAGCGAGACGTACCAGGCACCAGCGAAAGCACCTGGAAGCAGCCGATACCCAGCGCAGTCTTCCAGCTGAGGTCCTCGAGCGTGGCGATGGAGCCAAAGTCCAGGCTCTCGTCATCGTCCTCATCCTCAGCGGTAGCCGTGGCGGGCGCCGCAAAGTGCGCACCGGCGGGACGTCCACCCGACACCACAGCACGCGAACCAAACGAACCGGCAACGGCCATTTCCTCGCGCTTGTTTGCGCGCCAGTTCTCGATCACGATAAACAGCACGCCGTACACAATGAGCGCCAGCGCCACGACGGGAGCATTGTAGAAATGCTCCTCCATCCAGTCGTTGAGCGGCAGGCCGATCGTCGCGGCGGGAATGCAGCCGAGCACAATCTTGCCCCACAGCACCCAGGTGCCGCGACGGCCCTCCTTGCCCTTGCTGGGTGAGAACGGATTGAGCTCATGGAAGAACAGGACGCAGACGGCCAGAATGGCGCCGAGCTGAATCACGACCAGGAACATATTCCAGAACGTCTCGCTCACGTTCATCTTGACGAACTCGTCCACCAAGATCATGTGACCGGTCGACGAAACAGGCAGCCATTCGGTGATGCCCTCAACCAGGCCCATGAAGGCAGATTTTAGAAGCTCGATAATATCCAAAGGGACCCCCTCGTTAGACACCCGCCGATATTGTTCTGCGGACGGTGCGGGCGATGTCCCATTATCAACCGTTGGCGGCGCGCCTGCGCCTACCCTTACCAAAAAACTCGCCCGTTCACAGAATTGCGAGCGGTCAAACCCAAATCCTTGGGTATAACTGCAACAAGATAAAGTGTCCGGCGGCCAACGCGCCCGCGCCCGCCCGATGCACGAGCCCCGCGCCCGTGCGATAGACCAAGGAGGAAACCATGAACGAGGGCTACACCAAGGTATTTGTTTCACTCGACGGTACTGAGCAGCAGGATTTTGTGCTCGCACGCGCCATCAAGGTCGCCGCGAACAACGGCGCCAAGCTAATCATCGGCCACGTTATCGATTCCACGGCGCTCGAGAGCGCCGGTTCCTATCCGGTCGATCTGGTCAACGGCCTAGAGGAGGCATTTAAGAACTCCATCGCCAAGCAGCTCGAAGAGGCCAAGGCCAATCCCGACATTCCCGAGGTCGAGGTCATGATTCGCGCCGGCCGCATTCGCGAGACGCTCAAGGACGAGATGCTCGACGTGGTTAAGCCCGACCTGGTGCTCTGCGGCGCACGCGGCCTGTCCTCGATCAAGTATGCGCTCCTGGGCTCGATTTCGACGTTCCTGCTGCGCAATACGGACTGCGACATCTTGGTCGTAAAGTAGCGCTGCTCCCACCGGCCGCGGGGCCTGCGGGGTTTCCTAAGGGCACGTCCTCGCCGCGTTGCGGCTGCGGGATGTGCCCTTAGGAAACCCCTCCCGGCCCCGCGGCCTTTGCAGCCTCACTTCAACGAGTTGTCTGATAGAAAAATGGCGTGCCGACCCGTTTGGGGCGGCACGTTTTGTTTGGACGGGCGTTTGCCGTGTGCGTTACTCAAAGTATTGAAACTTGTTCGTTGAAAAAGCGAATGTTACGACGAAGCCTTCGCCGGGCTCCGATGCTGCGGTGACGTCGATGCCCATCTTGGAGCACAGGCGCGCCACCAGGTAGAGGCCGATGCCCGTTGCGCGCTTGGTGGTGCGGCCGTTGTCGCCGGTAAAACCCTTCTCGAACACGCGCGGCAGGTCGGCCGCGCTCACGCCGCAGCCGTTGTCCGCGACAGTAAGCTCGATGCGCTCGCTTGCCAGGCCCTCGTCCAGCAACGCACCCGAAAACACGATCTTTGCGCCGTCCTCACGCGCATATTTAATGCTGTTCTGAATGAGCTGGCCCAGAATAAACTCGAGCCACTTCTCGTCGGTGAAGACCTCGAAGTCGAGGTTCTCGCACACCGGAGCCACGTGCGCCGCGATGAGCTCGCGGGCGTTGGCTTTAATCGCACCCGTCACCAAGGTCTTAAGGTCCCAGCGACGAATCAGGTAGTCGCGCTCCACGACTTCCGAGCGCGCATAGTACAGCGCCTGGTCAATATAGCGCTCCACGCGGGCAAGCTCGCGACCGAGATCATCTACGCGCGACAGGTCGTCTTCGCTGCCGTCCAGGTTTTCCAAAATCAGATGGGCTGCCGCCAGAGGCAGCTTGGCCTCGTGGACCCAGCTCTCGATATAGTCGCGATAGTCATCGGTCTGACGCCGGCCTTCGGCAACCTCGTCGCATGCCGCCTTGCCCACCCGGCGCAAGACCTCGTATTCGAGCTCGCCCTCGGCATAGGTCGGGCATTGCACCATCTCCTGCACCCATGCGGGACTCTCGAGCTCCTCGGCCGCACGCTCCAGCTGGCGCAGAAAACGACGACGGCGCGCGTACTCGATCACGATGCCGAGCATACCAAAGATAAAGGACACGCCGACCGCCACGACCACGATAGAAACGGGTGCGCCGGCGACCGTCAGCACAAAGCAGCTCAGCAGCACGCCGCACGCCCACACGGCGACGGGAAGCAGCGCGTCTTTAAAGAACTTGGCAAACGACATAGCCGTCCCCTAGATCGAATAGCCTTGGCCGCGATGCGTGGTCAAATACCCCTTGATGCCGATTTTTTCGAGCGTGGTGCGCAGGCGGTTGATGTTGACGGTGAGCGTATTGTCGTCCACAAAGGCGTCGGAGTCCCACAGGTCCTGCATGATGGCCGAGCGCGAAACGATCTTGCCCGCGCGGCTCAGAAGCAGCGAGAGGATACGCAGCTCGTTTTTGGTGAGCTCGGTGCTGGTGCCCGTTTGCGTGTTGGTGACCATGGAGCGTGCGAGGTCGAGCTCCAGTCCCTTGTGGACGAGCGTGCTGCGCTCGCCCGCCGCCGCGGTGCGACGCAGCAAGGCATTGATGCGCGCCACGAGCACACGGGCGCTATAGGGCTTGGGAACAAAGTCGTCCGCGCCGAGCGTCATGGCCATGACCTCGTCGATCTCGGTCGTGCGCGACGTGAGGACGATGATGGGGACCTCGGATTCGCGGCGAACCTCGTGGCAGATATGCTGGCCGTCCTTGACGGGAAGCGTGAGGTCGAGCAGCACCAGATCGGGCGCGGCGGCGAGAATATCGCGCGAGACATGCTCGAACGATTCGCAGGCCTCGATTTCAAACCCGGCGCGGGCAAGGATGTCGATAAGCTCACGACGAATGGGCTCGTCGTCCTCAACGATATAAATCAGCGCCATGGATTCCGCTCCCTTCTTGGTTGTCTTGCCACCATTATGGCTGCGGAGCCGCAAGTACGCGCCTCGCGCGGCAACAAGGTGACAGAACTGTTCGCGAACGAAAGCGTTGGCTCGCCCCTCGCTCGCAACGGGCGCGGGGATCAAATGATTATTAATCCCCGTCCCAGAAAAATCATTTAGCAGCGGGCGCGAAGCTTTTCGTAGCCGTCGGCGAAGAAGGCGACCGTCGCGGCGTCAGCCTCGGCGGCGCCCGTCTCGGCAGCGGGGACCACGCCGTGCTCGTCGCTCACCAGGAACAGCGCGCCCTTAAGCTGCGCGGGAATATCTACGCGCGTGACCGGGATGCCCTTGGTCTGGGCCAGCTGCTCGATGAGCGTCGCCGTGCCGCACAGGCACTCGTCCGCCGGCGCCACAAAGGCGAGCTCGCCGTTGTTGACGGCGGCGAGCAGCTCGGGCGCCACGCCGGTCACGTCGGCTTCGGAGCGGGCCTCGGCGGAGCGGGCACGCAGCGCCTTGGCCGACGTATCGGCGAGCGGCTCGTACTCCCCCACTGTCATGGCGGCGTTGCCGTTGATGTCGATCACCAGCATGAGCACACCGTCGTGTGCGGTGTAATCGCCCTCGGCTAGTGACCACTCAACGTGCTGCTTGGCCCAGCTGAGCATGTTATGGGTAAGCGGCTCGCCCTGCACCAAGCGCTCGGACAGTGCGCGAATGTGGCGGTTGAGCATGGGCACCTTTTTATTGGACATGCGCCAACGGCAGACAAGCGCGGGCTTGTCGAGCGTGAACTTCTCGACCGCCTCCTGATTGGCGCAAAAGTCCTCGTACGCACGCTGATCCTCGGCATTGCCAAACAGCTCGGCATCATCAATCTGGGGCATGGTCATACCTTTCGTGTTAGTCATTCCGTCCTCTTATACCAAAAAGACGGCCCTCCAAACGGAGCAGCCGTCTTTTGCAGAGATTATTTTGACGATATGGTCAGGCGACCGAACAGTTTAATGGGATAGAGAAACATCCCATTAAGGGTTTTCCAAGTGCCCGAGATTGCCCCGAAAGAGGAGCGCCGCGTACTAAATGTACGCAAGCGACGGTTTGAGGGGCAAGGTCGGGTGCTTGGGAAAGCCTCTAGTGCCTAAAATGCCTGGCTCCGGTGAAGACCATCGCAATACCATGCTCGTTGCAGGCCTGGATGCTCTCGTCATCGCGCTTGGAGCCGCCGGGCTGGATGATGCAGGTCACGCCGTGTGCGGCAAGCACGTCGACGTTGTCGCGGAACGGGAAGAACGCGTCGCTTGCGCAGGCAAAGCCGCCCTTCTCCACGCCCTCGCGCTCGCAGAAGTCCTCGGCGCGCTCGCAGGCAAGCAGCGCAGAGTCAACGCGGTTGGGCTGACCGGGGCCCATGCCAATGCCGGCCTTGCCCTTGGAGACCAGGATGGCGTTGGACTTGACGCCCTTGCAGACCTTCCAGGCAAACTCGAGCTCGGCCATCTCGGCATCGGTGGGCTTGCGGTCGGTGGGGAACGTAAAGGTCGCGGGGTCCTCGGTCACGTGGTCGACCTCCTGCACCAGCATGCCGCCGTCGATGGAGCGCAGTTCCACCTGGGCGCCGTGGTCCACGCCGCCGGTAGCCAGCACGCGCAGGTTGGGGCGCTTGGCCATGCGCTCGAGCGCCTCGGCAGTGTAGCTCGGGGCGATGATGACCTCGACAAACTGCTTGTTCTGATCGGCAAAATGCTCAACCAGCTCAAAGGGAACCTCGCGGTTGCAGGCGATGATGCCGCCGAAGGCGCTCTTGGGATCGCAGGCGAAGGCGCGGTCGTAAGCGGACGTAATGTCCTCGGCAACGGCGGAGCCGCAGGGGTTCTGGTGTTTGAGGATCACGCAGGCAGGCTCGTCGAACTCGCGGACCAGGTTCCAAGCGGCATCGGCATCCAGATAGTTATTGTAGCTGAGCGGCTTGCCCTGGATCTGCTCGGAGCCCACGAGCGGAAACTGCGAGCTCGCGGTGTTCTCGCAACCCTCGGCAAAGCGGTAGACCGTAGCCTTCTGCTGAGGATTCTCGCCATAGCGCAGGTCGTCGACCTTCTCCAGCGAAATCTCGAGCTTGGCAGAGGTATCCGCCACGTCACTTGCCTGGGCGGCAAGCCAACGGGAGATAGCCGTGTCGTAGGCGGCGGTGGTCTGGTAGACCTTCACCTGCAGGCGACGACGGGTGGAAAGCGTGGTGCAACCGCCGGTCTCGTGCATCTCGGCCAGGACGGCGTCGTAGTCGGCCGGATCGGAGATGACGGTAACGCTCGTGGCGTTCTTGGCAGCAGAGCGCAGCATGGAGGGACCGCCGATGTCGATGTGCTCGATGGCATCCGCGAAGGTGACCTCGGGGTTGGCAACGGTCTTCTCGAACTCGTACAGGTTGACGACGACCAGGTCGATCAGCTTAATGCCGTGCTGAGCGGCCTCCTGCATGTGCTGCTCGGAATCGCGGCGGGCCAGCAGCGCGCCGTGAACCTTGGGGTGCAGGGTCTTAACGCGGCCGTCCATCATCTCGGGATAGCCCGTGAACTCCTCGATGGGGGTTACGGGAACGCCCGCGTCCTCGATGGCACGAGCCGTGCCGCCCGTAGAGATGATCTCGACGCCAAAGTCATCGACCAACGTCCGTGCGAAATCGACGACACCCGTTTTATCGGTAACCGAGATCAACGCGCGTGCGATCTTCACATCAGATCCCATGCAGTCCTCCTGTCTGGTACGCCGCCGTGCTCTGTGAGTCGGTGATACGTCGATCTGCAGCGCTCGCGCAGCGGCATTGAAAATACTGATTCAATGTAGCGCATCGAGCGCGACGTTGCACCCCGCAACGCACGGCTGTGCAGAAAAAGTTTGCGAGCGGGGGTTGCAGAGGCGCCGCTGAGCACGGTGAGTTGATGGAACACAGGGGCACCATAATTAGATGCCAATGGCGTGGTAGAACTGTGCTCGATATGCATCCGCAAAAGAAAGAGGCACCATGGTCTCGCGGGTTCTCTACCGACCGTTTGATACTGAAGACTTTGACGCCATCGCGCTGATTCTGCAGCAGCTTTGGCATAACAATTCGGATAACGATGAGTACAACCGCCTTGAGGCCGCATGCGACCTCGCCTATTGCCTTTCGTCCTCGACGTTTTCGCAGGTTGCGGTAATTGACGGCGAGGCGCGCGGCATTGCGCTTGCACGCGCAGGACAGAGCCCCGGCGTCACTATCAACGAGCATTGGATGGATACCGAACGCGCGTTGCTGTCGCAGATGCGCGAACTGGAGCCCGATGCCTGCGCCGAGTATCTCTCGTTTGTGCGCGCAACCATCCGAACCAACAACCGCCTGCTCGAGAGCAGCCCATTGCCGCACGACAACGAAGTCACGCTGCTCGCCGTCGATCCCGATGTCCATGGCCTGGGCGTTGGCTCGGTGTTGCTCGATGCCGCTGTCTCGTACCTTTCCTCGCGCGGGGCGACAAGGGCGCACCTGTACACCGACTCCAACTGCTCGTGGAAGTTCTACGAGCTGCACGGCTTTAAGCGCACGGCCACGCACCGCGCCAACCGCGAAGAGCGTCGTCACGACATGCCGCGTGAAAGCTTTCTCTACGAACTCGACCTAACAGCCTAGCCCAAGCAGCCACACCTGGTCATTTAAGAACGTCCCCAATGACTGATCCCCAACAACTAGTCATTTAAGTCTGTCCCCAATGAGTGGCCTAGGGGGTTTGTAGATAGCCCTGGTCAAAAAACATCAAATATGAGTACTGTTACCTTTTTAGTAGCAGCGATTTGGGGCATTTTTGATGCTTATAGGCATGACGACCAGCTGCACGAGCTGACATAACTCCCCAAATGTTCAATAAAATGGGCTCCTAACGAGAAGTACTCTCATTAGGAGCCCATTATTATGTGCAAACATATGTGACCAACGCAGCAACAGTACTCATATTTGGCATTTTTTGTCCACTGTCCCTTGCGCGAAGGTCCGCAGCGGAAAGTTTGACCCGTTTCGATGCACAAAAATGGGATGAATCTTCCCTGGCAACCGCCCAGAAAGATCCACCCCAAAGCAAGCGCTCGCTAGAACGTTCCGCCGCCGCCTCCGCCGACGCCGCCACCGCCGCCACCGGAAAAGCCGCCGCCGCTGCCGCCGCTCGAGCTATCGGAACTCGAAGCCAGCTCGCGGATGGTCTCGTGATACACCTCGTTGAACGAATCGAGCGGAGACTCGTTGCCGTAGTGATGGTAATACCACCAGTAGCAGGGGTAGTTGTCGTAGAAATCGTCGCTGTTGCGCAGATCCGCAGGCACGGCCTCGGCCAGCTGTCGCAGCACTTCTTTCGAAACGCCCAGGGCAACGCCCATCACCAGCAGTTTGTTCCACAAGATTAGGTCGCTGGGGATAGCCTCCTTCAGGCGCGTAAAGTCCTCGAGCCAATGCTTGAGCGCCTTGCAGCGAGCCGCCACCTCGGCGCCCTCCGGCGTGTAACGGCGGAAGGTGCAGCTCAGGACAAAGCCCACGATCGTAACGGGGATCGAGATCATAGCGGCACCGACGTTGGCATCCGCAAAGTCGGTATAGAACAGAGAGCCCAGAATGCCAAAGACAATGATGATGCCGAGAACCAGGCCGGCCACCATCGCGATAGTGCCATCCGATGCAATAAGCTCGCGCGCCTCCAGCTTGCCCTTAACTGTGCTCTGATAGTCCTCGAGCTTGTCGCCAACAGATGTGGTGCGCTCGCTAGCGTACTCCTCCAACTCGCTAAACGTGCGCGAACGGACTCCGTCCTTATCGGGCTTAACGCCAGCAAAGAAGACCTTGAGCACGTCGCGATCGATGCCGTCCTTCTTGGCAGCCTTCCAGGCCTCGTCGGTCACTGTGATGCGATACGTCTGCTCCTCTTTTTCGCGACGGAGCAGACCCTTCTTCTTGGTCTCGGTCGCTTCTTCCAGCTTGATCACGCGGTCGTCGGTGAGCTTCATAAGTGTGGCGATATATGCCTGATCGGGCACGTCGTTCCAGCTCATGAGAGCTGCAAGCACCGCGGGATGGTCGGCCGAGGGCACATCGCGGAAGTACTCGTCCTGGAAGAGTGGCTTGGGCTTGGGCCTGCGCAGCTTAAGCATCACGATCACACCGGTATAGGCAACCGCCACGACAACACACACCACGGCAATCGCGCCGGCAACCGCACGCGCGTGCTCACGGCGAGCGTTGGCCTCGTCGGCCCATTCCTTCTCTTCGCTCAGAATCGTCGACATGCGCTCTTCGCTCGAGGCGGCGAGCTGCGGCACCCAGTCGTTGGGGAAGGCGATGCGTGCCTCGGCGAATTCTCCCTCATGCACGCAGGGAATGGTATAGGTGACCATGGGCTCGTCCGCATCGAGTGACACGTCGCCCGTCAGCGGGCCGTGGCCCCATGCGCGGAAGTTATCGCCCTTGACGGCGGCCGTCCCGGCAGCGGCATTTGCAAAGTAGACTTCCATCTCGACGTCATCGGAGTCCGCAGACCAGCCGTCACCCACAAATTTCCAGTAGAGCTCGGCGGTATCGGCCCAGTTCATAACCGCACCGGTCATGGAATAACTCACGTAGTAGATTGCGCTGTCGCCGCTCTCGTGAGGGCTGAACACCTTAATCTTTACGCCGTCGTCGGACTGCTCCACCGTGTAAACGCCGTCGTCGCCTTTGTTTGCGCTGTCGACCTTGTTAAACGCAGTGTCGTCTTCCTCGACGCTCAGCACATTGACGACCACCGAGCCGCCTTGCTGGTTAGAGCCTGTATTGATATCCCAATACACGCCGTTAATGTCATCGTCGAAATCGAACTGGCGTCCCTCGACAACGGTCAGCGAGCCATCGGCCTCGACCGTGGCACCGATATAGGTTTGGCTCATGGAGTAGCCGTCGGCGTGCGCGGCGGCAGGCAGCAGCAACAACGCAAGCGCGACGAGTGCGCAGACGGAAGCGAATCGCGCAAACAGGCGGCGCTGCCGACAGGGCTGGGCAACGGGGGCGTTCATAGGCACATCCTTTGTCTGTGATACCAACAGCGTCATTGTCCCACGTTTGCGGGTTCATGTGACGAACATCTAGGCCAGCGGAGTATCAAACGGGACGAAAGTCACGCCCGCCGCCGGCACCTGGGGACGTTCCTTATCTGCCGGCAATCTGGGACACTCCTTGGCATAGCCCGCTCCGGCAATAGATACCACTTCATAGCTCCATCACAGGTGTAGCGGCTTTGTGTGGGCGCGGCATGCGCTGATTGAGCCGCCAGTTGAGGGGCATAAAGCAGTTGAGCGAAAACGGTTTGCCCCTTTGCCGTCCGCTCGAGGATCATGTCCCCCTTTTCCGCGGAAACCCCGGCAGTTGCGAAGAGCTGCCGGGGTTTCTGTCGTTTGAGGGCTAAATTGATTGACGACGATTAAGGTGCCGAGCCGGTGGTCCGGCACGCGCAACGCGCGGCCTCAGCAACTTGCAGGCCACGGCAGCGTCTCCCCCACCGCGCCCCGCGCTATACTCGTCCGCATGGACATCAACGCACGCAACATAGCAACAACCGCCGCCGACGCGCCAACGACGCCGGCCGCTCCCGCGCCCGTCGTGGGGCGCTTCGCCCCGTCGCCCTCGGGCCGTATGCACCTGGGCAACGTGTTCAGCTGCCTGTGCGCATGGCTTTCGGCCCGCAGCCAGGGCGGCAGCATCGTGTTACGCATTGAGGACCTGGACGATCGCTGCAAGCGCCCGGAACTTGCCGCCCAATTGATTGACGACCTGGCCTGGCTGGGGCTGGAGTGGGACGAAGGCCCCTACTACCAGCACGACCGCCTAGACCTGTACGAGAGCGCCTTGCGCCGGCTGAAAGACGCCGGCCTCACCTATCCCTGCTTTTGCACACGCGCCGAGCTCCACGCCGCGAGTGCACCGCACGCGAGCGACGGCACGCCCATCTACCGTGGCGCCTGCCGAAGTCTTTCGGCCGAGGAGGTGGCCCGCCGCAGCGCCCTGCGCGCCCCGGCCACACGTCTGCGCGTGCCCACCGTCGACGACCTCGCAGACGACGTGATCGAATTTGTGGATCGCACGTACGGCGCCCAATGCGAAGCACTCGCCACCGAGTGCGGCGACTTTTTGGTGCGCCGCAGCGACGGCGTGTTTGCCTATCAGCTAGCCGTGGTGGTCGACGACGCTGCCATGGGCGTCACCGAGGTCGTGCGCGGATGCGACCTGCTGGGGTCCACGCCGCGCCAGATCTATCTGCAGCACCTGTTGGGACTGCCCACGCCGCACTACGCACATATTCCGCTGCTCATGGCACCGGACGGCCGCCGCCTTTCCAAACGAGACCGCGATCTGGACCTGGGCGAACTCCGCGCCCGCTTTGGCACGCCCGAAGCGCTGCTGGGCTGGCTCGCCGGGCAAACGGGCATCGCGCCGGACACCACGCCGCGCTCTGCCGAGCGGCTGGTCGAGCACTTTAGCTGGGACGTCATCCGCGCGCACCGCGAGAACATCACTGTAACGGCCGAGTAGCCAAATACGCCCCACCCCTACGCAACATCCCAAGGCTGGAGTTCGTCGCCCAGGCGAACGATGCAGTCGTAGAGCACGGTATGGCGCTCGGTCGGGTTGGCATCCCGATGAAAATGCCCGTAGTACCAGCGCTTGTAGTCCAAGCGGTCTTCCAACTCGTCAAAAAATGCCGTAAGTCGATCGACGGCGGGGCAATTCCAGCCGGGCGCCGGATAGAGCGTGGGCGAAAGCATGCGCGTAGAGCAGGTGTGGGTGACCACGTAGTCGACCTTCCAGCCCACGCTGTCGAGCTTCGTCCGTGCCTCCTCAAAGTTGCGCTCGTCCGGCAACTCCTGCGGCCACCAGCTGGAATACGGAATGCGGTATTCCTTGTCCACGCTCGTGGCGCCGCCCATGGTAAAGACCGTTGAGCCGTCGAGCTCAAAAACGTCGCCACGCGTCAGGCGCCGTATGGGGGAGGTATCCGACAGGCGCTGCGTCAGCCCACCGTGCCACAACTCCATGGGTCGCTCCGCCCAGTGGTCGAAACGTTCGTGGTTGCCGTCGACGAACAGCACGGTATAGGGGCGCGACTCCAGCCAAGCGATGTCGGCACACTCCTCGGCAGAGAAATCCCACGGAAAGCCAAAGTCGCCGGCAATGATGAGATAGTCGTCGCTCGTCAGGCTTTCCCCAAGATCCCAATCGCGCAGCTTTTGCATGTCGAGGCCGCCGTGAATATCGCCCGTCACATAGACCGTCATCGGATCACCACTTCCCTCTTATAGGCTTCGAGATCGCGCTCGACCTGCTCATCGCCCGTGGCGTTGACCCACCACGGCCACTTAACGCAACACGCCGGCTCGTCGACCTGCGCAAACCATGACTTGAGCTCCTCCAAGCTCACCGGAGCGTAGCCGCTGGCGTCCACGCCCACGTCATAGCGCAGCAGTCCCTGCCGAAGGTTGAACTTGTTGTACGCGCCGCCGCAGCTGTGGATATGTCCGTGCAGATGCCAGCCACCGTGCGACATGCCCTGCCAATCGACCATGGGATAGTGGCTCAGCACGATTTTTTGACGGTCGATCTTGAGCACGCAAATGGGCGGCTCGACGATAAAAGCATCCGCCACCGCAGGCTGCGTCCAGTCTTTGTCATGGTTGCCGGGCAGCAGATGGACGCGCTTGCATGCAATGCTTTTGCGCAGCTCGTAGGCATCTTGGACCGTCATCTTAAAGCTGAAGTCACCCAAAATGTAAAGCTCGTCATCCGCAGCGACCTTGCTATTAATGCTGGCGACCATGGCGTCGTTCATCTGCGCAACAGTCGACCAAGGCCTGTCGCAGAGCCGCAACATGTTCTCGTGCCCAAAATGGGTATCGCTGGTAAACCAGATCATGGGGACCTCCTAACGCCGCGGGGCATCTGCATCCCTTAGGGCTTACCCCTCGTTCTTCCATCCAAACGGGTCAAACACCCAAAAAATCAGATCAAGCACGCCGCCGGTTATCATGGCGCCGGCAAGGGCCATGCAAACGTGCAGAGAGCTGGCACTTCGGAGCACGTCAAACGGCCCCAGAACAGCCAGCAGCGCGACCGCTGCGCCGGCAAGGCACAGCGCGAGGCACAGCCCCGCGTCCTTAACACATTTCTTTGCGAGATGCTTGGTGTTGTCACTCATCGATTTCGAGCTCCTTAGAGAATCGTTGCTCAGGTTCATGCCGCCGCGGAGGAGTTGGCAGCAGGTTAAGTGTCACATGTCGTGCGGACACCGCTTGCAAGCCCTCGTATCAAAAGTCGCCCAAAACACGAACGATCGATCTGCTATCCTGGCGCAAACGTGGTCTTTCGAAAGGTCTGGCGAAATGGTTGCTCAGCAGCAGATTGATATTGAATTCGATTCGCTTACACGCGAGAACGATTCACCCAAGCTCATCGCCAACTCGAAGGCGACCGGCGGAACACTACTATCCGTTATCGAAGAGCAGCTCTCAACCTGCAGCTCCTTTGACTTTTGCGTTGCGTTCGTCGCGGACGGCGGTTTGCAGATCCTGGTCGAAGCATTCCAAGAGCTCAAGCAACGCAACATTAAGGGCAGGTTGCTCACATCCACCTATCTCAACTTCAACTCACCCGATGCGTTTCGCAAGCTCTTGGAGTACGGCAACATAGAAGTTCGCGTATTCCAGGGTAATTTGCATGCCAAGGGATACATTTTTGATAAGGGCGAAACCAGCACGGTCATCGTCGGCAGCTCCAACATGACGCAGACCGCGCTCACATGTAATAAAGAATGGAACGTGCTGTACCAGACTGTCGAGAACAGCCGCCTGCTCGGAGAACTTAGAGGCGAGTTTGATTCGCTGTGGAACGACACCTCAACCGTTTTGCTTTCCCAAGACTGGATTGATAACTACGCCACGTATCGAATGACCCATCCGCCAAAAACTAAATCGAAAGCGACATTCAAATCTAGTGAGACGCCGACGCAAAATGACCTCGCTGAAATCAAGCCCAATAAAATGCAGCAGCGTGCCCTCGAAGCGCTTGGAGCGATCCACCGCAAGGGCGAAACTCGTGCTTTGCTGGTCTCTGCCACGGGTACAGGTAAAACCTTCCTTTCAGCTTTCGACGTACTCGCAACTAAACCCCGGCGCGTCCTCTTTCTTGCGCACCGCCGGCGCATTATCGACGCCTCCCGTGCAAGCTACGAACGGCTCTTAGGTAGTACCTATATGTTCGACACCTATCAAACTGGCAAGAATACAAGCGATGCTACCTGTGTGTTTGCCATGTGTTCTTCGGTCGCCAAACATCTGAGCGATTTCCGTCCCGATGAGTTCGACTACATCGTCATCGACGAGGCCCACCGCACGGGATCTCAGGGCTACCAATCCATCATGTCGCACTTTACGCCTCGGTTTTATCTGGGCATGACCGCTACACCCAATCGCACCGACGGCTATGACGTCTTTGCCCTTTTCAATCACGTCATCGCATTCCAGATCACGCTGCAGGACGCTTTGTCCGAGGAGATGCTAGCCCCCTTCCATTATTTTGGCATTCACGATCTGGAGATTGACGATGAGACGGTCGAAAATACCGCCCTGTTCGGGCGCTTAACGTCCGACGAGCGTGTGCGTCACATCACCGAGAAGATCGAAGAATATAGCGTCACCAAAAGCAGCCGCAGGGGCTTAATTTTCTGCAATCGAAACGCCGAGGCCAAAGAACTGTCGCGCAAATTCAACGCTCTCGGATATCGAACGGCTGCGATTAGCGGTCAAGATCCCGATGAAGTCCGCGATGCCGTTATCAACCGACTTGAAGCCGGCGAGCTCGAGTATATTTTCTCGGTCGATATCATGAACGAAGGCGTCGACATCCCCTCGCTCAATCAGATCATCATGCTTCGACGCACCGACTCCGCAATCATCTTTATTCAACAGCTCGGACGAGGTTTGCGTCTGAATGATGGCAAGGAATACGCACTGGTGCTCGACTTTATTGGCAACTACCAGAGCAACTTCTTGGTGCCCATCGCGCTTTCGGGTGACAAAACGTACAACAAAGATCGCCTGCGTCGTCTCGTCCAAGAGGGCGATTCGACGATCCCCGGATGCTCGACCGTGAGCTTTGATCGTATTTCCGAGGCACGCATCTACAAGGCCATCGATGGCGGCGATTTCACCTCCGTCAGGTTTTTGAAAAACGAATATCTCGACTTGCGCCAGAAACTCGGCAAGATTCCCTCGCTGCTCGAATTTGATCGTAACGGCTCCATCGATCCGCTGCTTATCTTCAAGAATAGCGGCCTGGGGTCCTACCACGCATTTCTATCCAAATACGAGCCGGACTACACGGTTCAATTATCCTCTGATCAAACCAAGATTCTCAAATTTATTTCTCAAAAGCTCGCCGCGGGCAAGCGATTTGAAGATCTCTATTTGCTTCAAACGCTCGTCGAAGCCGGACACGAGGACTACCGGCATATGCGCGAGGCTGCGCTTAGGAACTACCGCGCACAACTTAAGGACAGCGCCGTTAGGTCGGCAATCGCAGTCCTTAAGGGCGACTTTGCCACTCCTAAGGATTTCGTTTCCCTGCTTATTGACGATGGATGCGGACCTCGTCTGACCGAAGCGTTTGCGACCGCCCTGCGCAACGCAGAGTTCAAGCGTCAGATTCTTGAGGTGCTGGATTTTGGTATTGCGCGCAACCGACTCGACTATGCCGAGACGTACGAAAACACAAATTTCGTTCTCAACGCCAAGTACACATACGAGGAGGTTTGCCGCCTGATGAACTGGGAAAAGAACATCAACGGCCAAAATCTTGGCGGCTATTTCTACGACGAGAAGACCAATACATTCCCCGTGTTTATTAACTATGACAAGGCGCCCGACATTAGTGAGTCAATTCAGTATGAAGACCGCTTTGTTTCGCCGAGTAAGCTAGTTGCAATCTCTAAGAACAACCGCACGCTCAACTCCCCCGAGATTCAGCGCCTGAAGGCATGGCCGGAAAACGGCCTGAAGACGTATTTGTTTATGCGAAAGAACAAGGACGATAAGGGTGGCAAGGAGTTCTATTTCTTAGGCGAAATGCATCCGACCGGTGAGTTCGAAGCCATTAAAACTAAGAGCGGCGACAACGCCGTTGAAATCGAATATGAGCTCAACGCACCCGTGAGGCAAGACATTTACGAGTTTATGCTCAGCGATTTGAGCGAGGCAGAGTGACAAAAAGGGGCGAGGCACCATGTGGCGCCCGCCCCTTTCTTACTTAAGCCCGAGTTTCTTCTCGAGCTCCCTAACGACTTTAACGTCCGCTGGAAGCCAATCAACATCCCACAGGTTATTGGTATCGAGCCACTTCATGTCCTCGTGAGCGTGCTCTTTGAACTCCCCCGAAAGGATGTTAGCCAGGTAGCACTGCATCGACAGGTGGAACGTCTCGTAATCGTGCTCGACCGTGCAAAGATAGTCGAGGTTACCGATCGTGACCTCGAGCTCTTCTTGAATCTCGCGCACGATTGCCTGCTCGCCGGTCTCGCCCGGCTCGAGCTTGCCGCCCGGAAATTCCCAGCCGTCTTTAAACTCGCCATAGCCGCGCTGGCAGCTCAGGATTTTTCCGTCCTTCTGAATAATCGCTGCTGCAACATTGATTGATTTCATAACTAGTTATCACCTCTCCAGTTGAGCTCAACCAGTATAGGTGATCAACAAAGATCCGCGTGACGGAACGCTGTTAGAGACTGCATGTTTATTCGCATTACCCGTTCAGCACCATCAGCAAAGGCCTCATTAGTTCGCGTCGTTTGGCGGTTTTAGAGTTCTCTTCTACAAGATCTTTTAGCCGCTGCGTATCGAGTCCACGCCCAAGCGCGTCGTGGTAGGCATCGATAATTAATGAGGGGTCCTCGCAATCGAGGCAAAGATCGACAAGCGTGCGCTCGGGTTTGGTTACCGGCAGGCCGTCGAGCCAAACGATGTCCTGCTCAGCGATCTCGCGCTTTACAAAAGAAAGGGATTCGTTTCTTGTATTGATACGCGCGGGCGCGGTCATCCTGTAGGGGGACAGGTAGAAATCGCCCATTTGCTGCAGGTTCGCCGCAGTCGTACCGCTCACTGCAATGCCGTCCCACTGGTGCTTTCTCTCCCACGCGCAAAGGGAGGGATTGGTGAGCTTCCAAAAAGCGTTGAGCTCGTCGGTGTCTCGGCGCTGTGTTCCAGACATCCGGTAGGCACCGTGGCATATCCGTTCAAGACGCCCCGCACGACATGAGTGCGCCAGCGCATCTCGAGAGATGTCCATGCGAGCCGCCTGAGCTGTGGTGAACACGCCCTCGCTCTCGGAGAGCTCGCTTATCGCCGTTATGTTGCTAAAGTACTTCATGTTGCAATTATAGGACATTTTCATACTTTTGCAACGTGTTTTTTGATTCATGTGATCCGCTTGCCTTGTTTATCCCATTTCTGACGTCGGCTTGCTACCAGCTCACCATCCCCCGCTATCGAGGTCTAATACTTTTCCGCGGAGTGAACGTCTGTTTTAGGACCCCTGAAGCATCCGCATTTTTCGTCGGCAAAATCGCAGGATTCCAGTATCGAAACCGCAGGAAACGATGCCCTCAAAGTGTCAATGCTTCGGGGGTCCGATTTTGCTCGTTCACTTCTCGGGAAAAGTATTAGACCTCGCCACGGGCCACTAATAATGACCCCTCTATACACACCGGTTGATTTCCGATCTCAGCCGAACACATTGAGCTGATGGCTCGCTCCCGCA
>JAHYYL010000052.1 GCA_019424965.1 Collinsella sp.
GAGCACAACCTTGCCAAGGTTGGGGTCGCGGGTTCGAGCCCCGTTGTCCGCTCCAAACGCAACAGCCCGACTACTACGGTAGCCGGGCTTTTTCGTACCCATCGCCTGGGCTCGAACCCGAGGGGGAGCGAGCGTTTTGGAGCGTGGCTGTGGCGTTGTTTGCCGCGAATGTCCGCTTTGGGCGTATCATCGTGGGCATCTCGCAAAACCTCGTTGCAAAGGAGGCGCATCCCATGGCTACAGAAAAGTCCTCTTCGCGCTCATGGATGTCCGATGCCGCGATTTATCAGATCTACCCGCGCTCGTTTAAGGACTCGACTGGTTCGGGTTTGGGCGATATCGCGGGCATTACCCAGCAGATGGACTATCTTGAGCGGCTGGGTATCGAGGCCATCTGGCTGAGTCCGTTTTACCCATCGCCTCTTGTCGATGGCGGCTATGATGTGGCGGACTACTGCGATGTCGACCAACGTCTCGGCTCGCTCGACGACTTCGATGACATGATCGCCGCGGCTCACACGCGCGGCATCAAGGTCATCGTCGACATCGTGCCCAACCATTCGTCCAACCAGCACCCCTGGTTCAAAGCCGCTCTTGCCGCCGGCCCCGGGTCGCCCGAGCGCGCCCGTTATATCTTCCGCGATGGTCGCGGCGAGCACGGCGAGCTGCCTCCCACCAATTGGAATGCCAACTTTGGCGGCCCTGCCTGGACGCGTGTTGCGGACGGTCAGTGGTATCTGCACATGTTTACGCCCGAGCAGCCGGACTTTGACTGGTCATGCCCCGAGGTTCGCGCGTTCTTTTGCGATGTTCTGGCGTTTTGGAGCGATCGAGGCGTCGACGGCTTTCGCATTGATGTGGCACACGGTCTCGCCAAGGATCTCGACCGCGATGATCTCGACCAGTGGCATCTCGCCGAGGGCGATGACATGGTTGACGACGGCACCCATCCGCTGTGGGACCGCAACGAGGTCCACGAGATCTATCGCGAGTGGCGTCGCGTGTTCGACCGCTATGATCCGCCGCGCAGCGCCGTTGCCGAGGCGTGGGTGCTGCCCGAGCGTCAGTATCTCTACGCGCGTCCCAGCGAGCTTGGTCAGACATTTAACTTTGAGTTTGCCAAGGCCACTTGGACCTATGATGACATGCGCACTGCAATCGAGGAGGGCTTGAAGGCGGCCATCGAATCCGATTCCGCCTCGACCTGGGTACTCTCCAACCACGACGTGCCGCGCGTGGCGACACGCTATGCCCTGCCGCAAATCAAGGCGACGCGCTACCACCAGATTGCGCTCGACTGGCTCTTACGCGACGGGTCGTCTTATGACGAGGACCGTGAACTCGGCGAGCGCCGCGCGCGGGCGGCCCTTTTGCTTGAGCTGGCGCTTCCGGGCTCGGCATACGTGTATCAGGGTGAGGAGCTCGGCCTTTTTGAGGTGGCTGACATTCCGTGGGCTGCACTCGAAGATCCCACTGCGACCAATACGCACGGATCGAAGCGCGAGAAGGGGCGCGACGGTTGTCGTGTGCCCCTGCCGTGGGTGGCGGCGGACGATCCCGCGCAGGGCGGATCGTTTGGGTTTTCACCGGCGGACGCCGATACGGCGCCCCATCTGCCGCAGCCTGCATGGTTTTCCGATTACGCTGCCGATAGGGAAGAAGCGGACCCGACATCGATGCTTGCGCTCTATCGTGACGCCCTCTGGCTGCGGCGCAAGCTGCGCGGGTGCACCAACGATCTTGCGTGGCTCGATCTTGACGGGCGCACCGGCCTTGCGGATGGTGCCGAGGGCGCTGAGGGCGGCGTCATCGCCTATCGCCGCGACAACGGCTGGGCATGTGTGACGAACTTCGGTGCAGCACCCGTGGAGCTGCCGGCGGGCAGGGTCCTGCTCACCTCATCACCGCTTGCAGACGGCAGGCTCGCGCAGGACAGCTCTGCCTGGATTATGCTCGGTGAGATGTAGGGGCCTCTTACGGCGAGTTTGCGTTTGCCTGCGCCTTCCGTGGTGGCTGATGTCTTTGCGAGGTTCGCGAGGGCGTCGCAAAACTTTTCAAAAAAGTTCTTGCATAGGATGCGGGTATCACGTAAGATTAATCCTCGTAAGCGGACATGGCTCAGTTGGTAGAGCACAACCTTGCCAAGGTTGGGGTCGCGGGTTCGAGCCCCGTTGTCCGCTCCATTTGGGCGTTTAGCTCAGGGGGAGAGCGCTTCCCTGACACGGAAGAGGTCAGAAGTTCAAATCTTCTAACGCCCACCAAATGTTCGCAGCTCAGAGGCTATGTCCTCTGGGCTGTTTTGTTTTGCCACCAAGCACGCCGCCAAATATTGATCCAAGGTCTGTACGCGATGGTCTTCGCATCCCGTGGGGGCGCCGGCAGATTGCAGGTGTCCTGGTCCATCGTGACCGCAACATGTTGGTCAAGCATAATCTTTTGGATTCTTTTGGCGTGAGCGGCTTGGTTTTGGTAGGATTTGTCAGCGGCTTGACTAAGGGGGTTTTATAACTGCCATGCAGGTAGCCGTGTTGGTAACGTTTTACCGACTTGTCAAATACCCCTCATTTTTAATGCGTCTGCAAAATGACCAATTGCTTTGACCTGCTGAAACACTATATGTTGTGTTTGACCTAAAAAAAGAATACAGGATATAGATGCTTCTTTGTCGTATGATAGATGGCGGACAGAGAACGAAGACCTTAACTGCCTCTTTTGAACGTGTCCTTGAACCGCTTGATTGGCTCTAGGGAATGTCCGCATGGAGGCTTATGGTTTATCGAGAACACAGATTGCGCGACGGCGCCGCAAGGCAGGGGCAGGCCCTGCCGGGCATCGTTTGGCTCTGAAGCGCAATGAGGCTACGACGCGAAAGAGGCAAGAGGATGAAGATTATCAAGCGCAGCGGCACCGAGGTTGTCTTTGACATCGATAAGATCGTCAATGCCATCCGCGCCGCCAACTTGGAGGTCGAGGAGAGCTCTCGTCTAACCGACCGCCAGGTGGTTTATGCGGCGCAAAACGTCGCCGAGGCATGCGAGAACGCGGGCCACACCGTTTCGGTCGAGGAGATCCAGGATTTGGTCGAGGACGAGATCATGCGTCTCGACTGCTACGAGGTTGCCCGCCACTACATCATCTATCGCTATGTCCAGAGCCTGAAGCGCCAGAAGAACACGACCGACGACAAGATTCTGTCGCTGATCGAGTGCAATAACGAAGAGGTCAAGCAGGAGAACTCTAACAAGAACCCGACCGTCAATTCCGTCCAGCGCGACTATATGGCCGGCGAGATTTCAAAGGATCTGACTCAGCGTGTGCTGCTGCCCCAGGAGATCGTGGATGCCCACAATGAGGGCCTGATCCACTTCCACGATTCCGACTACTTTGCCCAGCACATGCACAACTGCGACCTGGTGAACCTGGAGGATATGCTCCAGAACGGTACTGTTATCTCGGGTACGCTGATTGAGAAGCCGCACAGCTTCTCGACGGCTTGCAACATCGCGACGCAGATCATCGCCCAAGTTGCTTCCTCCCAGTACGGTGGCCAGTCGATTTCGCTGACCCATCTTGCCCCGTTCGTCGAGGTGAGCCGTCAGAAGATTCGCGGCGAGGTCGCCCGCGAGCTCGAGGAGCTCGGCGTTTCCGCATCTCCCGAAAAGGTCCGCGAGGTTGTTGAGGACCGCCTGCGTGACGAGATCCGTCGCGGCGTCCAGACGATTCAGTATCAGGTCGTGACCCTTATGACCACGAATGGCCAGGCGCCGTTCGTGACGGTCTTTATGTATCTCAATGAGGCCCGTACGCCCCAGGAGAAGCACGACCTTGCCATGATTGTGGAGGAGACGCTTCGTCAGCGCTATGAGGGCGTTAAGAACGAAGCCGGCGTGTGGATCACCCCGGCGTTCCCCAAGCTCATCTACGTGCTCGAGGACGATAACATTCGCGAGGATTCGCCGTACTTCTATCTGACCAAGCTCGCCGCCAAGTGCACCGCCAAGCGCATGGTGCCCGACTACATCTCCGAGAAGAAGATGCGCGAGCTCAAGCTGTCTAAGGGCGAGACTGCCGGCAACGGCGATTGCTACACCTGCATGGGTTGCCGCAGTTTCCTGACGCCCGACCGTTCGGGCAACGGCTTTAACAATGTCGCCAACGCGCTGAACTATGACCCGACCAAGCCTAAGTACTACGGTCGCTTTAACCAGGGTGTTGTGACCATCAACCTGCCCGATGTCGCGCTGAGCTCGCATCAGGACATGGATAAGTTCTGGAAGATCTTCGACGAGCGCCTTGAGCTGTGCCATCGTGCCCTGCTTTGCCGTCATGAGCGCCTGATGGGCACGCTTTCGGATGCCGCGCCGATTCTTTGGCAGTACGGCGCCCTGGCGCGTCTGAAGAAGGGCGAGACCATCGACAAGCTGCTGGTGGGCGGCTATTCCACCATCAGCCTGGGCTATGCCGGCCTGTATGAGTGCGTCAAGTACATGACGGGTCACAGCCACACCGAGAAGGAGGGCACGCCGTTCGCCATGGCCGTCATGCAGCGCATGAACGACAAGTGCGCGGAGTGGAAGGCCGAAAGTGATATCGATTTCTCGCTGTACGGTACGCCGTTGGAGTCGACGACCTACAAGTTCGCCAAGTGCCTGCAGCGTCGTTTTGGCATTATCCCGGGCGTGACGGACAAGGGCTACATTACTAACAGCTATCACGTCCATGTGTCCGAGGAGATCGATGCCTTCGACAAACTTAAGTTTGAAGGCATGTTCCAGCAGCTTTCGCCGGGCGGTGCTATCTCCTACGTTGAGGTTCCCAACATGCAGGACAACCTCAAGGCTGTCATTCGCGTGATGCAGTACATCTACGACAACATCATGTACGCCGAGCTCAACACCAAGAGCGATTACTGCCAGGTGTGCGGCTACGATGGCGAGATCAAGATTGTCGAGGATGACGGCAAGCTGGTGTGGGAGTGCCCCAGCTGCGGCAACCGCGACCAGGAGAAGATGAACGTCGCTCGTCGTACGTGCGGCTACATCGGTACCCAGTTCTGGAACCAGGGTCGAACCGAGGAGATCCGCGACCGCGTGCTGCATCTCTAATAACCATCCCAGGCCGCCCCGTAGCGAGGCCCCGGACCTTTACTCGCTATTTCGGACAGTCCTGGCTCACGACGGAGGCGCCACTGGCGCCTCCTGTTCGTGCGGAACTCATATCGAGCAAAGGTCCGGGGCCTCGCTACGGGGCGGCCAAGTTGATGTAGCTGAGATGCAGCACGCAGCCTGCTCGCTCCTCGAAGTTCTTAGCGGAAATGAGTTGACTTGCAACAACGCTTTGCTTGCGATGGCGGTTGAGCCGCAACCCAGTTTTTATTAGACCTCGAACCCTATACTCGATGTTCGCTTCGTTCATTGAGTTACCCTTTGCATGAGGCCGGGACATATCGTCCCGCCCGCAGTTTCGCAGGCCGAAGGCCGAGAATGTTTGAGGACGGGATGATATGTCCCGGCCTCCCGGGAGAGTTACCTATGAACTACGCGAACATTAAGTATTTCGACATTGCTGATGGGGAAGGCGTTCGTACTTCTCTGTTTGTGAGTGGGTGCCGTCGTGGGTGCAAGAATTGCTTTAACTCTGTCGCGTGGGACTTTGCCGCGGGCGAGCCCTTTGATCGCGCCGTCGAGGACAAGATTATCGAGAGCCTCGATCATCCCTTTATTGACGGCCTGACGATTCTGGGCGGCGAGCCTATGGAGCCCGAGAACCAGGCGGGGCTCGTTGAGTTTGTCGAGCGTGTTCGTGCCGCTTATCCTGCGGGGTCAGGAAAGACCATTTGGTGTTTTACCGGCGACGTGCTCGAGGAGCTTATGCCGGGTGGTCGTCACCATACTGAGGTGACGGACCGTATCCTTGCCTGCCTCGACATGTTGGTGGATGGCCCGTTTGTTCAGGATCTTTATGATATCTCATTGCGTTTTAGGGGCTCGAGTAACCAGCGCGTGATCGATATGAACGCTACGCGCGCCCGTGCTGAGTGCGAGGGCGTTGCGCTTTGTGATGCGGTTGAACTTTGGCGTGATGATCCGGTCTATTCGACCCATACTATGTAGCTTGTGGTCGATGCCGGAGGGCGTGGTACCATAGCGCGAACGTGAAATCGGAAAAGTGAGGCCCAGATGGTCGATCAGGAAAAAGTCGAGGCCGCCATTAAGCTGTTGCTTGAGGGCATAGGCGAGGACCCAACTCGTGAGGGCCTGCTGGAGACCCCGGCGCGCGTTGCCCGTATGTATGGTGAAACCGCCGGCGGCATGGATCAGAGTGCCGAGGAGCACCTGTCCAAAACCTTTGCCGTCGCTTCGAACGATTTGGTTATCGAGCGCGACATCACGTTTTACTCGCTGTGCGAGCACCATCTGCTGCCGTTTTATGGCAAGGCCGCGATTGGCTATATCCCCAATGGTCGCGTGGCGGGTCTGTCTAAGCTCGCCCGCACGGTTGAGGTCTATGCCCGCCGCCTGCAGCTGCAGGAACAGCTGTGTGCGCAGGTCGCCGATGCCCTCATGGACTATCTGGCTCCCCAGGGAGCGATCGTGCTCATGGAAGCTGAGCATATGTGCATGACGATGCGTGGCGTGCAAAAGCCCGGCACCAAGACCGTGACGCTTGCTCGCCGCGGCGTCTTTGAGACCGATCCCGCGCTCGAGGAGCGTTTCTTTAGGATGCTGGGCCGCTAACCATGAGAGTCGTCAACGACTTTACATCGAAGACCGATGAGGGGACGTCGCGTCGCGGCTTTATGGCTTCGGGCCTGGCCCCCTTTGGTGCCATGCCTCGCATTGATTACATTTGTGCCAACGGGCTGTTCCGGCGGCACCTGGGCAACATCGTACAGTTGGAATCGGGGCGCATCTTCTGCCGCCACGGTATTGACCATCTGCTCGATGTCGCTCGCATTATGTGGATCAAGAATCTCGAGGAGCAGCTCGAATTTGACCGCGAGGTCATCTACGCCACGGCACTTCTTCACGATATCGGCAAAGATGAACAGTATGAATCGGGTATATCCCATGATGTTGCAAGCGAACGCGTCGCTGATGCGATTCTCGGCGGCATGCCCGATGACGTGGCGTTTGAGCCGGCCGATGCCGCAGCCATTAAGACGGCCATTCTGGGCCATCGAAAGCTGCGCGTGAACAGCCAACCGCTTGAGCGTCTGCTCTATGCAGCCGACAAAGCGTCGCGTGCCTGCTTTGCATGCCCCGCGCGCAACGCTTGCAACTGGAGCGATGATAAAAAGAACCTGTCGATTCGCGTGTAGTTAGTTTGCGCGGTCGGGGTTCTAAACGAAGGAGACGATCGCGTTGAGTAACAAGAAACTGCCCGAGAATGCAACCAAGACTGAAGGTGCTGAGCTCGCCCGCCGTGGAAGGGGCGAAATATCCACCGCAACGGCGGTGCCTCACGTGAGCTATGACGATCTGCGCCATACCGATCGCATTGTCATTGACGGCCTTGAGGTTTTTGCCAACCATGGCGTGTATCCCGAGGAGAATGCGCTGGGTCAGAAGTTCATCGTTTCTCTGGTGCTCTATGCCGACCTGCGCGCGGCGGGGGAGCACGATAACCTGGATGCCTCGATTGACTACGGCTCGGTGTGCCACGATGTCGATGGCTATCTGCGCGAGCACACGTTTAAGCTCATCGAGGCGGCAGCCGAGGGGACAGCCCAGATGCTGCTGCGCCGTTATTCCTCGCTGCTTGGTGTGCGCATAAAGCTCGATAAGCCGTGGGCTCCTGTTGGCCTGCCCTTGGCAAGCTGCGGCGTCGAGATCGAGCGCGTGCGCTAACCGGTTCTAATACGACTCTATGGGTGGCTGCTTGAGCCGCTGCGACAGAGCTTTATTGTTGGGACAGTACGTGTCGAGCAGGGCGTGGAATCGCTGATTGTGGCTTGGCTCGAGCAAGTGGACGAGCTCGTGGGCGACAACCATGTCGAGGCATTCGACAGGGTAGGCGGCGAGCTCGCGCGCGATGCGAATGGCGCCGGATTTGGGCGTGCATGATCCCCAGCGCGTTTTCATGCTGCGCACGGAGATGCGGGCCACGGTGACGCCCATTGCGACTTCGTACGCGTGCACGATGTCGCGCAGCGCCGATGTGACCTCGGACGCATAGAGCTGGTCGATGTGGGCTTGGAGCTCATCGGACGTTAGGCCGTCGAGGATTGCGTGCCGCTTGGCCTGTGGGCCTTCGTCCGATTCATCGGTACCCATAAAACTTGCGAAGGTGGCCTGTTTGGGTCGCGGTGCGGGTGATGCAAAGTTGTGATCGAGTGCATCCTGTACCGTGATGGGCTTGCCCCAAAGTGCAA
>JAHYYL010000053.1 GCA_019424965.1 Collinsella sp.
CGAGCCGTCTGATGACTTGAAGAAGGGGGAGGCCTCGCGGCCTCCCCCTTTTTTGTATCTCGGGCAATTTGTCTCACATAGTAGCTGTGTTTTATAACCCTCGTTTGTCGCATCTTCTGCGAACGGGCTACAATAACTTAGTCTGTGCGATATGGAGGTGAACATGGCTGAAACTGGTATCGGCGTTGATATCGTCGAGATTTCCCGCATGAAATCAATTCTTGAAAAGACGCCGTCGTTTGCTCGGCGTGTGTTTACCGAAGAAGAGCGTGCGTATTGCGATGCATCATCGCGTCCCGCTGCTCACTATGCGAGCCGCTTTGCTTCGCGCGAGGCGGTGCTTAAAGCTCTCGGCACGGGTTTTAGTCAAGGCGTGGGTCGCAAGGATGTTTCGGTAACGCGTGATAAACTCGGCAAACCGAAGGCGCTGCTTTCGGGCCGTGCTCTCGAGATCGCTCAAGAACTGGGCGTTGTTGAGGTCGCTCTTTCCATTACGCTTACGGGAGACTTGGCCGTTGCGAATGCCATCGCGATTACCGAAGATGCTCGGCCTAAGCCAAAAGATGAAAAGGTGAGCACCAAGAAACGCGTTGCGCAGACATTTAAAGAGGCTCGCTCTGTATTAGATGAGCTCGAGCAGCTGCAGAATTCAGCATTGACGGAGCACCTGGGCGATGCTTCGCAAGATACGCTAGGAGCATAGATGAAACCGGTTTTGAGTACCGAAGAAGTCGTTCGTCTCGAGGATATCATCGAACGCGAAGGGACTTCGAAGGCCGAGCTTATGGAGCTAGCGGGTGAGTTTGCCGCTAACGAGGTCTTGAAGCTCAATCCCGATCGGGTTCTCGTTTTGGTCGGTTTTGGTAATAATGGCGGCGACGGTTGGGTTGCCGCCGATATCCTGAGCCATAAGGGTGTGGACGTGGATATCGTTTCTCCGGTTGAACCGGATGAGATTCCTGCTGCTCTGGCACGTCATGTTGCTCGTCGTACTGCCGGCCGCGATGTGCACGTTTGCGTCGGCCCCTCGCGTGATGAACTCGAGGTTTTGATCGATAAGGCCGATGTTGTTGTCGATGCCATTTTTGGTACCGGTTTCCACGGGAATCTGCGTGCGCCGTTCTCCATTTGGATTCCTACGGTCAATGAATGCGCCGATTGTGTCGTATCCATTGATGTCCCCTCGGGCCTGAATGCAGAGACGGGCGTTGTTGATGACGACTGCATTCGTGCCGAGCGCACGGTGACGATGATTGCGCCCAAGATTGGTCTGTATAGCGCTGATGGTCCTGAGTATGCTGGCGATTTGATCTGCGGCAATCTTTACGACCGTCTTGACGAGGTCATCGATGATGTCGACCACGCCGCCGAGATTGTCGAGCCCGGTGACTTAGTTGATTACTTTGCTCCGCTACCATCGAATATCGATAAGTATTCCCGTGGCTCCGTGCTTATTGTCGCCGGATCTGCGCAATATCCTGGTGCTGCCATTATGGCGGCCAAGTCTGCAGCTCGCGCGGGTGCTGGTTACGTGGCAGTCGCGGCTCCTGACGCCTGCGCCAATCTCATTCGCATGGCACTTCCTTCGATTCCGGTCTTTGCTATTCCGTCTGATTCCCGCGGCTCCTTTGGCGCCGCTGCGCGCATGACGGTGTGCGAGATCGCAAAGAAGTACAGCTGCGTGCTGTGCGGTCCCGGTATGACGACGTCTGCCGGCGCTATGCAGGTGGTTTCGGGCTTGCTCGAGCTTGATGTACCGCTAATTTTGGACGCCGATGCACTCAACTGCCTTGCTAAGATTGCCATTGACGGTATTGATAGTAACCCCGAGATGTATCGCCGCGAGCAGCCGTTGGTTATGACGCCGCACTATCGTGAGCTTTCGCGCCTGGTTGCCGGTGACGAGGTGAACGACCTTGGTACCGCGATTGCGGCCGCGCAGAAGGTTGTCTGGGCTGCAGGCTCCGACAATCTGGTGGTCATTGCCAAGGGGCCGACGACGGCTATCTGTGGCGTTGAGCGTGTGCTGCTGCCGCTCTCGGGTCCGGCTTCTCTGGCAACTGCCGGTTCGGGTGATGTTCTCGCGGGTATTTTGGCCGGCACGCTTGCCACCATGCGCGACGAGATGGATCGTTGGGAGTTGCTGTATTCGTACGCCGTCGCACTTCACAGCTACGCCGGTTTTGCCGCGGCGACGGAGTATGGTGAGAAGAGCGTCATCGCGACCGATCTTATCGACTTGATCGGTCCTGCCATGGAGCTGGCGGCAAAGGATGCGCTCGAAGATCTGGGAATCATGGACGAAGGGTCGGATGACTAATCATGAATAAAGCCGATTTGACGCGCTGGTCCTGGGTCGAGATCGACCGCGGGGCGCTCCGTCGCAACACGAGGGCCTATAAGAACTTGTTGAATCCGCGTCAGCGCCTGTGCTGCGTGGTCAAGGCCGATGCTTATGGTCATGGAGCTGTTGAGTGTGCCAAGATCATGTATTCGGCCGGTGCCGACATGTTTGCCGTGGCGACGGTTAACGAGGGCGTTGGGCTCCGTCAGGGCGGGATTACTAAGCCCGTCCTGATTCTAAGTGAGCCGCCTATCGAGGCTATTCCTGCATTGCTCGAATTCGATATCATGCCCTCGGTCTATACGTCCGATTTTGCTCTTGCGTATGGCGAATGCGCCGTCGCGGCGGGCAAGGTGGGCAAGTACCATCTTGCCATCGAGACGGGCATGAATCGTATCGGTGTTCACTACACACAGGTGCTCGACTTTGTACGCGGCATCAGTTTCCATCGCGGCATCCAGTGCGACGGCGTATTTACGCACTTTGCCACGGCCGATGAACCTTCGGGTTGGGACTACAAGCTGCAGTGCCAGCGTTTTACCGAGGCCGTTCAGGCCATTAAGGACGCAGGTTTTGAATGCGGTATCGTGCATTGTGCCAATACGCCGTCCTCGATGCTCGATTCTTCAATGCACTTTGACATGATTCGTGCCGGCATCGGTTTGTATGGTCTGCAGCCATGTGAGCTGAGTGGTCGCGTGATGCAGCTTGATCCCGTCATGAGCGTCCACGCGCGTGTGACGCGCGTGGCGCATCCTGCGATGGGCGAGGGCGTGGGCTACGGCTTTACCTACCGCGTACCGCGCACGCGCGTTCAGATCTGCACCCTTCCGATCGGTTATGCCGATGGCCTTTCGCGTACGCTTTCCAATCGTATGGACGTGCTGTATCGCGGCGAGCGTGTGCGTCAGGTGGGCAATATCTGCATGGACCAGTTTATGGTCGCCATTCAGTCCAACCCGGCGCATGAGATTCCCGAGGCCGAGTATGGTGACGAGATGATCATTGTCGGCCGCGATGGAGATGCCGAGATTACCATGGACGAGATGGCGCGCCTACGCGGCACGATTAACTACGAGGTCGCTTGCGGCTTTGGTATGCGTCTCGACAAGGTCTACGTGTAGGAGTCGCTATGGGCGTCATGCACATCCCCGGCCATAGCCATCAGGCGCCGCGTGAGGTTGCACTCGAGGAGATCGAGGCCGTTCTGGGCGATTGTCACCTTTGCCAGCTTTACCAGTCGCGCCATAACATCGTGTTTGGCGTGGGAAACCCCCACGCTCGCGTGATGTTTATTGGCGAGGCGCCGGGCCGCAATGAGGATTTGCAGGGCGAGCCCTTTGTGGGGGCGGCAGGCGAGGACCTCAACGGCATTTTGTCGCTGGCGGGGCTCAAACGCGAAGACGTCTACATTGCCAACGTGCTTAAGTGCCGCCCGCCGGGAAACCGCAATCCGCGTCCCGAGGAAGTGCTGGCTTGCTCGCCATTTTTGCGTGAGCAGATTCGAAGCATCTGGCCCGATATTATTGTGACGCTCGGCAACCCCGCGACGCACTTTGTGCTAAAGACCGAGATTGGCATTACTAAGCTGCGCGGCAGGTTCCACCAGATGGGGCATTTTGTGGTAATGCCCACGTTCCATCCGGCAGCAGCGCTGCGCAATCCGGCGTGGCAGGAGCTGCTGGAGGAAGACTTTAAGATGCTGGGCGACTATCTGGAGCGACATCCCGCGCCAGAGGACGCCTCGGAATAATAAGGAGCATATATGTCCCTGGAGCGCCTGGGGGTAGGTACTTACAAAACGACTTGCGCTGCCGATACGGAGTACTTTGGCGAGCTAATTGCACCGTGCCTTGAGGACGGCGATGTGCTCATCCTGACCGGTGGCCTGGGAGTGGGCAAAACTCACTTTACCAAGGGCGTCTCGCGCGGGCTGGGCGATGGGCATATGGTTACGAGCCCTACGTTCGCCCTCATGGCCGTTCACGATCAAGGTCGTATTCCGCTGTTTCACTTTGATCTATACCGCCTGGAGCATGCCTACGAGCTCGAGGATACGGGCATTTTCGATGTGCTGGGCTATGAGGGTGCTTGCCTGCTGGAATGGGGCGAACAATTCCAGGACGAGCTGACGGATGAGTATCTTTCGGTGACGCTCAGGCGTGATGAGGGCGACAGCGACGTGCGAACGATAACGCTTGAGGCGCACGGTGACCGCGCAATGGAGCTTTCCCATTTGATTGATAAGGCTGTACAAGATGAGCTTGCATAACGACAACGCGCTGGTGGTGGCGCTCGATACCTCGACTGACATGCTTGCCTGCGCGGCAAGCTGGATTGATGGGCAGACGGGTGAGACGAAGCTCGTGAGTGGCGACCACATGTGTCGCCGTCACGCCAACGTTGAGCTCGTGAATACCGTTGATGGCGTGCTGGCTCAAGCCGGTCTGGATCGCAGCGATGTTGGTTGCTATGTGGTCGGCCGCGGCCCGGGGTCCTTTACGGGTGTGCGCATCGGCATCTCCACTGCCAAGGGCCTCGCGCGTGGTGCCAATGTTCCGCTGCTGGGCGTGTCGACGCTCGACGCTTGCGCTTGGACGGCGTGGAAGGCTGGCGTGCGCGGCAAGCTTGGTATCTTGGCCGATGCTATGCGCGGTGAGGTATATCCGGCGCTGTATATGCTGGTCGATGAGGGTCCCGAGCGTCAATTTGAGCGCGAACACGTGGTCAAGGCCGCCGTGGCGCTCGATGAGTGGCGCCAAGCAGCGGACTGGGGCCAGGTTCAGCTGACCGGTGACGGTCTAGTGCGCTATGGCAAGCTGCTGGGTGAGGACGAGGCCGCCCGCTGCGTGGAGCGTGACCTGTGGTGGCCTTCGGGCGAGGGCTTGCTGCTCGCGCACGCTGCGGGTGACGGCGATCCGGCCCGCGTCCTGCCGATTTACACGCGCCTTTCGGATGCCGAGGAAAACGAGCGCAAGCGTCTTGGTCTTGCCGAGAGTGCGCAGAGCGAAATTACGGGTGTTGCCGATGAGCTCGCCGGTCGTCATCTGCAGTTCCGTCCCATGGGCGCGGCGGATGCCGAGGGCGCAAGCGCGCTGGAGGCTGCCTGCTTTGAAGGTGCCGGACACGAGGCATGGACGCCGGGCATGTTCCTGTCCGAACTGGGCGAGGACGTCGCTGCGCCGCGTAGGTGGTGGGTGGCACACGACGACGGCAAGCTGCTGGGCCTTGCCGGCGGTATGGTCGTGGACGGTGATGTGCAGATTCTGGATGTCGCCGTCGACCCGGCACATCGCCGTGAGGGCATTGCCCGCAAGCTGCTGTCGCATGTGAGCTATGATGCCCAGATGCTCGGCTGCACTACGGCTTCGCTCGAGGTCGAGGACGGTAACGAGGGAGCGACCGCGCTTTATAACGCTCTGGGCTTTACCGAGGCTGGCCGTCGCCGCGGCTACTATGGTGCCGGCAAGGACGCCATCGTCATGACGGCTCCGCTGCCCCTGGTGCTTCCGGTCGATAATGCTTCGCCCGAGCCGACGGCGGCAGAGCAGCGCGTATGGCCGCTGCCTGCGCCTGGGCGCTCCGAGGGGGGGCGTGCCGAAATTGAGCGCCGCCGCCTAGTGCTCGCTATCGAGAGCTCCTGCGACGAGACGGCCGTGGCGATTATCGATGCGGATGGCAATATGCTGGCCAACCAGGTGTCGACACAGATTGATTTTCACGCCCGCTTTGGCGGCGTGGTGCCCGAGATCGCCTCGCGCAAACACGTTGAGGTGATTGTGAGTGTCGTGGATGCGGCGCTCGAGGATGCCGCAGCATCGCTTGGTCTTGAGGGTGGAGCCATCGCGCCGAGCGAACTCGCCGCTGTTGGCGTGACGCAGGGTCCGGGCCTGGTGGGTGCTCTGGTAGTGGGCGTCGCCTTCGCCAAGGGCTTTGCCTATGCCGCCGGCAAGCCGCTCGTGTGCGTCAACCATCTGGAGGGCCATCTGTTCGCCAACCTGCTGGCGCAGCCCGATCTCAGGCCGCCGTTTATCTTCACGCTCGTCTCGGGCGGTCATACCATGCTCGTGCACGTGAAGGCATGGGGCGACTACGAGGTACTTGGTGAGACACTCGACGATGCTGTGGGCGAGGCCTTCGACAAGGTAGCCAAGGCGTTGGGTCTGGGCTATCCCGGTGGCCCCATCATCTCCAAGCTGGCCGAGACGGGCAACCCCCGCGCGATCGATTTTCCTCGCGCGCTTAACAGCAGGGGAGACTATCGTTTCTCGCTTTCGGGCCTCAAGACGGCGGTGACGCTCTACATCGAGCAGGAGACCAAGGCTGGGCGCACGATTCACCTGCCCGATCTGGCGGCTTCGTTTGAGGCAGCCGTCTTTGACGTTCAGTACAAGAAGGCCAAGAACGCGCTGCATGCCACCGGATGCAAGGAATACTGCATCGGCGGCGGCGTCTCGGCTAATCCGCATCTGCGCGAGATGATGATCAAGAAGCTTGGGCGCCAGGGCATCCGCGTGACGGTGCCGCCTCTCTCGGCATGCACCGACAACGCCGCCATGATCGCAGAGGTTGCTCGCCGTAAATTCGACCGAGGAGAAATCTCGCCGTTCGACGTCGATGCCGATCCGAACATGACGCTGTAGTCGCAAAGGTGCGATCCCCGGCGCTGCCCGGGCGCCAACGGCCGCATATGAACTTTCCTGCTCTAC
>JAHYYL010000054.1 GCA_019424965.1 Collinsella sp.
GGGCCGGCCGATCCGGCCCTCAGGGTATCGGGTTCCCACATTCATCCGCACATGTGCGGATGAATGTGGGAAGTGTTCGGATGAAGTTGATAATCAAGGCCGAGGCTGTGCTCAAAAACTTTTTTAAAATTCTCGGTTGACCGGAACGCGTCCTTGGTTATACTAATCAAGCCTTGAAACAAGGCACACCTCAAATGGCTGGGTAGCTCAGTTGGTAGAGCAGAGGACTGAAAATCCTCGTGTCAGGGGTTCGATTCCCTTCCCCGCCACCTTGAATTGACTAGGACCTCTGCAAAGGGGTCCTTTTCTTTTATGTGGACCCGCGGAAAATGCATCCCAGTCTTTTGCGAAAAACGGGACGCGCTTTCCGGCGCTTACTTCCGACGTGCGTGCACATCTCGGCGCGCCATCTCGGGCCCGCTCAGACATTCCTCCCGCTTTTGCGCCACTTTACAGACCGTTCGGTCGTCTGTCCGCACGCGCGGGTATACTCAAAACGATACTTTTCCTATGCAATACGATGCAGGCTCGGCCTGCACGATCCGAAGGGGGCAGTGATGGAGAGGATACTCGGCGTTAATCTCTCTGGCTGGTTTATTCCCGAGCCTTGGGTGACCCCGTCGCTATACGCGGCGACCGGTGCATCCAATGCGGCCGAGCTGCAGGAGGCCATGGGCACCGCCGCCTATAACGAGCGCATGCGCCGTCATTACGAGACGTTTGTGAGCGAGGATGATTTCCGTCGCATGGCGCAGATCGGCCTCAACGCCGTGCGCCTGCCGGTGCCTTGGTATGCCTTTGGCTCACAGGAGTCCGATGCCTCCTACATCTCGGTTGTCGATTACATCGACCGCGCGATTGAGTGGGCTGCCAAGTACAACATTCGCGTGCTGCTTGACCTGGCGACTGTGCCCGGTGGCCAGGGCGATTCCAACGATTCGCCCGCCACGCCGGAGGCTGTTGCCGAGTGGCATTCGTCCACTAACGGCCGCCATGTCGCACTCGACGTGCTCGAGCGCTTGGCCGAGCGTTACGGCGAGGCCGAGAGCCTGCTGGGCATTGAGCTGCTGGATACGCCGCAGATGAGTGTCCGCAAGAGCCTCTTCACCATGACGGATGGCATTCCGGCGCACTACCTGCGCAACTTCTATCGCGACGCCTATGAGCTCGTCCGTTCGTATATGCCCGAGGATAAGATCGTCGTCTTTTCGTCTTCGGGGCATCCCAGCGAGTGGAAGCATTTTATGCGCGGCGCCAAGTACAAGAACGTCTACATGGACCTTCACCTGTACCATTACCGCGACGAGTATGCGCTCGACATCACGAGCCCTCGCGGGCTGACGACGGCGATTTCGCGTAACAAGCGCGAGCTCAAAGAAGCGATTTCGACTGGGTTCCCCGTGCTGGTGGGCGAATGGTCGGGTGCGGCGATTTTTGCCAACTCGTCGGTTACGCCCGAGGGCCGCAATGCCTACGAGCGCGTGTTCATCGCCAACCAGCTGGCTTCGTTTGCGCCGGCTGCCGGTTGGTTCTTCCAAACGTGGAAGACCGAGAAGCGCATTGCAGCATGGGACGCCCGCGCGGCGCTCGGTACGCTCGAGCGCGGCATGATTGAATAGGTTGATATGACGCAAAACAGCGCCCATACGGGCAAACTCTATGTGGTCGGCACGCCCATCGGCAACCTGGGCGACCTGTCCCCGCGCGTTGGCGAGGCGTTTGCCGCCGCCGATGCCATCTGCTGCGAGGACACGCGCGTGACGTCAAAGCTGCTGATGCACCTGGGCATTTCCAAGCCGCTTGTCCGTTGCGACGAGAATGTGATCGCTAGCCGCGCTGCCGGCCTGGTCGACCGTCTGCTGGCGGGGGAGACCCTCGCCTTTGCCTCGGACGCCGGCATGCCGAGTGTGTCCGATCCCGGCCAGGCACTGGTCGAGGCGGCGCGTGAGGCCGATGTGCCCGTCGAAGTTATTCCCGGGCCCTCTGCTTGCGTCACGGCGCTTGTTTCGTCCGGCATTCCCTGCGAGCATTTTTTCTTCGAGGGCTTTTTGGGCCGAAAGCACGGCGACCGTGTGCGCCGTTTGCAGCGCCTTGCCGTGGTGCCCGGCGCACTCATCTTCTACGAGTCTCCACATCGCATCGTGGCGACGCTCGAGGCCGTGGCGGAGGTCTTTCCCCAGCGTGAGCTTGCCGTCTGCCGCGAACTCACCAAGCTGCACGAGGAGGTCTTGCGCGGGCCCGCTGCCCAGCTTGCCGAGGAGCTGCGTGCTCGCGGCGAGGTAAAGGGCGAGATTGCGCTGGTCATCGCGCCGCCGAGCGAGGACGAGGAGGCCGGCATCGTGCCGGTTGGCGCTGCGGCAGCGGATCCCGACGAGGCCCTGCGCGAGGATATCCGCGCCGCGCTCGAGGAGGGGGAGCCCGCCTCTGCGGTGGCCAAGCGCCTGTCTCAGAAGTATTCGCGCCGCAAGCGTGATGTCTATGCCATGGTGCTCGATATGCAATAGATGGAGGATATCCAGCCCTTGCGCTAGAATCATCCCCTGTATGCAACGTTTTTCTGGAGGACAAACCCCATGGATCAAAGCAAGCCTTCGTTCTTTATCACGACGCCCATCTACTACGTCAACGCCGATCCGCACCTGGGCACGGCTTATTCCACCATCATCGCCGACGTTCAGGCTCGCTATCGTCGCTCTGCCGGCTATAACGTCAAGTTCCTGACTGGCATGGACGAGCACGGCGAGAAGGTCGCCGAGGCCGCTGCCAAGCACAACATGACGCCGCAGGAGTGGACCGACAGCCAGGCTCCGCACTTCAAGGAGCTTTGGAGCAAGCTCGAGATCTCCAACGACGACTTCATTCGCACCACCGAGCCGCGCCAGCATCACGCCGTGCAGTATCTGTGGGAGCGCATGAAGGAGTCTGGCTACCTGTATAAGGGCAGCTATGACGGCTGGTACTGCGTGCCCGACGAGACCTACTTTACCGATACGCAGGTCCAGAAGGGTGACGAAGAGTACGGTAGCGTCGGCCAGCACCTGTGCCCCGATTGCCACCGTCCGCTCGAGCGCGTGCAGGAGGAGTCCTACTTCTTTAAGCTCTCCGCCTTCCAGGACAAGCTGCTCAAGCTCTATGACGAGCACCCCGACTTTGTTGAGCCTGCGTTCCGTATGAACGAGGTGCGCAGCTTTGTCGAGGGCGGCCTCAACGACCTTTCCGTGAGCCGTACGAGCTTTGACTGGGGCATTCAGGTCCCGTTTGACGAGGGTCACGTGACCTACGTGTGGTTCGATGCGCTGCTCAACTATATGACTGCCGTCGGCTACGGTGTCGACACCGACGAGGCCCGTGCCGAGCTGGCCTATCGCTGGCCCGCGCAGTTCCATATTGTGGGTAAGGACATCATCCGCTTCCACTGCGTCATTTGGCCCGCCATGCTCATGGCCATCGGCGAGGCCCTGCCCGAGCACGTCTTTGCCCACGGCTTCCTGACCGTGCGCAATGCCGAGACCGGTAAGGCCGAGAAGATGTCCAAGAGCCGCGGCAACGCCATCGCTCCGCAGGATGTTATCGACATGCTGGGCGTCGAGGGCTACCGCTATTACTTTATGACCGACGTGGTCCCCGGCACCGACGGCGCCATCAGCTTCGATCGCATGGAGCAGGTCTACAACGCCGATCTGGCCAACAGCTGGGGCAACCTCATCTCGCGCTCGCTCAACATGAGCGCAAAGTACTTTGACGGCTGCGCCCCGGCTAAACCGGCGTCTGCCGACGCGTTCGATAACCCGCTGGCAAAGATTGCCGACGGTTTGGTCGAGCGCTACATGGCCAAGATGGACGTGCTCGATTACGGTGGAGCCAAGGATGAGGTCATGGAGCTCATCCATGCCGCCAACCACTACATCGAGGACTCCGAGCCCTGGGCGCTTGCCAAGGACGAGGCCAAGGCTGACGAGCTGGCATTTGTGATCTACAACCTGCTCGAGGCCATCCGCATCGCCGCCCACCTGCTGATGCCGCTCATGCCCCAGACTTCTGCCGAGGCTCTGCGTCGCCTGTCTTGCGAGGACGAGGCCGCGAGCGACGACCTCAAGGGCATCTGCGCCTGGGGCTTGCTTGCCGGCGGTCAGCCCGTCGAGAAGGGCGACCCGCTGTTCCCGCGCCTGGGCTAAGACGTCGCGCGAGTGCCATATCGGCAATTTGCTGTGTAACGGTAAGGGCATGGCCGCAACGGTCCATGCCCTTTTACTTTACGATGCAGCCACCATGTTAAGGAGGCAACCATGACAACTTCGCCTTTGGCAAACCCCACGGCAACTAGGGAGCTGCTAGAGGAGTTTGGCCTTGCGACCAAGCATCGCCTGGGCCAAAACTTCCTGATCGACAACCATGTGATCGAACGTATCTGTGAGCTCGCTGAGCTTGCGGGCGATGAGCGCGTGCTCGAGGTCGGCCCGGGTTGCGGCACGCTGACGTTGGCCCTGCTGCAGGAGGCGGCGTGCGTTACGTCGATTGAGGCCGATCCTGAGCTTGAGCCGGTGCTCGATGCCCACGCCGCCGACTATGCCAACTTCCGCTTTATCATGGGCGATGCGCTCAAGGTGACGAGCAGATTGAGCAGGCCGCCGGTGGTGAACCCACGGTGTTTGTCGCGAATCTGCCCTATAACGTGGCGGCGACGATCATTTTGCAATTTTTCCAGACGATGCCGGCGCTCAAGCGCGCCGTCGTCATGGTGCAAAAGGAGGTTGCCGATCGCATTGCCGCAGTGCCGGGCAACAAGACCTATGGCGGCTATACGGCAAAGCTTGGCCTGTATGCGCAGGTAACGGGTCGCTTTGAGGTGCCGCCGCGTTGCTTTATGCCGGCGCCACACGTGGACTCGGCCGTCGTGCGTATCGACCGTGTTGACGGTGTGGTGCCCGAAGGACTCGATCGCGAATTTGTGGCCCGCGTGATTGACGCTGCATTTGCTCAGCGTCGCAAGACCATCCGCAATTCCATGAGCGCCAACGGCTTTGCCAAGGACGTGCTCGATGCCGCCTTTGAGGCTTGCGGTATCGCACCCACCACGCGCGCCGAGACGCTCGGCGTCGCCGACTTTGTGTGCCTGGCTCGGGAGCTTTCCCATGACGCTTAATGCCGAACGCGTGACGTTTACCAAGAAAAAGAAGACGGTTGCTTGTCCCGTGCCCTTGGCACCGCTTGCCGACACACATGCGCATCTGCTTTCGTTCTGGGGCAAGGATGTGCCCGAGACACTCGTGCGTGCCAAGGCGGCAGGCATCGACCTGTTGGTGACGGTCTTCGACCCCATCGCCGACAAGCGCAGCGTGACGGACTATAGCGACTGGCTCGTGCGCGAAATTCTGCCGATGCAGGATATCCCGCAGATCAAGTATCTTGCCGGCGTGCATCCGTATGGCGCGCCGGACTATACCGACGACATTCACGCGCAGGTTGTTGCTGCGCTTGATGACCCTTTGTGTGCCGGTATTGGCGAAATCGGTCTGGACTACCACATGGATTACGACGACGACATCACGCCGGCGCCCCACAGCGTGCAGATTGATTGCATGGCGCGCCAGCTCGAGCTTGCCGTGTGTCGTAACGTGCCGGTGGAGCTGCATCTGCGTCACGAGGACATGGACCAGGAGCGTACCTCGCACGTGGACGCCTACAACGTGCTTCGTGAGGTGGGCGTGCCCCAGGCCGGTTGTGTGCTGCACTGTTTTGGCGAGGACCGCGCCACGATGGAGCGCTTTGTGGAGCTGGGCTGCTATATCGCTTATGGTGGTGCGGCCACCTTTAAGCGCAACGACGACGTGCGCGAGGCATTTGCGGCAACCCCACTCGATCGAATTTTGTTCGAGACGGATTGCCCGTATATGGCTCCGGAGCCCATCCGCGGTCTTGAATGCGAGCCCGCAATGATCTCCATTACGGCAAACGCGCTGGTTAACGACCGTGTCGATCGCACTGGTGAGGACGCCGAAACAATCGCGCATGCCGCTTGGGAAAATGCCTGCAAACTTTTTCAAAAATAGTTCTTGCGTTCGCGGTGGCGCTCCGTTATTCTAATTCCTGCACGCGGGCGTGGCGGAATTGGCAGACGCGTACGGTTCAGGTCCGTATGGGGGCAACCCCATGAAGGTTCAAGTCCTTTCGCCCGCACCATTGATTGAAAGAGCTCCCAGCAATGGGGGCTTTTTTGTTATGTGCCCACCGCGGGGACTTGAACCTGTGAAGGAGCGAGCGTCAAGAAAACGCGGAGCGTTTTTAGCGAGCTGGCGAGTCCGCCGGCAGGCGGGCGAAGCCGGTGCGGATCCGCGAAGCGGATACGCGGACGTCCTTTCGCCCGCACCATTGATTGAAAGAGCTCCCAGCAATGGGGGCTTTTTTG
>JAHYYL010000055.1 GCA_019424965.1 Collinsella sp.
CGAGCGGGGGCTCCTATCTTTTTAGTGTCCTCGGATTGGGTCATAGTGTCTGTCGGTACCAAGGCATCGGCGTTGCCTTGATCCAAACCTACCAAAAGGGGACAGGTTTATTTGGTCGGTTTTATCTGGACAAACGTGGTCGTCTATCGCAATATGGTCGTTGGGGACGTTCTTGTTTGACTAGTCGTTTAAGAACGTCCCCAACGACTACATAGCATGAGAGTGGATAATCTCCCGGTTTGAGTCTGCATTCAAGCTCAAAGTGGGAGATTATCCACTCTCGTTTTTGTTCTACCTACATTTGTAGGAACAGTTCGTGGAGGCGGGTGTCTTCATCGAGTTCGGGGTGGAAGGTTACGCCGAGCTGGTTGCCCTGGCGGGCGGCGACGATGCGGCCATCGACCTCTGCCAAGGCCTTGGCGTCGCCGTGGACCTCGACGATGCGGGGCGCGCGGATAAATGTCAGCGGCACTTCACCGTCGATGCCGTCTACCTGTCCCTTGGTGCGAAAACTGCCGAGCTGTCTGCCATAGGCATTGCGCTCAACGAGCACATCCATGGTTGCCAAACGCGGCGTGCCCTTATCGTCATGAGCGGCAAGGTCGTGAGCCAGCAGAATCAGGCCGGCGCAGGTGCCCAGGACGGGCATGCCTTCAGCGATACGGGTACGAAGCTCCTCGAGCATGCCCAACTCATCAAGCAGTTTCCCTTGAACGGTAGACTCGCCGCCGGGAAGTACCAGACGGTCAAAGTTCTGCTTCAAATCAGCCGCCTGCCTCAGCTCAATACAGCGTGCGCCCAGCTCAGATAGCCTTGCCTCATGCTCGGCAAAAGCGCCTTGGACCGCCAGCACGGCAACCGTTTGGTGTGCATAATCGCTCATGTGCGATCCTTTCTGCTGGACTAGCGCCCGCGCTCCTCCATGATGATCTCGATCTCGTCGGCGTTGATGCCCACCATGGCCTCGCCCAGGTCCTCCGAAAGCTCGGCGATGAGCTTGGCGTCGGTGAAGTTTGCCACGGCCTTGACGATGGCGGCGGCGCGCTTGGCGGGGTCGCCGCTCTTAAAGATGCCCGAGCCAACAAAGACGCCCTCGGCGCCCAGCTGCATCATCAGCGCGGCGTCGGCGGGGGTCGCGACTCCGCCGGCGGCAAAGTTTACGACGGGGAGCTTGCCCGTGGCATGGACCTCGCGCACCAGCTCGACCGGAACCTGCAGCTGCTTGGCTGCCTCAAAGAGCTCGTCGTCGCGCAGGGCAACAACGTCGCGGATCTGCTTTTGGATCTTGCGCATGTGGCGCACGGCCTGGACGACGTCGCCCGTGCCCGGCTCGCCCTTGGTGCGAATCATCGTGGCGCCCTCGGCAACACGGCGCAGCGCCTCGCCCAGATCGCGGGCGCCGCAGACAAATGGCACGTCAAACTGGGTCTTGTCGATGTGATAGACGTCATCGGCAGGGGAGAGGACCTCGGACTCATCGATGTAATCGATCTCGATGGCCTGCAGGACCTGCGCCTCGACAATGTGACCGATGCGACACTTGGCCATAACGGGGATGGAGACGGCCTCCTGGATGCCCTTGATCATCTTGGGGTCGCTCATGCGCGACACACCACCTGCGGCACGGATATCGGCCGGGATGCGCTCGAGTGCCATGACGGCGCAGGCGCCTGCCTCTTCGGCGACGCGTGCTTGCTCGGGCGTGGTGACGTCCATGATGACGCCGCCCTTGAGCATCTGCGCGAGCTCGCGATTGAGTTTGACGCGATCGGCCTTGTTGGTCTGTTCTGCCATGGTTGCTCCCTTGGTTGGCATGTGCATTGCTTGACGGAACATCCTATCGGGGAGCTGGGTATGGCGAAATACTCAGTTTTCGAGATAATTACAAGGTCAGACTAATACCAGAATGAATGACTTAATAAGGTCAGGTGACAAACTCATGCTTGACTACAATTTGGAAAAACGCGGCGAGGCATCGCTTTATGAGTATATTTATCAGCAAATTCGAGATGATATCGTTGCTGGACGCATTGCGGCGGGGGAGCATCTTCCGTCTAAGCGCGCCTTTGCCAGTCATCTGGGAATCAGTGTCATTACTATCGAGAATGCATATAGCCAGTTGCTTGCCGAGGGCTATATTTGCTCAATGCCGCGTCGTGGCTACTACGCTTGCGAACTTCCGGATGCACCGGTTTTGGCTTCGGCTGCGGAGGGCATCGACCGAGATGCCGTCTCTGTGGGCCCCAGCGCGTATGATGTCAACGGACAGGTCGAGCGATTCGATGCGCTCTCTCCTTCCGCTTTGGAGGCGGCGCGGCTTTGGCAAAGCGCGCTACGGGCGACGCTGGCATCCGAAGACGAACGCGAAATCTTTTCGACCGCGCCGGCACAGGGCACCGCTCGGCTACGACGCGCAATTGCTCACCATCTGCGCGGGACAAGGGGCATGAATGTCGACCCCGACAACATCGTTATCGGTGCGGGCGCCCAGCTGCTCGATACCATGTTGGTTCAGTTGCTTGGCGCGGACAAGGTGTATGCCGTCGAGGATCCAGGCTATTTGCGCTTGACGCGCATCTATCAGGTCATGGGTTGCGAAGTGCGGCATGTCCCGTTGGATGCTGAGGGCGTGGACTTGAGCGCGCTGCAGAAAACCGGGACCGATGTCCTTCACCTGATGCCGTCTCATCAGTATCCGACCGGTCTTGTGACGAGCATTGCGCGTCGCTATGCGCTGCTGAGCTGGGCCGCCGAGCGGCCAGGTCGGTATCTCATCGAAGATGACTTTGATTGTGAGTTTCGCCTTGCCGGCAAGCCGATTCCCGCGCTCGCGTCGATCGATGCCGCCCAGTCGGTTATCTACACCAACACGTTTTCGAAGAGCCTTTCATCGGCGTTACGTTTGGCGTACATGGTGCTGCCCGATGAACTAATGGAGAGGTTTAAACGCAACCTTGGTTTCTACGCCTCGTCGGTAAGTTCTGTTGATCAGGTTGCCTTGGCGCGTTTGCTGGAATCGGGTGATTACGAGCGACATGTGAACCGCGTGCGCGTTCGTGCTCGTGGGGCGCGTGATGGCCTGGCGGCGCTTGTACGGAAAACGTTTCCGGCAGGGGAGGTTTCGATCGATCATGCAGACGCGGGCCTTTACTGCGTCGTGGCCGTGGAGCGTGACGCGGGCGGAAGCTCTTTTGCACGGGCCCTCACGCGCTCGAGCATCCCTTTTATCGATATCGGTGACTGTTTTTGGTGTGCCGATGGCGCATCTGTCCCTGAAAACTCAACTCAAATTCTTGTTCAGTATGACGATCTGAGTCCAAAAGTACTAACTACCTTGGAATTGCAGCTAATGGGGGCACTCTGCAACCTAAGTGAGTAGACTTTTAGCACTTTGGCGACCAGGCAGTTTTGTAACAAGCTATCTACCTGCGGTTTTGAAAAGCAGGATGACCGGCCTGCTCGGGATGTTCAAAAAAGTCTACTCACTTGCCGCGCAAAGCTCCTGCATGAGAAAAAATGGGGTTTTCAACAGGGCTTCGTCCAGCTCTCGGCAAGCTTTTGGCCAGTTGGGGAGGGCTGTTGAAAACTTGGCAGTCCGTTCGGCGCCATTTTTGGTGCGTTCGCGCCAATGCGTGACTGACTGGGTTGAAATTCGTGTTTTCCTGTGCCTATGAAGGATCTACTTTGTGACATATCAGCTTTTAGGTACTGGCGTTTGCCTCCTCAAGTCCGCGCTTTGTGTCCGCCGCTTCCACGACCGGAAGAAGACCGGCAGCGATATGATCTCGCCCGCAACCCGACGGCTGCGGTTGCGCTCGGTTTTCCGTTGTATACATTGGTTCGGACGAGAAACAAACGGACTTGTCCTGCCAGCATTAGGCAGCGGCTGTTTCTTGGTGAGCTTCCCAGGGAATCCGTGCTGGAAACGGAGCATGGGGTTTTGATTACGTCTCCTCTACTGACGGCATTCATCATGTTGCGGCATCTGACGGATCTTCAGCTTCTTTTGGTATTGGCGGAGATGTGTGGCTTGTTTGCGGTGTGTGCCCTGCCGGCGGCACTTGAGGCGGAGCTTTCGCGTGCAATTGATTCGGGCGCGATTTCGACAACGTTCGGTTGGGTGCGCTGCCCGTCCGAGGACGGCACCGCCTCAAATTTATGGCGTCGAGACGCTTTGGTTTTGGGCGGAGACCTTGACCGTTTTTGTTCAGATGTTTGCGGGATGCGTTACGGCAATAGATTTATAGCGGTATCGCAACTCGTTCCATTGGGCGCCGCGTCGCCTTTTGAGGTCGAGGCGTATTTGCTACTTGCACTGCCGCGATCCCTGGGAGGAGAAGGTTTTTGCGGCATAGAGCTCAATGTTGAAGTGATGCTAAGCACAAGTGCTCGAGCGATTGTGGGAAAGTCCCGCGTATATATCGACCTACTTCTTTCTTCGCTGGACGGCAGGCGACAGGTGGCCATTGAATGTCAGGGAAAGGCCTCGCACGGACGCGCAGGGGATGGCTTGCGTGACGCTGACCGCATGACGGCCCTTCAGGCCATGGGCTACGATGTACTTCTCCTGACACACAGACAGATATCCGATGAGGGTAGATTCCACGCGATCGTTAAGGCCGTATGCAGGATGCTCGATGCTGAATATCGTGATAAAAGCTCAGATGAGCAAAGGGCTGAGACATTACTCCGGTCTGAACTATTCGTTGACTGGACAAAATTGGGAGTAATTGACGGAAAGATGCCCGTTAGACACAAAGCAGCTCGATCGTGGACGGCTGCGGTTCTAAGTGAGTAGGCTTTTGGCACTTTGGCGACCAGGCCGTTTTGAAACAAGTCATTTACCTGCGACTTTATAAAGCAATACGGATGGTCTGCTCGGCAAGTTCCAAAAAGTCTACTCACTTAGTTTTTGACGAGAGACCGATGCCGAAGATAGCTCTATTTCAGGGCGTTAACGAGTCCTCGAGACACAAAAAGGCCCGAACCAATACGGTCCGGGCCTCATCGAGCTAGAGGTTATGTCTCAAGCGGTTGGCTTAGCCAAAGTAGCGCTTCAGCAGGCCGGCGAAAGCCTTGCCGTGGCGGGCCTCGTCGCGAG
>JAHYYL010000056.1 GCA_019424965.1 Collinsella sp.
CTCGTCCGCCGCAGGGTCGACGGCGTCGAGGCTCTGGTTCTCCTCGACGGTCGCCTCCGGGGCGTTCTCGTCCGTGGCGTTGGCGTAGTCCGTGAACATGGTCACGTTCAGGAACGAGAACACCAGAAGCACCGACAGCAAGACTGACAGGAACTTGCCCTCGGCGGTGTTTCTCGCGTCCATGAACCGCGCTATGGTCCGCATACTCCGCACCTTCCTTCTACTCCGTTTCCTACTACCTTTTTAAATACCGGTTTGGAGACCGGACATTTAAACCTATTTACCGGGGGTCGGGCGAACCTTCCCTCGCTGTCATCGGAGGCTTCGGGCTGAAGCGGTTTGCTTCGAGCGATTCCTCGTTGACAACTTGTAAACAAGCTGTCGGGAGCGTGTTCGAAACGGGCCTTCTCGTAGCCGTTTCGACACCCAAATCTCACCCGCACGTTACCGATGGCTAGGTTTACTTTATTGATCTGGGCTTATTTGTCCACTGACAAAAATGACGTTAAAGTCAACGATTATGAAATTGCTTCGAATTTCAAAGCTCTGACCAGGGGTTTCGCGGAACTTTCTTAAGAGGGACCCAAACAAATTGGTAGGCAAATGACAGAGTAAAGAACGACGAAAATGTTCCCTAAACGCTCTAAACCCTATTCGAGCGGTATTTTTCCAGGGGTGAACGGTAAAAGAGAAAAGCCCTTACAAGACCCGTCAGAGCAATGCCGTATCGGAGCGCCCATAGAGGCTACGCCATAGCCACCGCTAGCCTCTCCCGATGCCGCCAATGATCACCGGCGCGAGGTACAAAGGCTCCATCTCAAGCGCCCCTCTGCGCGACACGTCCTTCTGCGAAAAGAGTATGCACCGGGATATGACATTAGAATACTTGACAGCAAACTCATCAATCGACTTATGGCTGTTAGCTCCCGAGGACTTCACTTCTATAGCAACGATTTTCGCTTTGACCTTGTCCGCCAGCAGGAAGTCAACCTCATAAGCATGAGTCTTCCCCTTCGGCCGCCAGCTATGGAAGTACAAGTCCCTTCCGCAGCTTGCTATGATCTGTGCCACCGCATTTTCGTAAAGATACCCCAAGTCAGCGCTCAGGCTATCCCCTAGAAGCCTCTGATAGAGGTCGACATTCGCGCCATCTTCGCTGTTGAACATCATAGTCACGAAAAGACCCGTATCCGCAAGGTAGAGCTTGTAGGAGCCGAAGTCCTTGGTCTGGGACAGCGCGACGCCCGGATTGGTCGTGTTGTAGCAAGGAAGCACGGTTTTGGAGTCGATCAAATCGAAAAGCCGCTCCTCGTCTTTGGTGGTCAGTCGCTTTCCCGTTGCGGCAGAGATGCGAAACTGGTTTTTCTTGGCTGCCAACTGGGCCGGGATGGCGTCGAAGATAGCCGAGGTACGGCCGCTCGCGTCTATCTTCTTGAAATCGGCCTTGTACAGCTCAATAATTTCACGCTTCACACGATCGATGGCTTCGAAATTCTCGCCCCTCCTGTACGCCTCGACGGCCTGTGGCATGCCTCCCACGGCCATATATATGCGGAAATCGCGCATGAGGCTCCTATTAGTGGCGTTTCCAGCCGGTTGTCCAAGTGCAGCAAGTTGCTCAAGCACCCCGAACCTGCCGTTGTCGCACGCCCAGCAGAACTCCTCGTAGTCCATGGGATGAATCGCGATCCTGTGCTCCTCAGAAGGAATGACAATCCCCTTCACGTTCTTCTTAATGGATATGAGCGATCCGGTTTCAATATAGTCATAGCGCCCGTCAGCCACAAAGTATTTGATTGCCTGTCGAACCTTCGGCACAAGCTGCACCTCATCGAACACGATAACCGACTTTCCCGGTATGAGCGTTATACCGGTCTGCGCTTGCAGTCGAAGGAAGAACAGATCTAGATTCGCCACATCGTCGAACACAGCCAGCATATCGCTCGTGATGTTCGCGAAATCGATTATGATGCTGGAATCGTACTCCTCCTCCGCGAAATGCTTGGCGATAGTGCTCTTTCCCACGCGCCGCGGGCCCTCCAACAAGGCCGCATACCCGTTGCTATAGTCGCGCTTCCATCTAAGCAGCTTTTCATAGGCTTTTCTTTTGAACATAAGTCTTCTTCTATCTGCAATAATGCGGTTTTTGCAAAGCAGTATAAGGCAATTAGTTACGTTTTTGCAAGATTGTAAGATATGATATGTTCAGTTTTTGCAAGATTAGAGGTTTAGCGCGGGCTTTTTGCCAAGCTGGTTGCCTGGCCTCAGCCAACTTGGGAGGTTTGGTACCCCGGAGAGCCGTTTTCGCGGCAGGATCACGCGGTTTGGTTCCTTTTCGTGGCGAGATCTCAAGTTTGGTACCCGTCGTCGGGCAAATCTCGAGGTTTGGTACCCGCAAAAGCCGCCCGGGCAAATCGCGACCAGGCGTTTCTCCGAGGCCGGGGAACCAAATCACCGAAGTTGGCAGAAATCGGGGTACCAAACCTCGAGATTCGCCATAACTCGAAGCCCAAAACGAATTCGGGGTACCAAATCCCCGATCTTGGCAGATGGGTGCCAAACGCCCAATCTTGGCGTGACGGGCATCAGATCTCGGTTCCTGAAGAGGAGCAGTTGATTGCCGTCACGCGGCCAGAGATCGGATTGGGATTACGTAGATGCCGTCGGGACGACGATAGGGGGCCTCGCCCATTCCGGTTATAACAGCCATGAACACTGGCGCAGGCGTGCGGGAGAGCTCGTCCTTCAGGAGTTTGCTGCGCAATCGCAACAGGCTCTTCGCCCCGGCCTCCACCTTTTCTTGACTGAGCTTGACTTCGATTGCCGCCCAGCTGCCGTCGGCTCGCTCAATGATGGCATCGACCTCCAGGCCGGCATCATCCCGATAGTACTTGAGCGGCTGGTCGCTCACATTCGGCAATGCGCGCGCGTAGACCCCCAGATCGCGCATGACAAGGTTCTCGAAAACAAGACCGAACGTTTGCCAATCCTGAAGAAGGGACGAGGAGTTGCCGCCCAAAAGACCAACGGCAAGGGAGGGATCCGCAAAATAGAGCTTGGGCTTTGTGCGCATGCGCAGCGGAGAGCGGGCTGCCGGAACCCAGCCGGGTATCTCATCGACAAGGTAGATGTTTTTCAGGATTTCGAGATGGCGATACATGTCCTTGAGCTGAGTCTCCGTCGCCTTGGCGTCCTGCGGCAGCGCAAACACGTCGGCGGCTAGCGTCTTCGCCGTGGGGGACTGACCGAGATTGCGGGCGAGCGACGCAGCAAGCCTTCTTGCCGTAAGGCCGTCGCCACCGAACCGGGGAACGCTCTCTTCGAAAACGAGACCTAAGTATTCCCGCACGATAGTCTGCGCATCGTCGGCCGAAAGGAAAGTCGCCTCGGGCCATCCGCCGCGGCACGCAAGCTCAGAGAGGCCGACAAGGCCATCGGGGCACTGACTCGCGGCGAACTCTCCTTCGAAAAGGGCCGCGAGGCTGACAGATGCCCCGGACTCGCCCGTCTCCGAAAGCGTCATAGGGCTCATTCGAATACGCCCGATGCGGCCGGCCCCACTATGGGAACGCTCGCCTGGATTTAATGGAGTCGATGACCCAGTGAGGATCCAGAGGCCCTTCGTTCCAGCTGCATCGTCCACAGCGTGACGAACGGTGTCCCACACTTGCGGCACGCGCTGCCATTCGTCGATGACATGCGGATGCTCTCCCGCAAGAGCGTAAGCGGGATCGGCCTGCACGATTTGCAGGTTCGCGCCGCGATCGACGTAGGTGATGCTTTCGCCATGGGCCATAGCGGCCCACGTTTTGCCGCACCACTTTGTGCCCGATATCTCAACAGCGCCGAAAAGGCGCAGATAGCGTTCAATTTGCGCATCGGCAATACGAGGACGATAAGTGCCAGACGCAAGTAATTGTCCCATTGCTGAACAGCCCCTTTCGAATACTTAGACCGATGATATTCAAAATAACGAGGTTTTACAAGCAAAAAAACGAGAGTTTCAGGTACAAAATAACGAAGAGTGAGTGGGCTGGGTTGATTGTCATCCGCGTGGGGGCACTAGCTTTCGTTTTGGTGGCGGTCGGCGAGGGAGCTGAGGACAGAGCCCACCACGCAGAAGGCGACGCCCATGAGCACGATCCAGCCGAGCAGCAACTTGCCGGGCGTCGACCCTAAGGCTATGAGGAAGTAGCCCACATAGGGCACCGAAAACACCACGCGGCCGAGCACGTTCTGGTAGGGAACGGGGCGAATGTCCACCTCGTCGTTGGCGTCACCCTTGGTGACAAGCTCGCCCTCGGCGGAGACGTTCTCCCGCACGCGGTGCACAATGACGTCCTGGTCGCGCCAGAACGCGGCCACGTCGCCCGCCTGCAGCGCGGCGCCCTCGGCCGGCTCGGCGTACACCAGGCTGCCCGTGGGATAAGCGGGTTCCATGGAGCCGGAAATGATGGCGTAGGACTGCATCCCCATAACGCGCGGCACCACTGAGGCGCCCAGCCCCACAACTCCCAGCGCCACGAGCATAAGAGCTCCCACCGCCGTGCACAGCCGCGCGATGACGCGCATCCGCGCCAGCCGCCGTTCGACCGCCCGGGAAAAAGCATCGGTCATCGCGGCCGATCCTGCGGCCGATGCGGGTGGCTCCGCTATGTTCCGGGGGTCTTTTGACATGAGTTCAATGTACCACGTGCCGGCGTTCCTGTGGGTCGGAACGGGCAACTCCGCCGATCAACGCCTGACGGGGGCCCTGCGCAAAGCAGCCTTCCGCTGCCTGTTGGGAGGGGCGGCAGCGGAAGGCCGACAGGGGGAACATGAGCCGGGGCCTTACAGGGTTTCGGCCTCTTCCTTCTTCTTGCGCACGTTGACGATAATGATGGCCACCATGATGGCGGCGATAACCGCAGCGGCAATGGCCCACGGAATCCAATCGGTGTTGAGCGCCGGGGCAACATCGCCGGGCTGCTGGGCGGCGCCGGCGGCCTGGGGAGTCTCGTTGTCGTCGAGACTCTCCTCGCGGGGCTCAGCCAGCGGGTTGCCGTTCTCGTCGACCACTTCG
>JAHYYL010000057.1 GCA_019424965.1 Collinsella sp.
CGGAGCGGGCGTCCTCAAGGGCCTTGGTCACGGCGCTACGGAGCTCGAGTGAAGCCTCGAGCACGCCCTCGAACTCATTGGCCTCGTCGACCGTAATGGGCGACTTATACCAATCGAGCAGCGCAGCGTACTTCTGGTGATCGACGCAGCCGGCAGGCGCATAGGCCATGGCCTCGTCGACCGTGTAGGACAGGATCGGCTGCAGGTCGCGCATGAGCATCGAGAAGAGCTCGGCAAGCACGGTCTGGGCGCTGCGACGCTCGAGCGAGCCGGGCTTATCGCAGTACAGACGGTCCTTCAGGGCGTCGAGGTACACGTTAGAGAGCTCGGTAACCACGAAGTCGTAGAGCGCACGGTAGGCGCGCGGGAACTCGTAGCAAGAGTAGGCGTCGTCAACCTCGGCCTGGACCTGAGTCAGGCGGGCAACCATGAGCTTGTCGAGCGGCAGCAGGTCGGCAAAGGCGACGCCGTCGGTCTCGGGCTCAAACTGACCCTCGAGCTCGGAGAGCAGGAAGCGCAGCGTGTTGCGGAAACGACGGTAGGCATCGGAGGTACGAGCAAGGATCTCGTGGTCGATGGACACGTCGGAGCTGGTATCGACGGAGGCAACCCACAGGCGGATGATGTCGGCGCCCATCTCGTCGCAGACCTTGTTGGGGTCGATGACGTTGCCGAGCGACTTCGACATCTTACGGCCCTGGCCGTCGAGCGTGAAGCCCTGCGAGACGACCGCCTTGTACGGAGCATGGCCGTTGGCGCCCACCGAGGTGAGCAGCGAGCTCTGGAACCAACCACGGTGCTGGTCGGAGCCCTCGAGGTAGACGTCCGCCGGGTACTCCAGCTCGGGACGGTACTCGCAGACGGCCTTCCAGGAGACGCCGGAGTCCCACCACACGTCAAGAATGTCCTTATCGGCCTTGAGGTGATGGCCACCGCACTTGGGGCAGACGCAGGCCTCGCCCAGGTAGCTCTCGGGAGCGTCGGTGAACCAGGCGTCGGAGCCCTTCTCGTGGAAGAGCTTGATGACGGCGTCGAGCGTAGCGTCGTTCATGACCTTCTCACCGCAGTCGGCGCAGGTGTAGCTGGGGATAGGCACGCCCCAGTTGCGCTGACGGCTGATGCACCAGTCGGGACGCTGCTCGACCATGGCGCCAATGCGGTTGGCCGCGTGGGCCGGATACCATTTGACGTTCTCGCGGACCTCCTTGCCAGCCTGCTCGCGCAGACCGGTCTTGTCCATCGAGACAAACCACTGGTCGGTAGCACGGAAGAGCACCGGATGCTTGCAGCGCCAGCAGTGCGGATAGCTGTGCGTGATCTTCTTCTCGAGGACCAGGGTACCGCGCTCGCGCAGGAACTCGATGATGTGTGGGTTGGCCTCGTCGGTGTCCATACCGCTGAAGGGGCCACCGGTACCAAACTCCTCGCCGGTGTAGAACTTGCCGTCGTCATCGACCGGCATGCAAATGTCGGTGATGCCCTCCTTGAGGCAGGCGAAGTAGTCGTCGACGCCGTGGCCGGGCGAATTGTGGACGATACCGGTACCGTCATCGACACCGACGTAATCGGCCAGCAGCGCCACGCCCTCAACGCCGTCAAAGATCGGCTGCTTGTAGTGGATGTGGTGGAAGGTCTCGGCGGGCACCACGTAGGGCTTGCCGTCGACCATGACCGGGGTGTACTCCCAGCCAAACTCATCGCAGCACTTGGGAGCCAGGTCCTCGAGCATGACCTCGGCACGGCCATCGTGCTCAACGGCGACGTAGGCGGCGCCGGGCTTGAGGGAAACTGCCTGGTCGGACGGGATGGTCCACGGCGTAGTCGTCCAGATGATAAAGTCGACCGGGCCGTCGAAGTTCTCGAGGCCGGCGGGCTTGGAGGTCATCTCAAAGCGAACGAAGATGGAAGGGCTCGTCTCGTCGGAGTACTCGATCTCGGCCTCGGCGAGCGCGGTGTGACAGTGCTTGCACCAGTGAACCGGCTTGTGGCCGCGATAGATCATGCCCTTATCGAACATGGCCTTGAAGACCTCGATGTCGGCGGCGTCATGCTGGTGATAGAGCGTCAGATATGGGTTGTCCCAGTCGCCGAGCACGCCCAGGCGACGGAAGCCGGCCTTCTGCAGCTCGATGTTCTCGACAGCGAACTTGTTGCAGAGCTCACGGATCTTGGCCGTGGAAGTCTGGTTGAACTTCTCGGTGCCGAGCTTCTCCTCGACCTTGTGCTCAATCGGCTGACCGTGGCAGTCCCAACCGGGGACATAGGGAACCTCATAGCCCTGCATCATCCAGTAACGGTTGATCATGTCCTTGGAGATCTTGTTCATGGCGTGGCCGATGTGGATCGGGCCGTTGGCGTACGGAGGGCCGTCGTGCAGCACGAACTTCTTGTGACCCTCGTTCTTCTTCAGAACCTGCTCGTAGACCTTGTTGTCCTGCCAGTCCTTGAGTCGCTTGGGCTCGGACTTGGAAAGACCGGCACGCATGGGAAAACCGGTCTTGGGCAGATTCATCGTCTGCTTGTACTCGTTTGCCACGGTACCCCTTTCATGTCGTGGGCGCGCACGCCCTCTGGGCACCAAAAAAGCGCCCGTCCCTACAAGCTGGGACGAAGCGCCACAAAACGGGCCGTGTGCCCGCAAAAGCTCTTCGCTTAACCACCCAGCTTAGATGCCCTCGCCCGCGTATTCGCGCGCTCGCATCCGTTACTCGGCTGGTCTGTATCGACGACCATCTCGGCGATGTCTACTAAGACGTGTCTGCACGACGCGTCCGTTGGGACCGCAGCTCCGGGGTGATTTTCATCGGTCGCATGCGCGGGTTCTCAGCACTCCCCGCTCTCTGTAGCATGCGGATGGCCGACTACTCGTCCCCATCAACGCTTATGCGGAGTATGCTAGCACGTTCCGCGCCAGCGAAAAACCCTCAACATCGGTTTCATACTTTAGTAATTTCTCACGGTCGCAAGCACTCACTTGGAGCAAAATGCCTGTAAGCACTTTATCGAACGAAAGAAGGTTGCTATGCGCACGATTGGGATGAGCGATTATACCGTCGGCGAAGACTGCTTTGACGAGCTGCCCGGAGCGCTGGCCGAGTACGGAGCGACCAAGGTCGCAATCATCGGTGGCAAGCGGGCACTGGCCGCAGCACTTCCCGGTATCGAAGCTGTGCTGGAAGGTACCGACGTCGAGATTCTAGAGACGCGCGTCTACGGTACCAACAGTACACGCGCCAATATCGCCAAGGTCGTAAACTCCCCCGCCTGCCAGGAAGCCGACGTGCTTATCGCATGCGGCGGCGGCAAGGCGCTCGACACCATGAAGACGGCGGCCATCGAGCTCAAGAAGATCGTCTTTACGGTGCCGACGATCTGCTCCAACTGCTCGGCCGCGACCGCCATTGCCGTCGTCTACAACGACGACGGCTCGCTCGAGGGCTATTCGTACCCCAACCGCCCCGCGCACATCTTCATCAACCCCAAGATCATCGCCGAGGCTCCGGCGGAGTACTTCTGGGCGGGCGTGGGCGATGCCCTGTCCAAGCAGCCCGAGGTCGAGTACGCCACGAGCGCCGGCAACCTGGAGCACACCGCAGGTCTTGGCCTGGCGCTCGCACACACCTGCTCCGAGCCGCTGTTTACCTATGGCGTGCAGGGTCTTGAGGACGTTCGCCAGAACCTGTCGACCGAAGCCGTCAAGCAGATCGCGCTCGATATCGTGGTCAACACGGGCTACGTCTCCAACCTGACCAACCAAAACGATTACTACTACAACTCGAGCGTGGCGCACGCGTTCTACAACGCTTCCTGCAGCATTCCGCGCGAGGGCTCCTACCTGCACGGCGAGGTCGTGAGCCTGGGTGTGCTGGTACTGTTCGCCTATACGGGCGATACCGAGAACCTTGAGCGCTACGCCGCCTTTAACAATCAGATGGGCCTGCCCGTGACGCTTGAGCAGGTCGGGCTTTCCGAGGCTGATATCCCTGCCCTGTGCGAGTACGCGCACGCCACCAACGAATGGAAGCAAGGCAACCCGGAGCCCTTCACCGACGAGAAATTCGCCGCCGCCATCAAGGCCGCCAACGCTTACGGCCACACGCTCTAGGACTGACCCAAAACCACCACAAAGGGGACGGGCACCTTTCTGGTGGTTTTTTATTGCTCCAGCATTCAGTTCGTACTCGAACCCGATTCTTTACGAGAAAGGGTTCGGGTACGTTTTTTG
>JAHYYL010000058.1 GCA_019424965.1 Collinsella sp.
GCCGAATGCTCGCCATCGAAATTTATCGGTGGCCCACTTCAGACTGTAATGGGGCGATTCCTTGATCGCTCACTTAATCTAATGGGATAGTTAGTGAGGCCGGAGCAAAAGCTCCGGCCTCCTTATATAAGGGCTCGGCAAAGCCGAGCCACTAAATTTATATCAGCCCCAGAACATATTTGAGAACTGTGCCCGGAGTACATACTCCTAGGGCCGGAATGAGGTTGCTTTCCAACGCATTCCGCAGGGGGCGGCATTATTTTGTAGCGCGAAGCGCGAATCAAAATAATGCCGCATGCCCGAGGACGCGTTGGAAAGCAACCTCATTCCGGCCCGAACAGGTCCGTCTACCAGCGCATTTACAAATTCGTAAACTTTTTTGAAAAAAGTGCTTGCACAGTTCTCGAATCATAGGTTATTATCTTCCTCGTTGAACGCGCGGGTCCAACAAAACGAACCGCGAATCAACAACATAGCATGTCGGAGTGGCGGAATTGGCAGACGCGCTAGCTTGAGGTGCTAGTGACCGCTTTTTGGTCATGCGGGTTCAAGTCCCGCCTCCGACACCATCGCATTTGAGAAGCCTCTTCGGAGGCTTTTTTGTTACCGATAGACGGTGAGGTCCACGATGGAAACGCTTGAACGCAACGAGTGGGCAGACGTTGCCCAACTAGTCGAGATCACGAGCGATGCTGTCATCATCTGCGAGCTCGACGGAACCATTCTGCATGTGAATAATCGCTTACTTGGTTTGATGTGCGAGGAACGCGCCGACGTCATCGGCGGAGATGTTAAAGACGTCCTGTACTCGTCCGCTTTTGAACGTGCGACGGAACATCGTCTGCCATTTGAAACTGATGGCTCCGAGAACGAACTGATGCTCAAGCTGAGTGACGGCTCTTTTATTCCCGTCTTGGTTCGTGCGGGCTCCGTAACGCCTCCACACATCGTTGGGCGCCGCGCACCACGTGTCCTGGTGGCGCTTCACAGTATCGAGGAACAGTATTCTCACGACCGGCAACTCACGCGTGCGCTTTCGGAGCTTAGAGTGGCGAACAAGCGCCTCTCTGGCACGCTCTCGGTCATTATGAGTACCGTGGGCTCCGATGAGCTGCCCAGCCTACTTGATACCGTTTTGAACCAGCTTGTAGGAACGCTCGGTGCTTCGGGTGCCGCTATCTATTTTTCTGAGAGCGGCGGCTTTAAGCTTCGCGGTGTTTCCAAGGAGCTGTACGACAGCTACCTGCCTGAGTTTTTGCCGTATGGCGCTGGCATTCCGACGTATGTTCTTCGTGAGTCGCGTGCCTGTCGCTTGTCGATTCAACAGGACCTTGAGGGTGATAAGGTCGCCTCCGGTATGTTCATGGATCTGGACAATCGTTCTAAGCACCTGTTGCGCATGCAGGATATGCCTCCGTACCGCAGCGAGATCTGTCTTCCCGTTTTTTACGGTACGCAGATCCTTGGCGTGCTGGAAGTTGGTTGGAAACGCCCTCAGGCACCGCTCGCCTATGACGTTAATGTGCTCGAGGTCATTTGCGATTACCTGTCTATCCAGCTGGTCGGCATGGCATCGAGCCTTCGCTCCCGTCGCACGGCCGAGCTTGGCCGCTCGCTCAATGTCTTGCGTGACGAGTTGTTTACCTTTCTAGACGATTCCGCCGCGGCTACCCAGGCGGTATCGTCCGAGATCTGCAATATGCTCAACTGCCATTTTTGCCCTATTGAGTATGACGCCAGTCTGGATTCCTACGTCATAGATTTTGAAGGCGGCAGTCGCGTTGCTTTGCCGGACGATCCCGAGAAGCTTTTCTTTTCCACGACGGCGCCAGCGGCACGTCTGGGGGCTGGCCCTGATGGCTTTGAGGCATCTGTTTTGGGCGGCACGAGCGCCGAGGACCTTAAACACGTCCGTATAACTCGCGTTGACGAATCGATGCCTATGGGAGGCTGGCTTAGGGCGCATGGCCTGCCTTGCCAGGGTCTCTACGTCGACGCCGGCATCGAGGCGGGGCGCCCGCGCTCTGAGGGCGATGGCAAGCACAGTAACGACGCGATCGTTCCTGCTTCTGTTGCGAAGGGCCCGACGACGCGCGCGCTGCTGCTTCGTGATGGTAGCCAAGAGCCGATTGATGACCTTGAATATGACTACTTGGTGCACTTGGCTCATGACTTTGAACTGATCTATGAAGGCGAATCTCAAAAGCGTGAGGAGCGCCATATCGCTCAGACCCTCCAGATTGGCATGAGAAATTCCCTGGGGGATGTTCCGGGAATCGCCGCCGATTCGGTGTACCTGTCGGCCACGAACTCGGCGTTGGTCGGCGGCGATTTCTATACGCTCATCCGTCTTCCCGACGATTGCGCCGTCATGATTCTGGGCGATGTGTCTGGCAAAGGCATTGAGGCTGCATCGATGTCCGCGCTCGTCAAGACGGCCCTGACGGCATATGCCTGGGAGGGCGCTGGACCGGCCCGCATGGCACGCTCCCTTAACAGCATGCTCATGGGCTTTTCGAGGGTCGAGACGTTCGTGACGGCCTTTATCGCCAAGATTGACCTTAAAGCCGGACGTGCAACGTATTGTTCGGCGGGCCATCCTCCGACCATGGTCATCAGGCCAGAGTCGATGCCGCTGGGTGGCGGCGAGGTTCGTGGGGGAGAGGTTGAGCTGCTTGGATGCCAATCGGGGGTAATCGGTGCCTTTGAGAGCATGGTGTACGAGACAGGCGTGTTTACGTTCGCTCCTGGTGACATGCTATTTATGTACACCGACGGAACAATCGAAGCACGTGACCGCTCGGGTGCTTTCTTTGGCGAGCAGCGCCTTCGTGACCTTCTGCTCTCTGTCTCGGGTGAGGGCGTATCGGGAATCTGCGGCAAGGTCTTGGGCGAGCTCGACCGATTTACCGAATCGGCGCTGGACGATGACATTGCATTGGTGTCCCTTGAGTTTTTACGGGGTCGTTCATAGACGACGCTGGGTGGGCTGAATCCGTACGGTTGGGGAAACGAATGCATCGAGTGGGCTTTTTTGGGGAACCATGGTCGTATGAATGAGTGGAATGACATAGCGGTTTTGACGCCACCAGGCGATATCGACATCGCCACGGTGCCTGCGCTGCGTCGGCGGTTGGATGCTTTGATTGGCCGCGGCGTGCGTCGTGTCGTCATCAACTGCCAGGCTGTTAGCTTTATCGATTCGACGGGCTTGGCATTCCTGCTTACGCGCGCTCGTGAGCTCATGAGGCGAGAAGGCCTGCTTTCGCTCGTCAATGCATCAGGTGAAGTTGTTCGCTTTTTGGAGATTGCCCGTCTTGTCGATATTCTTCATGTCGCGGGGCCGGCACGGGAGTCTATTCCCGCCATTCCGGTGGGGGAGCTGCCTCGCTGGAGTAAGAGCGTCGAGGTCCGTCAGGGTATCGAGAATCTTCCATACTACCGACATCGCATCGCCGAACTCCTTGAATCGCTTCCGTTGTGCCGTGACGAGCGCTACGATGTCGCGTTGGCGTCGGGGGAGGCGCTGGGTAATGCCTATGACCATGCGGGCGGTATCGGGTGCGTCCTGACGGTTCAGGCCTATGGCGATCGCGTTGTGGTTGAGGTGCTTGATCGAGGTGCCGGCTATTCTATCGATGAAACGAGCGAACCGGTCGCATCAGAGGAGCGCGGCCGTGGTATCAAGCTTATGCGTATGCTCGTCGATAACGTGGAGGTTGCTCGTCGTACGGACGGCGCCGGCACGCGCGTGCAGATGGTGAAGCTGTTTAGCGGAGCGCTGGAATCGTGTGCCTAGCCAATCGCTTTAGCGCGTTTAGCTACTAAGAACATGCGGCAGACAAGTTTTTTGAAAAAAGTACTTGCGTCTTTTGGACAACTCGCGTAAATTAATAACCCGCAAGCGGACATGGCTCAGTTGGTAGAGCACAACCTTGCCAAGGTTGGGGTCGCGGGTTCGAGCCCCGTTGTCCGCTCCATTGCATTTCCGGACCGTCTCAAGCGGTCCTTTTTCGGCGAAGTGGCCAAGTGGTAAGGCAGAGGCCTGCAAAGCCTTTACCCCCGGTTCGAATCCGGGCTTCGCCTCCAGGTAACATCCGGGCGCTCCGGCGCCCGTTTTGTTTTACATATGCGGACATGGCTCAGTTGGTAGAGCACAACCTTGCCAAGGTTGGGGTCGCGGGTT
>JAHYYL010000059.1 GCA_019424965.1 Collinsella sp.
GGGGTCAAAGTCGGAGCCGCCCTTGCCGCCGCCCATGGGAAGGGTGGTCAGGCTGTTCTTGAGGATCTGCTCCAAGCCCAGGAACTTGAGCATGCCAAGGGTGACCGTCGGGTTAAAGCGCAGGCCGCCCTTGTAGGGTCCAATGGCAGAGTTGAACTCGACGCGGTAGCCGCGGTTGACCTGGACCTTGCCCTGGTCATCGACCCAGGGGACACGGAACATAACGATGCGCTCGGGCTCGACGAGGCGCTCAAGCAGGGCGGCCTCCTCGTACTCGGGATGGGCGTCGAGCGCCGGCTGGATGGTGCCGAGGATCTCGGTCGCGGCCTGGATGAACTCAGGCTGCTCGGGATAGCGGGCCTTGAGCTCGTCGAGAACTTTCTGCGTGTAGCTCATGCTTCCTCCAATTGATGGAAAAGAAAGGTGTCGTTCGCGGCGCCCCATGCGCCGCGAGCTTTATCGAGTATGGATAATATCGCACTGTTGCAGCAAAGTTTCGCATAAGCCGACGAGCAGATGTTTCGTTTTGATTACGATGCAGGTAGAAGCGTTTTTGAGCACCCGACGTACAAATCGCGTGTTTCGAAGCTGTTTCGTCCACATGGTCCATACCACCACAAAGAGGACAGGCACCTTTGTGGTGGTTGGCAGGATGCGTTGGCGGGAACGTATGTGAATCGAACACATCCAAGACGTTTTGCACGCCTCACAACGGTTTTGAGGACCGCGGGGCCCACCGGAGCCCATCCGTTCCCAAACGTGGCGGTATTTTACCAAACGCACAGTGTCGCGCCACGAAAACGGCCCATCTACTATGTTTAACCTGCAGGGGTTGACCATACCCGCTTTTTCGTAGCATCGGCAAGCCGTCTACCTGCGGTTTTGTTTTTGCGGTTTTTGAAATGGTCGAGGGTAGTCACTTAAACGTAGTAGATAGGCAGGTTTTGTGGCGGACAGTGATACGGCGGCCCCTAGCGAAGCGATCTGAGGCCGCCGGCCTCTTTGTCGAGCACCGTAAAACGCACCGCATCCAGATGCTCCAGGATGCTGATGGCACGCTTGCGCGACACGCCCAGGGCCTCACGCAGCACGCTCGTGGTGGCAGCACCGCCGGCAGCCTCGATAGCGGCGGCAACAAGCTCGTGCGCATGAGCATCCGCGGCGGCGGACAGGGCAACGTCGCGTTCGATCTTAACGATCGCGCGGTTGAGCGAAAGCTCGCGCAGGGCACGCGTCATGGTGTCGCGATCGAGCTGCAGACGCTCACCCACCTCGGGCAGCGTCGCCGCACCGAGACCCGCCTCGTCGAGGGCGGCCACGATGCGCTGGCTCGCCTCGCGCACCACACGTATCGCCGCAGCGGCAGAGTGCGGGTCGAACACCTCGGCACCGTCGACGGTGCACACGCCGCGCGCACAGCCCTCGAGAACGAGCGCGGACGCGACGTCTTCGCCCGCTGTCGGCCAGGCGGCATGCGCGACCTCGCCCGGCGTGAAACCCGTCTGCTTGGGCGCGGCCCCGTGCATGGCGGCCAGCGTGACGGAGAGCGTGGCGAGGGCGGCATCGAGCACAGCGGGGGCGGCATAGAGCTCCTCGGTCGAGCGCTCGGCACGAAGCGCCACGGCGTCACCCGAGGAAACCGCCCCGTGCAGGAGCGCAGCCGCCTCGGCACCCGAAAGATCGAGAGCACGGGCTGCGGCCGCGCCAGGCACGGGCAGGCGCTGCAGCCCCAACCATGCGGCAACGGCGGCGGCGCGGTCGTCGGCATCCAGGGCCCCGAGCAGCGCGCACTCGCCCGCGGAGAGGACGCGCGAGCGGCGACACCGCGAAAGAAGAACACGACCGCCGCCGATAAGCACCACCGGCGAGAACGCGAGCACAATGAGGCCGTCGCCCGATCGCACGGGAAGGCGCTCCTCCAGACGGACCTGCACGATGCGGGTCTCGCCAGCCTCAATAGGACCCTCACCCTCCATGAGCATGATTCGGCCGAGGACCTCCGCCGTGCCCGCCATCACATGCACGCGCGTACCGGACTCGAAGGGCGCGGGCTTGGTGCCCTCGCGCCCCAGATACGTGAAGCGGGCGATGAGCCTGAGCGTCGAGCCCTCGGCACCAGACCCGCAGAGGACCTCGCCACGCGGAAGGTCGCCCGCACCATCGCCCACGATGTTGAGCGCCGCGCGCTGTCCGGGCAACGCCCGAGGAGTATCACCATGCACCTGAATCGCGCGCACGCGGCAGCGCACGCCCGCGGGACATGAGACGAGCTCGTCGCCCACCGCTACGGGGGCATCGTGAAGCGTGCCCGTGACGACCGTCCCGGATCCCTTGATGGTGAAGCAGCGGTCGATGGGCAGGCGCGGGGCCAGACCGGGGCGCACCGGGCGGGATGCGGCATCGGCCAGGAAAGAGTCGATGGCGGCATCGAGGGCAAGGCGAACGTCCTCGATGCCCACGCCCGTGCGCGAGGAAACAGGCACCACGGGCGCATCGGCAAAGACGGTATCGCTGAGGAAGTCCATCACGTCGAGCTCGGCGAGCTCCGCCGTCTCGTCATCGGCCAGATCGCGCATCGTGAGCGCCACCACGAGGTGCCTCACGCCCAACAGCTCCAACACGTACACGTGCTCTCGCGTCTGCGGCATCACGCCCTCAACGGCAGAAACCACCAGCAACGCAACGTCCACGCCGGTGGCACCCTGTACCATCGCGCGCAGGTAGTGCGCATGCCCGGGCACGTCAACCAAGCCGATAAGCTTGCCGCTGGGAAGCTCGAGCTCGCCAAAGCCGAGCTCAGTGGTCATGCCTCGGCGCCGTTCGACCTCCAGACGGTCGGGATTTTTGCCGGTCAGCGCCTCGATAAGGGCCGACTTTCCGTGGTCAACGTGTCCTGCTGTTCCAACGACAACGGGACACTCGACAAGCTCAAGCGCGGTCATCAACGCAAACCCGCCCGCACGGCATCCACCAACGCAGACGCACACAGGTCAAGGTCGGTGTCGCGCAAAAGCGTGCGAACGTCAAACAGTACCTGGTCGTGTCGCACGCGCGTCACAACCGGCGTATCGGGCTCCTGAACCAAAGCGCGCTTTAGGCCATCGGCAGATAGGCGCCCATCGACGGGGCAGACGGCAACGCAAAATGTAGGGAGCTCGACAGTCGGCAGCGATCCGCCGCCGGGAGTAGAGGCGCCCTCGACAACCTGCAGCTCCACGGCCTCCTCGCACTGAGCCTCGCGAAGCTTGCGCAGCATGCGGTCGTGCAGGCGCTTGGCCTGGCGCTCGAGCGGAGCCGGCGCGCCGGAAAGCATGTTGAGTACCGGGATCTCCCGATGCGCCGCATCGGGACCGGTCACATACAGTCGCAAAGTGGCCTCGAGCGCCGCGAGCGTGAGCTTGCCAGGGCGAAGCGCGCGCATAAGAGGATGCGAGGCACAGGCGGCGATTGCCTGGGCGCTGCCGAGAATAATGCCTGCCTGCGAGGCGCCGAGCAGCTTGTCACCCGAGCACGAGACGACGTCAACGCCGGCGCAAAGCGAGGCGGACGTGGGCTTCTCCCCCGCATCGGCGAGCACCCCGTCTGCAAGCAAAGCGCCCGAGCCCTGATCCTCGTACAGCAACAGCCCGTGCTCATGCGCCAGCGCGGAAAGCTCCGCCGCGGAAACCTCCTCGTGGAAGCCCTCGATACGGTAATTAGAAGGATGAACTTTCAAGATCATCGCCGTGTTGGGCGTAATGGCGCTTCGATAATCGTCC
>JAHYYL010000060.1 GCA_019424965.1 Collinsella sp.
CGCAACGCGTTGCGCTGAGTCCTGAGGCTGTTGCAATGAAAATGAGAATCAAGGGACTATCGACAAACGAGGAGCAATTAAACAAGTTGGTTGATAATTGCATGAAAGCAGATATACTACAATTGATTAGATAGAGGAGGTTTCTGCATGGACGTTATTAACAAAGATCTCTTGGAGCAACTGAAAGAGTCTCAGGAAGAGGGCGTCGTGGTAGAAGTGTTCGACTTTGAGGACTACATGGATAAATTCTGCCATTAGTTTCGGAATTAACTTGCCTCGCTTAAAGGAGAAGTCGATTATCGATTTCTCCTTTTTTAATTAAAGATATTTTTGGAATTCATGCTCTTAGCACAGGTTGGCGTCTCAGTAAACTGGGAGGTTGCTTTGGCTAGTTAGAGATATGTGAACGTCCGTTAGACTGAATCTCAGGGTAGAAGGGGCCTCCAGTGTCCAGATCAACAAGGCAATGCTGCGTTTCGGCTAATAAGAACGATGGCTTTTTGCGTATGGCGGCGGCTTCGCCGCAGATTCGCGTGGCAGATGTCGAGGGTAATGCCGAGGTTGCGCTGGCAGCTGTTCGCAGAGCTGCCGAGCGCGGCATTCGCGCGTTGGTGTTGCCCGAGCTTAACCTGACCGGCTATACCGCGGCCGATCTGTTCCATAACCGCACACTGCTGCATGCCTGCGAGGCTGCGCTGGTGCATATCCTCGACGAGACTCGTGAGCTGCTGATCGTCTTTACCATCGGTCTTCCCGTTGCAGTTGCCGAGAATATCTACAACTGCGCTGCCGTGTGCTGTGCGGGCGAGCTTTTGGGTCTTACGGCTAAGAAATATTTGCCCAACTACGGTGAGTTCTATGAGCGCCGCTGGTTTGCTCCGGCGCCTGCGGATCCCGTGTGGGTTGAATTTGCCGGTCAGGGTCCGGTCCCGCTGGGTTCGGGGCTTGTCTACCGCTGCTGCGATGAGGACGCCGAGGACCTGGTGCTGGGCGTTGAAGTCTGTGAGGACCTGTGGGTGCCGGCACCCCCTTCGACCGAGATGGCGCTTGCCGGTGCGACGGTGATTCTCAACCCGTCGGCCTCGGATGAGATCATCGGTAAGGCAGATTACCGCCGCAGCCTTATCTCTAACCAAAGCGCGCGCCTGTACTGCGCCTATGCCTACGCGGATGCGAGCGAGGGCGAGTCCACGACCGATATGGTCTTTGCGGGCGAGAACCTCGTCTACGAAAACGGTTCGAAGCTCGCCGCGACGAAGCTCCTCACTTGCGATATGGCCATCGCCGACGTCGATCTTGACCGCCTGGTTGCCGAGCGCCGTCGCTCGACGACGTGGACACGCGCGGACGATGCGCTGGAGGCCACGACCGTTGAGTTTTCGTTTGAGGGCGTGCTGGCCAAAGAGCCTGTTCTGCGCGATGCCTGCGATATCGACCGCGTTTTCCCGCGCGCGCCCTTTGTGCCGGCCGACCACGGTGATCTGGCCGAGCGTTGCGAGACTATTCTCAATCTGCAGACTGCGGGCCTCAAGACACGCCTTGCCCACACGGGCACCAAGGCGGCTGTTATCGGTCTTTCGGGCGGCTTGGACTCCACGCTGGCGCTGCTTGTGACTGTGCGTGCTTTCGATGCACTGGGGCTGCCGCGCACGGGTATCACGGCGGTCTCCATGCCCGGCTTTGGCACGACGCACCGCACCAAGTCGAATGCCGAGTCGCTCGCCCGCGACCTGGGCGTGAGCTTCCGCGAGGTTTCGATCCACGCGGCTGTGGAGCAGCACTTCAAGGACATTGAGCACGATCCGGCCGTGCAGGACGTGACCTACGAGAACAGCCAGGCTCGCGAGCGCACGCAGATTCTGATGGATCTGGCCAACCAGGCTGGCGGTTTTGTCATCGGTACGGGCGATCTGTCGGAGCTGGCGCTCGGCTGGGCTACCTATAACGGCGACCACATGAGCATGTACGCCGTCAATGCGAGCGTGCCCAAGACGCTTGTGCGTCATCTGGTGCGCTATGCGGCTGATGTCTTTGGCGGGCGTATTGCCGAGGTCTTGCTCGACATCCTCGATACGCCGGTGTCCCCTGAGCTTCTGCCGCCCACGGGCGACGGCGAGATTGCGCAGAAGACTGAGGATTTGGTGGGCCCGTACGAGTTGCACGACTACTTCCTCTACAACCTGCTGCGTTTTGGCTTTGAGCCGGGCAAGATCTACCGCATGGCGCTCAAGAGCTTCGAGGACGTCTACGACGCCAAGACCGTCCACACGTGGCTGCGTACGTTCTATCGTCGCTTCTTTGCCCAGCAGTTCAAGCGCAGCTGCCTGCCCGATGGTCCCAAGGTGGGCTCGGTGACGCTCAGCCCGCGCGGCGATTGGCGTATGCCGAGTGACGCCAGCTCGCGTCTGTGGCTCGCGCAGATCGACGCGCTCAATCCAGTTGACTAAGGTTGGCTAAATTGAACCAATACGGGGGTTGCAAGCGTTACACTTTTGCAATCTGATGGCCCGTATCGCGCGGCGCTCTTGTCGGAGCGCCGCGTTTTTATATCGGAAGGTGGCACCATGCAGGCATCGCAGCGTCTCGACCGCTTTGGCGCGGAGGTCTTCGCCTCGCTCAACAACAAGCTTCTCGCGCTGAAGGCCCAGGGCAAGACCATTTACAACATGAGCGTGGGCACGCCCGACTTTAAGCCGTACGACCACGTGGTCGAGGCGCTCACGCAAGCAGCCCAAGATCCCGAGATGTGGAAGTATGCCCTGCGCGACCTGCCTGAACTCAAACAAGCCGTGTGCGATTACTATGAGCGTCGCTTTGGCGTTTCGGGCATTACACCGTCCATGGTGCAGTCGTGCAACGGCACGCAGGAGGGCGTGGGCCATTTGGGCCTGGCCCTGCTCGATCCGGGTGACACCATCCTGGTTCCCGATCCGTGCTACCCGGTCTTTGAGGCGGGTGCGAAGATTGCCGATGCCAAGCTCGAGTACTATCCGCTGGTTGCCGAGCATAATTACCTGCCCTATGTGGCGGGTATCGATCCCGAGGTGGCCGATCGTGCCAAGTATATGATCGTATCGCTGCCCGCCAACCCGGTGGGCTCGGTGGGCACGCCCGAGGTCTACGAGGAGATCATCGCCTTCGCCCGCGAGCACGACCTGCTCATTGTTCACGACAATGCATACTCCGATATCGTGTTTGACGGTGAGCCGGGCGGCAGCTTCTTGCAGTATCCCGGTGCGCTCGAGGTGGGCGTGGAGTTTTTCTCGCTCTCCAAGTCGTTTAACGTCACTGGTGCCCGCATCGGCTTTTTGGTCGGCCGCGAGGATGTGGTCTCTGCCTTTGCCAAGCTGCGCAGCCAGATCGACTTTGGCATGTTCTTCCCGATCCAGAAGGCTGCTATAGCCTGTCTGAACGGTCCGCGCGATGAGGTCGAGGCGCAGCGTCTGAAGTACCAGGAGCGCCGTGATGCCCTGTGCGACGGTCTTGAGGGTCTGGGCTGGGAGCGTCCCAACGCGCATGGCTCTATGTTCGTGTGGGCCAAGCTTCCCGGTGGTCGCACCGATTCCATGGCGTTTTGCGAGGAGCTTATGGAGAAGGCCGGCGTTGTGGTGAC
>JAHYYL010000061.1 GCA_019424965.1 Collinsella sp.
CAAAAAGTGTGGATGCTTCGGGGGTCCAAAATAGGTCGTTCACTTCGCGGAAAAGCATTCACCTTCGATTCGTGAGAGACGCCCCTACCGCGGCAGGCGAATCGTAAAGCGGCTGCCGACGCCCTCGACTGAGGTCACGCCGATGACACCGCCATGGCTGTCGACGATCCACTTGGCAATGGCAAGCCCCAGACCCGAGCCCTGCGCGCCGGCATCGCGTGCGTTATCGGCTCGGTAGAACCGTTCAAACGCGTGGGCTGCGGACTCCTGGTTCATGCCGATGCCCTCGTCCTCAACGGCTATGTCGATCGTGCCCATGCCCGCATCGGGCGTTATGCCAAATGTGACGGTCGTGCCTGCGTCCGAATACTTGGCGGCGTTCTGCACGATCACGCGCAGAGCCTGCTTCACGAGCGCCACGTCGACAGATGCGTCGCAGCGCGGGTCGTTGGCAAGCGTGGTGTCGTACGCCAGCCGATACGTGTGCTCGGTATCGATCATCTGTGATTCTTCGCATACCTCGCCGACCAGTGCGGCCAGGTTGGTATGCGCACGCCGCAGGACCGTGCGCCCGGCATCGCCGCGTGCCAAAAACAGCAGCTGTTCCACGAGCTCCTGCATGTGCTCGCTTTCGGCCTTGAGGGACGCGATGGATTCTGCCAGCACGTCCGGGTCGTCTTTGCCCCAGCGGTCGAGCATGTTCACGTAGCCCTGAATCACCGCGATGGGCGTGCGCAGCTCGTGGCTCGCGTCGTTGACAAAGCGCATCTGCTGCAGCTTGGCCTCTTGCATCTGGCGCAGCAGGCGGTTGAGCGCGACCTCGATGCTTGCCAGGTCGGCGTCGCCGGTGGTGACGCTCGGCGAGTCGACGCTTGCGCGCTCGATGGCCTGCTCCAGCGTTTCCATCTTGCCGCCGGAGAGCTGCATGCGGCCGAGTTCGTCCACGCGCAGGGCCAGATCGTTGAGCGGCGCCATGGTGCGGCGCACGCGGCGGGCGCCGCCGAGCATGTTGAGCACGCTGATGACCTGCCAACCCACAACGACAAGGTAGAGAGGCCATAGCGTGACGAGGTCCTGCGCGAGGGGGAAAGTCATGGTGGTACGCGCAAGCTCGACGGTATAGGTGAGCGTTGTCAGGTCCCAGCCGCGCGCGGGCGTCAGCGACATGCTGCGAACGGCGGCGCCGGGGATCCATCCCGCGGTAAACGCGCCATCGGGCAGCGTCTGGTTGTATCCATAGACGAGGATCGCCGCCGCAATAACCAACAGTAACAGATCGAGCCAGATGTGGCTCATCAAGCGGCGCCACATATAGCTCCAGTTGATGGCGCGGGCGATGGAGGTGACGCGCTTGACCTCGGCGTTACGCACGGCAGACATAGCCCACCCCGCGCACGGTCTGGATGATGCGGGCGCCGCCGGCGTCCTCGATCTTGGCGCGCAGGTGCGCGATGTGCACGTCGACGTTGTTGGTGTCGCCTACGTAGTCGTAGCCCAGCGCCTCGTGCGCGATGCGCTCGCGCGTGAGTACGGTCTCGGCATGCGCCATAAGCAGGGCGAGGACATCGAACTCGCGGGCCGTGAGCGCGATGGGCGAGCCGCCGACCGTGACTTCGCGGCGGTCGGGGTCGAGCGCAACCGAGTCAACGGTAAGCGCGGCGTGGGAGGGCGTGGCAGCGGTCTGGGTCGTGTCGGTTGCCGGGGACATTGTGGCGATACCGGCGCCCGCGCCGCCTGCCGCGCCCGCCCCAGTACCGGCGCCGCCAACGCCCGAAGCCGCCCGCACGGCCTCCGAGCGCTTCAGTGCCACGCGGATCCGTGCGAACAGCTCCTCAATCGCAAATGGCTTGGTCAGGTAATCGTCGGCGCCGGCATCGAGCCCGGCCACCTTGTCCATCACGGCATCGCGCGCGGTGACCATAATCACCGGCACATCCTTGTGCTTGCGGACACGTCGCAAGACCTCCATGCCGTTGAGCTGCGGCAACAGTACATCGAGCAGAATCAGATCGTAGTCGCGCTCCAACGCCAGGTCAACGGCGGTGCGTCCGTCGGCGGCGTGCTCCACCTGGTAGCCCTCGTGCTCCAGCTCGAGTGTCACAAAGCGGGCGATTTTCTCCTCGTCCTCTACGATCAGGATTCGTGCCATGCGTGCCCCCGTCTGCGATTACTTGTCGTCGTTGAGATTTTGCTTGATGTCGTCCGCGGCGTTAGCAGCGCTATCCATAAGGTTGTTGATGCTGCCGGGCACGTCGCCGTCGCTGTCGATGCGGTAGCGCATGCCAAAGAACAGGCCAATCAGCATCAGCCATATCGTGGCGCCCCAGGCAAACAGCGCGACGATGGGAATCAGGATGGGGATGTTGAGGATGATCGCATCGCGGCGCGTGGCGATAAACTTGGTGTCCAGACTCAGGCGGAAGAGCTTTTTGAGGTACTCCCACACGCTGTCCATCTTCTTGGAGAAGTCGGTCTTTTCACTCGACTTTTCGTAGGCTGCCTGCGCGGCGACCATCTCGGCCGAGGGCTCATCGACTGGCGCGGACTCGGTGGCGGCATGCGCCGACGTGGTCTGGGTCTTGCCCTGCGACTCGAGCCAAATGATGGCATCCAAAACGTTGCCGTCGGCAGCGTCGAGCGCCGCCTTGGCATCGGTGTAACTCACGTTGCACTTGGTGCGGATGGTTTCAACTTTTTCGAGGTCGTCCATGACCTGTCCTTTCGTTCGATGGGCGCGACGCCGGGCGACCTGCCCGGGCGCGAGCGTTGCGTTCGTCGGCCTGCGTTGCGCGGTGCCGCCCGCCCTTGGTCGAACTCTATAGTGCAGGTTATAGATTAAGCGATTCTTGAGCCAAGATTAATGTTGGATGAGTTTTTGGGTGTGTATAGAGCCTTGATTATCAACTTTATCCGAACACCTCCCACATTCATCCGTACATGTGCGGA
>JAHYYL010000007.1 GCA_019424965.1 Collinsella sp.
ATGCCGCCGAAGTTGAAAGGCAGATTGCCGCTCTGGCGGGCTTGCAGCGTCGAGCAGTTGCGGCGTTTGGTAAAACGCCGCAACGAACTAGCTCAGCATTGCATCCATCATCTCGGAGTTGACGGAGTCGTCGGCAGACCACTCGCCATCGTCGTTGCAGGTGTACTTGAAGATAACCGTGGTCTTCCTGGGCTCGGTGGCCTTGGTCACATCGACCATAACCTGACCGGCCATCTTGTACAGCTCGTCATCGGAAGGAACCGTGTCAAGCGCAGCGACCTTCTCCTGATACTGGGTGGAGAAGTCCTCGACGATCTTGTTCATGGACTTGCATGTGATAGAGACCTCGGCGGTCGCGACGCCCTTGTCCTCGTCGACCGTCACGTCGCCGATCTTGTAGTCAAAGCCCTCGAGATAGGTCTTGGCATACTCCTTGGGATCGATACCCAACTGCTCGAACTCATCGCCCGAAGCCTCCTCCAGACCAGAGAGGAAGTCGTCGCCACCGTTCTTGACCTCGTCAAACTGCGTCGTAAGATCCTCGGTGATGAGCTCCTCAACCGAAGGACCTCCACAGCCGGAAAGCACGACCACGCATGCAACCAAGACGGCCATGAGGGGCGCAAGCAGCAGCTTCTTTTTCATGTTGTTCCTCCCAATGAGCGGCACCGCGCTTCCCAGACGCGGCGCACGTTGTAATAAGTAAGCCCATACTATCCACTTATTAACACCCTCGACGGCACGAAGGCGCGGTCGGTTCGTTTTAGCGTCCGAACGGTTTGCAAGCCCGCCCAACGTGCAATAAAACGCTTCCCCGCGGTGCAATAAAAAAGGTGGCCGGAAAACCCGACCACCTTTGCACATCCTTTGGATGTCGCAGTTTACTTGCGGACGACCTTAACGATGGCGTCACCGGCGGCGACAGCGGAGTCGACCTCGACGGCGAGTTCGACATCGGCAAACTCGGCGGTGTTGGACACGGCCACGACGACGCAGTCCTTGTAGCCGGCAGCGGCGATCTTGGCGCGGTCGATCTTGAGCATGGGCTGGCCAGCCTTTACGACGTCATCGGCCTTGACGAAGCCCTCGAAGCCATCGCCGTTCATGTTGACGGTATCGACGCCAACGTGCACCAGAACCTCGATGCCGCTATCGGACTGCAGGCCCACGGCGTGACCCATGGTGACGGTCACCTTGCCGTCGCAGGGAGCGTAGACCAGATCGTCCTCGGGCCACACGGCGCAGCCCTTGCCCAGGACCTCGCCGCCAAAGACGGGATCGGGCACGTCGGCCATCTTGATGACCTTGCCCTTGACGGGCGAGCACAGCACGTCGGCGCCGGCAGAAGCAGAGATGGAGGACGGAGCAGCGGCAGCCGCGGGCTCAGCCTTCTTCTTGAACATGTCAAACAGACCCATACGTTTTCTCCTCTTGATTAAGCGCAACGTTATGCGCATGCCTACGGTGATTATAGTGCTAAATGGCCAAAATACTAAGGCGAGGGCTCGAATCGCAAGCCCTTCCCGGTAGTGCTCGTGGGATGAGCATCTCCTTTGCATCGCGGGTCGATAAGCCGAGTATCGCCCACGCGCGGGACGGGCAGAAGCGGGCGCGCCAAACCCGACACTTCTTTTCGCGCCCACGGACTGCCGCCGCCCCGTCCCTGACACTTCCTGATACCGGCCGAAACGTGCCAAAATAAACCTGTCCCTTTTTGGCAGGTTTGGCGAGTGTGGGAGTTCGCATGGATATCAAACGCAGGATCACCGAGGCGCAGGGCCTCACCCCCACCGAGCAACAGCTTGGCATTGCAGCCCTTGCCATCAGCGAGGACATCCGCGGGCTTTCGATTAAGGAATTTGCCGCGCGCACCAACGTTTCGGTCGCGAGCGTGCACCGGTTTTGCAAAAAGCTCGGCCTCGAGGGCTTCAAGGACCTCAAGGTCGAGCTTATTCGCTTGGCAACCGAGGCGGGCAATCGGCGCGACGTTGACATCAACTTTCCCTTCGATGCCACTTCCACGCCTGCGCAGGTTATGGAGCGCATGGAGGAACTCTACCAGACCACGCTGACCGAAACACAGGAGCTGCTCGACCCCACGCAGCTTGACCACGCCGCCAAGCTCATCGCGAACGCCCGACAGGTCGACATCTACACGGGCTCGCACAACCTCTATCCAGCGGGGATGTTCCGCGACCGCCTGCTCTCGGCCGGTAAAAGCGCGACGTGCCACGACAGTGTCGAGGCCCAGGTGCGCACGGCGCTTGCCTCGGATTCAGACCGCGCGGCGATCGTTATCTCCTACAGCGGCCTTGCGCCCAACCTCAAGAAAATCTTGCCGATCCTCAGCAGCCGGCATGTCCCGGTCATCGTCATCGGCACGCCTTATTGCGCGCGCATTCACCCCGGCTTTGCCGCCTACCTTACGGTGAGCGATCACGAGAGCATGACGCACCGCATCACGAAGTTTGCCAGCCATATCGCCGCGCAATATGTGCTCGATTCGCTCTACAGCAGCTACTTTGCCAAAGATTACGCCCGCTGCTCCGAGTTCCTCGAGCAATCGTTTCCCTACACCCGCCTACCTGGGCTCAAATAAAACGAGAGAGGATTTTTGGACACTCAAATGACGAGAGTGGATAATCTCCCACTTTGAGCCCGCAAACAGGCCAAAAACGGGAGATTATCCACTCTCATTTTCGTGGGCGGTCATTTAAGTCTGTCCCCAATGAGTGCCCGCCGCAGGTTGAGCATAAGTCAGCGAAAACGCCCCTAAGCGAGCAAGGTGACGTGAAAGAGGAGGGAAGCGTACTTCGGTACGCGACCGACGATTGAACGTCAGATTGCCGCCTAGGGGCGTTTGCAGCGTCGAGCCGTTACGCGGTTCGTAGAACCGCGTAACTAACGAACTCCGTACTGCTCGTAGTAGGCGTCGATGGCGGTCTTGAGCTCGTCGTCGATGACAACCTTGCCGTCGATCTCGTGGTTGTAGAGGGTCTCGACGACCTCGGCCATGGAGACGATGCTCGCGACGGGGAAACCGTACTTAGCCTCGATCTCCTTCTGAGCGGTGGTCACGCCACCCTTACCGACCTCCATGCGGTTGAGGGACACGATGAGGCCCTTGATCTCGACATCGGCAGCAGCCTTGACCTTGGGATAAGTCTCGTCGATGGACTTACCGCTGGTGGTGACGTCCTCGACCATGACCACGCGGTCGCCGTCCTGGGGCTTGTAGCCCAGCAGGTTGCCCTTGTCGGCGCCGTGGTCCTTGGCCTCCTTGCGGTCGCAGCAGTACTTGACCTCCTTGCCATACAGCTCGTGGTAGGCAATGGCGGTCACGACGGCCAGGGGAATGCCCTTGTAGGCCGGTCCAAACAGCACGTCAAAGTCGTCACCAAAGTTATCGTGAATTGCCTGGGCGTAATACTCGCCCAGCTTCTTGAGCTGGTAGCCCGTCACGTAAGCGCCGGCGTTCATAAAGAACGGGGACTGACGGCCGCTCTTGAGCGTAAAGCTGCCGAATTTAAGAACGTCGGACTCAACCATGAACTTGATGAACTCTTGCTTGTAAGCCTCCATGCGGGCTCCTCTCGTAATCGCGTACGTGCCTTCCAGTTTAGCGCAGGCGGGGCGCGTTGCGGGCGCGCTTTGGGGCCTCGGCATTCTGTAAAGGCTTTGTCAGGGGCAATGGTTTTCCAAACATTGGGGTTGACACGGCAAACCCCCTCATCAAAAATACGGGCGGATTAAAACGGGTACGAGATACCCAAAGCGCGCCGCGCCCGGCCTTAAGGAGGTGTGCCATGGAAGGCAGTCATAGTCGAAAAACCTGCATGTCGCCCTCGGCACGCCGCGAGGATTCCGCACACGCATAAGCGCCAACAGCCGATCGTCAAAACCGCCACAAAGGTGCCCGTCCCCTTTGTGGCGGTTCGCGAGCTTGACGTGAGCGACATCTAGGTTTTTTGAAGCAAATACGACACGTACGCTAACTCCCTTCAACAAGGAGGACCCTATGCTGATGCTCAAAACCGCTACGGTACTCGAAGCTATCTCCAAGCGCCGCCGCACGGCGCGCCCTGCCGCCCACGCCGGCCTGTCCAAGAACACCATATTCGCCGCCACCCATTGTGCTGAGGACACTCTCGTACTGCTTGACGCCACGGCAAACGGCCTCACCGCCGAGCAGGCAACCGAGCGCCTGGACGCCTCCGGCCCCAACACCATCGAGGCGCCGACCAAGACACTCGCCCGCCGTATCGCCGACGCCTTCATCGACCCCTTCGCCGGCATCCTCGCCGCTCTCGCGCTGGTCTCGCTCTACATCGACGTGCTCGCCGTGCCCGAACCGCAGCGCGACCCCTCCACGGTCATCGTCATCGGCATCATGTTGCTGGTATCGGGCGGTATGAAGTTTATCCAAGAAGCCCGCAGCGGCAATGCGACCGAGGCCCTCAAGGACCTGGTCTCCAACACTTGCACCGCTCTGCGCGACGGTGAGCGCGTCGAGATCCCCTTCGACGAGCTCGTCCCCGGCGATGCGATCCGCCTCTCTGCCGGCGACATGGTGCCGGCCGATGCCCGCATCATCACCGCGCGCGACCTGTTTGTGATCGAGTCCGCGCTCACCGGCGAGAGCGAGGCCGTCGAGAAGACCGTTGCTGCCGCGGTCGTCGAGGGTGCCGACAGCTCCGCGCTGCCGCTCTCTGCCTGCAAGAACATCGTCTTTACCGGCACCTCCGTGCAAAACGGCACCGCCATGGCGCTCGTCGTTGCCACCGGCTCGGACACTTACCTGGGCGGCATCGCCAAGATGCTCAACGGGCGCGGCGAGAAGAGCGCGTTTGACCGCGGCGTCTCGAGCGTCTCCATGTTGCTCGTACGCCTCATGCTCGTTATGGCGCCAGCCGTCTTTGCCATCAACGCCGCCACCAAGGGCAACGTCATCGATGCGCTGTTGTTCGCCACGAGCGTGGCCGTGGGCATCACGCCGCAGATGCTTCCCGTCATCGTGACCACGAGCCTGTCGCAGGGCGCCAAGGACCTCGCCCGTCGCCAGGTTATCGTCAAGGAGCTGCCAGCAATCCAAAACCTGGGCGCGATGGACGTCCTGTGCTGCGACAAGACCGGCACCCTCACCGAAGACCGCATCGTGCTCGAGCGTTATCTCAACACCGATGGCAACGAAGACGCACGCGTGCTGCGCCATGCGTTTTTGAACAGCTTCTTCCAGACCGGCCTCAAGAACCTTATCGACCTGGCCGTCATCGACCGCGCCGATGTGACGCCCTCGGCCGCAGCACCCGATTCCATGCTGGGCCAGAGCCTGCGCGACCGCTATACCAAGGTCGACGAGGTGCCCTTCGATTTCTCGCGCCGTCGTCTGAGCGTAGCTGTCGCCGACGCCCAAGGCAAAACCCAGATGGTCACCAAGGGAGCTGCCGAGGAAATGCTCGAGATCTGCTCCTTTGTCGAGGTCGATGGTGCCGCCCAGCCGCTTACCAAAGATAAGCTCGCCCAGATTCGCAAGCAGGTAGCCGGGCTCAACGCCGAGGGCCTGCGCGTGATTGCCGTGGCGCAGAAAACCAATCCGCGCTGCGTGGGCGAGTTTGGCATCGCCGACGAGTGCGACATGGTGCTGATGGGCTTTTTGGCCTTCCTCGATCCGCCCAAAGCAAGTGCCGCGGGCGCCGTCGCCACCCTCGAGGCCAAGGGCGTCGCCGTTAAGGTCCTGACCGGCGACAATGACCGTGTCGCCGCCACCGTCTGCGAGCAGATCGGCATCGACGCGAGCAACGTCTTGCTGGGCTCCGAGATCGATGCGCTCGACGACGCCGAGCTTGCCGAGCGCGCCGAGAACACCCACCTCTTCGCCAAGCTCTCGCCGCTGCAGAAGGCGCGCCTGGTGCGCGTCATACGCGAGTTGCTCGGCCACACCGTGGGCTTTATGGGCGACGGCATCAACGACGCCGCCGCGATGCGTGCGAGCGACTGCGGCATCTCGGTCGACTCCGCCGTCGATATCGCCAAGGAATCCGCCGATATCATCTTGCTCCAAAAGGACCTGGGCGTGCTCGAGCGCGGCATCATCGAAGGCCGCCGCACCTACGGCAACCTGCTCAAGTACCTCAAGACCACGGTGAGCTCCAACTTTGGCAACGTGCTGTCCGTAACCGCCGCGAGCCTGTTCTTGCCGTTTTTGCCCATGAGCGCTCTGCAGCTGGTGCTGCTGTCGCTGGTCTACGAGATCGTGTGCATCGCACTGCCGTGGGACACCGTCGACAACGCCTGGACTGCCCGCCCGCGCGCTTGGGACGCTGCGTCCATCAAGGGCTTTATGCTCGAGCTGGGCCCCGTGAGCTCGCTGTTTGACATCGTGACCTTCGCCGCGCTCTTCTTTGTGGTGTGCCCCGCCGCCGTGGGCGCAAGCTGGTCCGAGCTTGCCGCCGCGGGCGACGTCGCGGGTATGGCGACCTTTGCGGCGCTCTTCCAGAGTGGCTGGTTTGTCGAGTCCATGTGGTCGCAGACGCTCGTGATCCACATGCTGCGCTCCCCGCGCCTGCCGAGCCCGCGCGACCACGCCGCGCCCGCGCTGTGCGTTCTCACCGTGCTGGGCCTGGCGCTCGTCACTTGGCTGCCGGCAAGCCCCATCGCCGATGCACTCGGCCTCATGACGCTACCAGCGAGCTTTTTCGCGCTGCTCATCGGCATCGTTTCCGCCTATATCGCGCTCACCCAGCTGGCAAAGCGCCGCTACATCGCCCGCCACGGCGAGCTGCTGTAGCAAGCAGACGGAAAACACCCCGCCAGTTGCCGTTGCCTCTGCCGCCACCGATGCCGCTGCCTCTGCCGCTGTCGCAGTCTATCCCCTCAGCAGTTGCGGTGAAATAGTTCCCGCTTAAAGCCCCGTGACTTTAATTTAGGGACTATTCCACCGCAACTTATTGGGGGATTAGCTAGTCCTTGGGTGTCCAGGACCAGAAGAAGTTGATAAGGGCCACACGCGAGGCGGTGTCGGTCTTTTTGTTGATCAAGGAAATGTGGCGGTAGAGCGTGGAGCGCGAGAGGAAAAGCGTTGTGGCGATGTCCTGGACGCTCTGGTCCGAAACGACCAAGACCTCAAGAATATCGCGCTCGCGCCTTGTAAGCCCAAAGGTGACGACGAAGGCATCGAGGCGTTCATCGGACGTGGGCTCCGCGGCCTCAACCACTCATTTAAGCACCACTCATTTAAGCACCACTCATTTAAGTACGTCCCCAATGAGTGCCCAATGACTACCCGCGGCAAGGAGTGTCCCTATGTGCCGGATGAAAAATGGGCCATGTGTCCCAGTTGCGGAGACTCCTTGAGCCGTCTGGGTATCGTGAAAGATCGCGCACTCCCCCATCATCAAAAGTGACACACGCTACCAGTTGATGGGAGGCAGCCATGGGCTTCTTTGACAAGATGTTCGAGAAGAAAGAGTGCGCGATTTGCGGTACCGAGCTGGGACTTCTAGGTAAGACAAAAATCAATGAAGGCTACCTGTGCAAAGAGTGCGCCGGCAAGCTCTCCCCCTACTTTCACGGCTATCGCTCCAGCACCGCGGACGATATCCGCGAGCAGCTCGCCTACCGTGAGGCCAATGCCGAGCGCCTGGCGTCGTTCAACCCCACGCGCACGCTTTCTGCCGGGCGCACCAACATCATGCTCGATGAGGACGCGGGCCTGCTGACCATCACCTCGCAGAGCCGCTGGCGCGACGCCAATCCCGACATCATCGAGTTCTCGCAGGTACTCGGCTGCGATATGGATATCGACGAGCATCGCACCGAGATCTATCGCGAGACCGAGGACGGCGAGCGCGAGAGCTACAACCCGCCGCGCTACGACCTGGATTACGACTTTAATCTGACCATTCACGTCAACACGCCGTACTTTACCGAGATCAACCTGCGCGTAAACGACTCCACCATCGATCAGCGCGGCTCCATCGAATACCGCGAGGCCAAGCGCCAGGCAACCGAGGTCCGCGACGCGCTGGTGCAGCTGCGCCAGGAGACACGCGACAGCGTCGTGGCCGCCAAGGCCCCCAAGACCGCGGTGACCTGCCCCTTCTGCGGAGCCACCACCATTCCCGATGCCAGTGGGCGCTGCGAATACTGCGGCGGCGCCATCGGCGCATAGCCTCCGGCACGGAAAGGACCGATCATGGCCTTCGAGAGCGTCAACTATCAGTGCCCCGCGTGTGGCGGCCCCCTTCACTTTGCCAGTGCCGAGCAAAAGCTCGTCTGCGACTACTGCGATTCGCGTTTTGAAGTCGAAGAAGTCGAGGCCCTCTATCGCGAGCGCCAGGACAAGGCAGATGCCAAAGCCGATGCGGCAGCCGCAACGCCCAAGCCCGTCGCCGACGACGCGGTGCAGGAGCTCGCCCAAAACGCCGGCTACATCTGCTCGTCGTGCGGCGCCGAGCTCGTGTCCGACGGCACCGTCGCCGTCACCACCTGCCCGTACTGCGGCAACTCTGCCGTGGCGCCCGGCCAGCTCTCGGGCGACTTCTCGCCCGACCTGGTGATTCCGTTTAAGCTCGGGCGCGACGACGTCACGGCCGCACTCAAGGAACACTACAAGGGCAAAATCTTGCTGCCCAAGAGCTTTGTCACCGGCAACCACATCGACGAGGTCCAAGGTGTCTACGTGCCGTTTTGGCTCTACGGCGCCCGCGTTGACGGCGAAGTGTACTTTGACGCGACCAACGAGACCGTGACCGAGGAATCCGATCGCACCGTCACGACCACCGACCACTACGATGCCTATCGCAAGGGCAATATCTCGTTTAAGCGCGTGCCCGTCGACGGATCATCCAAGATGCCCGACGGCCACATGGACGCCATCGAGCCGTTTGACTACGACGCGTTGCGCCCGTTCTCGGTCGCCTATATGCCCGGCTACATCGCCAACCGTTACGATGAGGATTGCGAGACGTGCAAGGCGCGCGCCGAGCGCCGCATGGAGGAGAGCACGATCTCGGCCCTGCGCGAGACCGTCGTCGACGAATATGACGATGCCACGGTCGAAAGCAAGCAGCTCGACTACACCTGGGAAGACAGCGACTACGCCCTGTTCCCCGTCTGGATGCTCTCCACCTCGTGGAACGGCAAGAGCTACCTGTTTGCCATGAACGGCCAGACCGGCCGCTTGGTCGGCGAGCTCCCCTGCTCCAAGCCCAAGCTCGCCATCGCCTCGGTGCTGTTCTTTGTGATCGGATTTGTCCTCTCCCAGGTTCTCTTTATGGGAGAATACGCCTTCGATCCAGATTACCTCACCTTCGATGTCGAGGGCATTCTCATCAACATCATCGCGCCGCTGATCATCGTGATTATCGGAGACGTGCTACTGGTAGGCCAGCTCAAGACGGCCAACGAGGCCGCCCACGCCGACGAGTACTGCGGCGAGCTCGACCTGACCGAGAAGCACGACACCTTCAGCCACACCGAGACCACCGTTGTCATGAAAGACGACAAGGACGACTAAGCAATCCGACCAATACCACCCGGCCTTTGACGAGAAAGGAAGATCACCATGGGACTCTTGAAAGCTGGATTGGGAGCTGCCGGCGGCGTCATGGCCGACCAGTGGAAGGAATTTATCTACTGCGAATCGATGCCTGCTGACGTCTTGGCCTGCAAGGGCAGCAAACGCACCGGTGGCCGCAGCTCCAACACGCGCGGCGAGGACAACGTCATCTCCAACGGCTCGGTCATCGCCGTCAACGACGGCCAGGGCATGCTCGTGGTGCAAAACGGCAAGATCATCGAAGTCGCGCTGGAGCCCGGTGAGTTCGTCTTCGATACCGGCAGCGAGCCGAGCGTCTTTAGCGGCAACCTGGGCGATTCCATCAAGGAGACCTTCGCCAATATCGGCAGCCGCTTTACCTTTGGCGGCGACGCGGGCAAGGACCAGCGTGTCTACTTCATCAACACCAAGGAGATCATCGGCAACAAGTACGGCACCGCCTCGCCTGTGCCCTTCCGCGTGGTCGATAACAACATTGGCCTGGACGTCGACATCTCCGTGCGTTGCAACGGCGAGTATTCGTACCGCATCACCAACCCGCTGCTGTTCTACACCAACGTATGCGGCAACGTGACCGATAGCTACACGCGCGACAAGATCGACAGCCAGCTTAAGTCCGAGCTTCTCACCGCCCTGCAGCCCGCCTTCGCCAAGATCTCGGAGATGGGCATCCGCTACAGCGCCATCCCCGGCCACACCACCGAGCTCGCTCGTGCGCTCAACGAGGTCCTCTCTGCCGACTGGCGCGACCTGCGTGGTGTCGAGATCGTGAGCTTTGGCGTCAACTCCATCGCAGCCTCGCAAGAAGACGAGCAGATGATCAAGGACCTGCAGAAGGCCGCAGTCATGCGCGATCCCACCATGGCGGCAGCCAACATTGCCAGCGCCCAGAGCGACGCAATGCGCGCGGCAGCCGCCAATCCCAACGGCGCGATGGCAGGCTTTATGGGCATGGGCATGGCAGGTGGCATGGGCGGCATGAACGCCAGCCAGCTGTTCGCCGCCGGCCAGGCACAGCAGCAGGCCGCCCCGCAGCCGGCTCCGGCACCCGCTCCCGCACCGGCTCCTGCCGCTGCTCCCGCGGCCGGCACATGGACCTGCAGCTGCGGCGCCACCAACACCGGCAAGTTCTGCTCCGAGTGTGGCAGTCCCGCACCCGCCCCGGCACCGGCCAAGTGGTTCTGCCCCAACTGCGGCAGCGAAAACGGCGGCAAGTTCTGCAGCAACTGCGGAACGCCCAGGCCCTAGCCCCTCTATCTGGTAATTGGCGGGGGATCCGCCACCCCCGCATTTGCTTCTATGGGTTTTTATACAAGAAGGAGGACACCATGAAGACAACGTTCAAAAAGTCCGTACTCGCATTTTTGACATGCGTCCTGGCGCTCGCCTTTGCCCTCACGGGCTGCAGCGGCGGCAAAGACCCCAAGGCCAACTTTGTCGGCAGCTGGAAGCTCTCGGGTGGAACCACGGAGGGCGAAGAGCTGACCGATGAGTATATGGATATGTTCGAGGAATGGGGCATCAGCTGCATCTTGGTCCTGGACGAAGACGGCACGGGCAGCCTCGATTTGTTCTCCGAAGTTTCCGACCTAAAGTGGGAGGCCAAGGACGCTACCACCGCGAGTATCACCGTCGACAAGGAGACGACCGACGTGAAGCTCGAGGACGGCAAGCTTGTCCTTGAGGACGGCGAGGACAAGCTCATCTTTAGCAAGTCCGATAAGGACCTATCCGGTACCGTGAAGAAGGATCGCGAGGCCGCCGAGAAGGAAGAGGAAGTCGAGGAGGCCGTCGAAGACGGCGATGTCCAGAGCGTCGAAATCTCCCCCGCCGTCACCGTCGCCGATGACGATCTGTGCACCATCACCATCACCGAGAAGTTCCAGGACGACTGGGGCGACATCGGCTTTGTCGTCAACATCACCAACAAGAGCGACAAGGACCTGACCTTCTACGCTCCCACCGGCAAGACAAACGTCAACGGCACCATGAAGGAAGCCTGGTTCTCGGCCCACCTGATGCCCGGCACCAACGCCACCGAAGAGTTCACCTTCTCGAAGGGCACGCTTGACAGCTTCGACAGCCTGGTCAACACGACCATCGGCATCGACGCCTACCTGACCGATTCCTACGAGGACGTCGCCTCCTACAGCGCAACCATCGCGTAGCGGTAGACCACGACAGCCGCGGATTGGCGGACACATCCGCGCACACCAGACGGGGCCGCAGGAGTTGATCCTGCGGCCCCGTCGCTTTTATGCCGACAGCACTGCCCATACAAGCAGGCCGCCCGCCGTTTTTAGATGCGAAACGGTGGGCGGCCTATCTTTGCGGCGCCGGAACACGGGTGAGCGCGTCGATTACGGGCGCTCCATGTTGGGAACGATGCTGCCCTCGGTCACCGCGCGCACGGCCAGGCGCATGATGTTGTCGTAGCCGGTCTTGTTGAGAATCTCCGAGATGCGGCGTTTGATGGTGCCCTCGCTCATAAACAGCTCGGCCGCAATCTCGCGGCGGCTTTTACCCTCGCAGGCAAGGCGCAAGATCGACAGCTCGACATCGTCGAGTGCCGCCGTGCCCGAAAAAATACTCTCGGGCGGCTTGGGAAACGTGCAATAGCCCGCCAGCGTGGAGCGCATCACGGCGAAAAGCTCGTCGATACCGACGTTCTTGTACACAAAGCTGTCAACGCCCGCCTCGCGGGCCTGATCGACAAAGGTGATCTCGGGCATTCCGGTCATGATAATGATGCGACACTCAGGCAGTTGCTCCTTGATGCGCGCCGCCGCCACGATGCCGTTGGAGTCGTGCTCGGTGCACACGTCCATCAGTATCATGTCCGGGCGCTCCTTGAGCGCGACACCCAAGGCCTCGGAGGCGTCGGCAATCGCGGCGGCGACGGTCATATCAGGCTGGTCGCCAACGGAGCGCGCCAGGCTTTCGCGCAGGATGGCCTGATCTTCGACTATAAGGACGCGGATCATGAGTTTCTCCTTTGGGACGTGTCGTTGGTGTTGAGCGGAATGGATACCGCAAGCGTAAAGGGTGGGGCGGCGTGGACCTCTAGGCTGCCGCCCAGATCTTGCGCAACATGCCTCATACCTGGGATACCCGTTCCCTCGCGATACGATACGGGGGCCGGAGAGCCATCGTTAGAAACGGTCATCCGCGCAACAGCGCCGTCTTCCGACGTCTCCTGCCACAGGCGCACATGGACCTGATGGGCCTGTGCATGCTTGGTGGCATTGGTCGAGGCTTCGCGGATAATCTGCAAAAAGGCTGCCGCGACACGCGCGTCGCTTGGCAGCTCGCCCTCCACATCGATCTGCACGCTCACCAGACCAAAGGCATGGACGATATCGCCCAGTTGCTCTGCCGGTTCGGCGTCGCCCCCGCTGCGCAGATCGGCAGCGATTGAGCGCAGCAGCGGGTCGATCTGCTCGAGCGACTCATCGTCCAGACGTCCCTCCTCCAAATAGCGATGAAGAATGGACAGGCGCTGCCCGATCACGTCGTGCACGCGAGCGCGCATACGCAGATAGGCCGCATTGCCGGCAACCTTTTTAACTTCTTCGATCTGGGCCTGGAGCTCTTGGCCCGCAAGCTCAAGCAGGTGATTGGCTTGCGCCAGGCGGTCATGAGCATGCGCGTACTCTGTCACATCAAGGCCGATAATGCGCTCGAACGAACGGCCCGAAACCATAACGCTATCGCACACAAATAGGCGAATCTCGGCGGGAGAGACCTCGACCGCCGCACGCGCCTCACCAAAGCGATCCAGATTAATCCGCACACGGTTCCTGCTGCTTTCGGGCATTTGCATGCTAAGTTTGCGCAGGTTGTTCCATGTGCTGCTCATGTCACCTAGATCGGTGGGCATATGAAGTTCCACCAGGTTTTTGCGCATGCAGCGGTTCATGAGCAGCGGACGGCCCCTCGAGTCCAGATACAGGATGCCCACGGGAATCACGTTGATGGTTTCAATCGTCGAGAACGCGGTGATATCCTCCTGGCGGTTACGGACGTCCATCAAGAGCGCCGCGATGGAGCGGAACAGGAAGAACGCTCCCTCTGCGATAAGGACAACAGCCCACGCCGAGCCCATAACAACAACCATTGGCGGCGTTACGGCGGCAACGAGCAGCAGCTCAGTCAGCATGACGGGACGACGATAGCGCACCATAAGCACCACGCCATAGGCAAAGATCGCGGCATTGAGCCACAGCGCTCCGCCCATTGCCCTGGCGCAAACGCCAAGCGGCGCCACCAGATACGAGCCAGACGACGCGAACAGGATAAGCGCCGAAACCACCAGGTGAACCACGAGACTCGCCTCGTAGGCGCAAATCACCTTACGGTTATAGGGCGAGCGGCGCGAAACGATGAGCGGAACGTGGATCGTCTGCAGACACGCAGCCAGGGCAAAGACAACATCGAGCGCAACGATTTGGGGAAGGATGAGCGAAATCTGCATCGTCACTCACCCGCCCTCGGCATCAAAACGATCATGCGCAGCTGGCCGGGCTCGCCCTCAAGGCGATATGCCACGTTGCGCCCTTGCAGAGCGCTTTCGAGCTCTTGCGCAGCGGGTGTCTGCGAAAGATCCTCCTCGTCGTTGGAGAAAAGCGTGACACGCAACTCGACGCTGCACCGATCGTGGTCACTCAGGTGATACATAAGCGCCGGATGATCGGTGGTGTAGGCAAAAAACGCAAAGTCATACACGCAGTCGTACAGCGCGCTTACTGTACTGGCGTGCATCGGGCGCCGTATGGCAATAATCGAGGCGCAATCGACATCGATCGTGCGCAGGTCGCTTGCGAGCTCGTTGGCAATGAGCTGAATACGGTCGCGGTCAAAACCGCTCCCCCCGTGCTGTGCCAACGTGAGCGACCCCTTGCGTTTGCAATAGGCGATGAGCATCTTGGCGCGCTGCAGCATGCGGTAGCGCTCGTGCGAAGATGCTTCGTCGGTCAACGGCGGCAGCGAGCTCAGCAGGTCGTACATCCCTTCGAGCGCGCGGGCAAGAGCCTGGTCCACGTCTTGGACCAGCAAGGTCTCGGCCTCTTGATCTGCCAAATGCGTCTTAAGGTCGTAGTCGGCGGCGAGCAGCTCGTTTTGACGCTGCAGCTCCATGCGACGATGTGCCAGTTCACGGTTAAGCTCGTTGAGCTCCGACACGTCTTGGGCAAGCAGGGCCGATCCGCCCAGCAGTGGAAAGGCACGGTACATCACATCGGGATCGGACGCCACGGCAAAGGCATGGGCGCGGCCGTGCTCCTGGGCCCGCAACTCCTCGCGCACGCCTACCGGCATTGGCTTTGACACCGGCGTGGCATAGACTTCCTGCAGGTCGCGCGTTAGAACTTTGAGGTCGAGCGGCAAGGTGTCGAAGATGCCGGCGATGTCGTGATGCGACGGAATGACACCGCAATCGAGACAGATTTCCATCGCCACCACGCACAGGACGCAATAGACGAGCGAGAAGTTGAGCCTCCATGCCCAGGGCACGCGCAGAGCATATGAGATGGCAAAGAAAGCGCCGCCCAGCAGCACGAGCGCCGCCGTGCCCGAGAAACGTTGAATGCGAAAGGACGAGGACCGACCAACCAGGATAAAAAAGGCCACGAAGTCAAAGGCCGTCCACACGAGGACAGCGAAATAACCCCAGCCGTACGTGTAATCGTTGCTCCAGGTGTCGCTTGTACGGTCAAAGCGGAAGACCTGCCGGTGGAAATCGTTGGTGAGCACAAATCCGATAAGCAGAATGGCCACAATCCACAGCGCAGCACGGTAGCGGCGACCCAGGCGGTGTTGCTCCAGGCCCACAAGGCGCAGACCACACAACTGGTAGAGCAGCGGAATGAGCGTCATGGGCACGTAGTACAGGTACCACAGCACGGTGGCATAGAACGGCGTGAACGACTTGTACTTGAGAATGACTTCGATCATCCACAGGGCACAGATGGTGGCGACGGCCACAAGACGACGGCGCAACACATAGTCCAAACAGCGCAGATAGACCAGCACGCCCCAGATCGAAAATGCAATTGCGGCGACAAGCAGTGGGAGAGAGCTCGAATGGATGAGCGCATCCACGACCTCTTCGGACACCTCGCTATAGGCGGGCACGGCGTTAGAAAGATTGGGGTCGAAGGCGAACAGCACCGGCAAGACTGCAAAAAGCATGAGGAACAGCGCGGTGATGGCGCCGGCGATAGCAAAGACGCGGTGACGGTACACCTGATGTGTTATGCCAACAAGGAATCGCGGCATGGCGAAGAGCCTGCCACCCCTGGGATCCGCCACGGGTGCGGATCGGGCGGCCGCGTGGCCGATATGTCGCTCGCGGGTACCCATAGTGCTTTTAGTGTACCGACAGATGGGTCGAAAAAGCGGGCCGTATGTCCCAAAATCCGCAGACGGCAAGGCGCCCGGCGAACATTAACTGCTCGCCGGGCGCCTTGGTCAGGAGACTCTGAAGTCGAGTGTCTCAGCTTCCTTAGGAAAGGTCCTCACCATTAGAAGCAATAACCTTCTTGTACCAGTCGAAGCTCTTCTTCTTGGAGCGCTTGAGGGTGCCGTTACCCGCATCATCGCGGTCGACGTAGATAAAGCCGTAGCGCTTGGACATCTCGCCCGTACCGGCAGATACCAAGTCGATCGGGCCCTAGGTGGTGTAGCCCAGCAGGTCGACGCCGTCCTCAGTCACCGCGTCGCGCATGGTCTCGATATGCTGGCGCAGGTAGTCGATACGGTAGTCGTCGTTGATGGAGCCATCCTCCTCGACAACATCCTTGGCGCCCAGACCGTTCTCGACCACAAACAGCGGCTGATAGCGGTCGTACAGGTCGTTGAGGCTGATGCGGAAGCCCAGCGGATCGATGGCCCAGCCCCACTGGCTCTCCTGCAGGTAGGGGTTCTTGGCGCCGGCGAAGGCGTTGCCCTGGGTGCGCTCGACATCGGGGTTATCGGCACCGGCGGAGCAACGGGTGCTGTAATAGCTAAAGCTGATGAAGTCGACGGTGTTGGCGGCCAGGATCTCGCGGTCCTCATCCGTCATGCCCACATCGATGCCAAGACGCTCGAGCTTCTTGACGGCATAGGCCGGGTGGTAGCCGCGGTTCTGAACGTCGACGAAGAAATAGTTGCTCTGGTTGTCAATCTGCGCCTGGCGCACATCGCCCGGACGGCAGCTGTAGGGGTAGTAGCTACCTGCGGCAAGCATGCAACCGATCTTGACCTCAGGGTCGATCTCGTGAGCGATCTTGGTTGCCCAAGCGCTGGCGACGAGCTCGTTGTGGGCGGCCAGGTACTCGACGGCCTCCTTGTTCTCGCCCTCCTCAAAGACCAGACCGGCACCCATAAACGGCAGGTGCAAGATCATATTGATCTCGTTGAAGGTAAGCCAGTACTTTACCAGGCCCTTGTAGCGGGTGAAGATCGCGGTCGCGAGGTTCTTGTAGAAGTCGATGAGCTTGCGGTTGCGCCAGCCGCCGTACTCCTTGATGAGGTAAATCGGGCAGTCGAAGTTTGTCGTGGCTTCAGTATCCCCGTAAGCAGCGCGCTACTCAACGGCAACGGCACAGGCCGATACTTCTTTTCGCGTGCAGGCGCCCGGCAGCCGCCCCGTCTGACACTTTTTGATACCTCCGCCCCCAACCACCACAAAGGGGGACAGGCACCTTTGTGGTGGTTGGGGGCGGTTTGTCTTGATCTGTAACAGGTAGAGACGATTTAGCCCGCTAGATGTTACAGATTGAGACAGAAGATTCTAGTCGCAGGTGATGTCGAGGTTTTTGCCGATGAGGCCTACGTAGCCGCCCTCGGCAGCCTTGGGGCTGTCAGCATGGCAGAGAACCCACTTGTCGGCCTTCCAGTAGCAGTAGCTGTCACCGGCGGCAGGCATGTCGGCTGCAGCCTCGGGGCGCGGGCCATTGGTACCTGCAGGCAGCGCCACCATCACCTGGAAGCCGCCGTCGTCGACCATGCAGGGCGTGTAGTGCAGCGTGGTGTTGAAAACCTCGACAACCTTGCCCGCCGGCACGCGGAACGCCTTGACGCACGCGGTGTCGAGCCCGCCGTCCTCAATCTCCCAGCGATGCGCCACGAGCAGGATAAAGTCGCGCGCGCCCAGGTTGAACTCACTCGCGCGGTGATACTCCAGACAGTTGAGTCGTGTATTGTGGCCGTTGCACCAACCCAGCTGGAAGGGACGGCCGCCAAACATGAGAAAGCCAAGCTTGTCGGCATTCATGACGCCCTCGAGCTCCGGCGCGCTCGCCACGTATTTGCTGCCCTCAGGGATGGGCGTGGCGGAGAGCGCCTCAAGCACGGGCGACGTGAGCTCGTACGGAATGTTATCCCAAACGTTGCCATAGGACTTGAACTCGGAATCCTCAACAGAATAGATATGCATGTTCACTCCTGTTCGTAAATGTGACTATACAAACATTCTAGAATAATCTCGTTCTGATTTGAGCGCTCGGTATGAAAAAGCGCCCCCGCAAGAGCGGGAACGCTTCAAGTACAAACGCTATTCCTGCGAGGGCCTTACGCCTGCTGATAGTGCAGGTGCTTCTCGTCGATATCGGCCAGGTCGCGGTCGAGGTAGCGGCGCGCGAGCCAGTTTGCCATGGGGAGGTTCTGGTCCAGGTAGTTACCACACTCCTCGGGAGCGGCTCCGGGGACATCGCCCTCAAAGCCGGCGACAAACTCGAACAGTTCACGCACGAGCGGCAGGATCTCCTCGCTCGTCACCTCGCCAAACACGACCAGGTAAAAGCCCGTGCGGCAGCCCATGGGGCCAAAGTAGACAATGCGGCCCGACCACTCGGCACGGTTGCGAAGGAACGTCGCGCCCAGGTGCTCGATGGTGTGGCACTCGGCCGTGTTCATGACCGGCTCCTTGTTGGGCGTGGTCAGGCGCAGGTCAAAGGTGGTGACGGCGGCGCCGGTCGCCGGATCGCGGTCGATGCGGCTCACATAAACGCCGGGCTCAAGCAGCAGATGGTCAACGGAAAAGCTCGCGATGCGCTCCATGGCAGATCCTCTCGGTAGTCAATTTGGGACAGGACTCTTTTAGCTGGTTCGAATGGTCGCACCAATCATACCAGTCAAAAAAGCCCCGTCCAAAAAGACAACTTAGCCAAGGACACGGGCCATGCGCGTCTTGAACTCGGACAGGAAGCGCGGAGCGTCAACAGTCAGCGCCACAAGCGCGCTCTTGTCCGGATCGGACAGGCGGTGCTCATCGCAGATGGTGCGGCCGCGATACTCGCCGAGCAGGTCGACGCGCAGGTTACAGCCGAGCGCGCCCACGAGCGTGGGGTCAATCGCCACGGCGACGGCAAGCGGATCGTGCAGCGCGCAGCCACCAAGGTAGGAGGCGTTCATCTCGTACGAGCCAATATAGTGCTCCACCATGCTCGCAAATGCGCAGCCCGCCATGGTGCCCGAGCCCGTCCAGCCGGCAATGTCGCGGCGCGTAAGCACCACGCGATGCGTCACGTCCAGGCCCACCATGGTGAGCTTGCGACCCGAGCGCAGCACGGCATCGGCCGCCTCGGGATCGCTTGCCATGTTGGCCTCGGCGCCCGCGCTCACGTTGCCGGGCACGGTCAGGGCGCCGCCCATAACCACCACGCGGCCGATAGACATCACCGCTGCCGCATCGCGCTCCAGGGCAAGCGCCAGGTTGGAGAGCGGGCCGGTCGCTACGTAGACCAGATCGGGACCATAGGTGCGCGCGGCATCGATCAGATAATCGACCGCAGCGTTACCGTCGGCAGACGTCGCCCCCACCGGCTCGTAGGGCGACGCCGGCACGCTCGCGCCGCCGATGCCGTTCTTACCGTGAATGAGCGCGGTGGACGCCGGCGGCGTATAGGGCTCAGTCGCCTGCAGAGGACGGTCGGCACCCAGGTACACCGGCACCTCGGGACGACCCAACAGGTCAAGCACCGCCAGGCAGTTATGCGCCGACTGGTCGACGCGCACGTTGCCAAAGCACGTGGTAATGCCCACGAGCTCGACCTCGGGGCTCGCGATGGCATAGGCAAGCGCCATCGCATCGTCCACGCCCATATCCAGATCAAGGATCAGCTTCTTAATTGCCATTGTTCTACTCCGCTTCTCCGTCTTGTACCAAATTGTCTAAATCAAACACGCGCTCAACTTCGGCACGCGTGGGAATCGACTGCTGTGCGCCCAAGCGCGACACCGTCACCGCCGCGGCGCGTGCGCCCGCCGCCATGCACTCAAAAAGCGGCAGGTCCTCCAGACGAGCCGCGGCAAGCGCACCAATAAATGTATCGCCCGCGGCCGTCGTATCAACCACCGCGCTCGAAAGCGCCGGCATGCGCAGCGGCTCGCCGTCATCGCCAAGCGTAACCGAGCCAGCGCCACCCAACGTGATGACCGCAGCTCCGGCACCCTTGGCGAGCAGGGCATTGAGCGCCGCGACGCAGCTCGCATCATCCGCGGGCAAGATGCCCGTCAGCACCTGGCACTCAGTCTCGTTGGGGCAGACCAGGTCGACTGCAGACCAGACATCCGCAGGCAACTCACAGGCAGGCGCTGGATTAAAGACCGTATAGAACCCCAGCTCGTGAGCGCAAACAAGCGCCTCGGCAGTCGCCGCAAGGTCACATTCGCCCTGGGCGATAAAGACGCTTCCGGCAGCCGGGACAATCTCGCTGGCGTCGCCGTCGAGCTCATCGGCCACCAGACGTCTCAGCGCGCGGGCAACGTCCTCGCCCGCAAGCGCATGATTGGCGCCCGGCGACAGCACGATGCGGTTGTCGCCCTCACAGCGAATGATGGTCGCCGTTCCCGTCTCCACATCATCGCGACGCGCCACAAAGTCACAGTCCACGCCAGCATCTTGGAGCCCCGCCACGAGCGACGTGCCAAACGCATCGCGCCCGACCGCGCCGATCATGCACGTGCGCGCGCCCATGTGCGCAGCTGCCACGGCCTGGTTGGCACCCTTGCCGCCGGCATTGCCGATAAATCCGCTGCCGCCGACGGTCTCGCCCGCACGCGGCATGCGCTCGCACGCCACCGAAAGGTCCATGTTCATGCTGCCGAACACCGCAACGATGCCGCAATCTGCCATGGAAACCTCCTCGTCCGCGGGCTCTGCGCCCGCTGTTGGCCGTCAATCGTGCGCTCTCGCGCCTCTATAACTTTAGTTCACTTTGATGTGGACGCGCGCTTGAGCTTGCGCCGGCAGCAAGCATTCACAGGGGCAGGCGGCTACAATGAAGGCGTGCTGATTATTCTCGTCATTGGATGAAGTTTTATGGAACAATTCCCGCGATCGAGCTCGCGCAGCTCACGCCACGCGAGCGATCAACGAGCGCCGCACGAACGTTCGCGCGCTAACCGACAAGCCACCGAGCCGAGCCGCGCCGCAGGCTCTCATCGCGTGCCCGCCAACAAGGGTGACCGCACCAACAGCACCGCAAAAGAACAGGCGCCCACGCGCCCCAAATCTCGCTATATCCCCGCCCTCGACGGCTTGCGCACGCTTGCCGTCGTCGCAGTGGTGCTCTATCACCTCAACCTCACGTGGGCTCAGGGCGGCCTGCTCGGCGTCACGATCTTCTTTGTGCTTTCGGGCTATCTGATCACGCGCCTGCTGCTCAACGAAGTCGCTAAGACCGGCCGCATCGACCTTAAGAGCTTCTGGATTCGCCGCATCCGTCGCCTGGTCCCCGCCGTGGTAACGGTAGTGTTCGTGACCTGCGCGCTGTGCACCATCTTTAACCACGTGATGCTCACCAAGATGCGCCCCGACATCCTGCCGTCGCTGTTGTTCTTCAACAACTGGTGGCAGATTGCCCAAAACGTCTCGTACTTCAATGCTCTGGGCGACCCCTCGCCGCTCACGCACTTTTGGTCGCTTGCCATCGAGGAACAGTTCTACCTGATTTGGCCGCCACTGCTGTTTGCCATGGTATCCATGCATGTGAGCAAGCCCAACACGCGCCGCGTGGTTCTGGGCCTTGCCGCGGTATCTGCCCTCGCCATGATGGTGCTTTACAACCCTGCCGCCGACCCCAGCCGCGTGTACTACGGCACCGACACCCGCGTGTTCTCGCTGCTGCTGGGTGCCTGGATGGCCTTTATCCCCGATCGCGACCTGGCGCCGGTGCGTCTCGCTCATCGTTTGGGACTCAATCGCCTGGCTGGCGCCGCCAAGCATGGCAAGAACGCCGAGGGCAAGCCTGACAAGAAGGTCGACGAATCAGCCGAGACCGCCCCGGCACAGCCGAGCGCCCTCGTACGCTTTTGGTCCTCGCCCGCGTCCATCGATGTGTTGGGTGTCGTGGGCCTGGCTGGCCTTGCCACCATGGTCGCGCTCACCAACGGCTACACCGCGTTTCAGTATCGCGGCGGCACGCTGTTATGCTCCATCCTCACGCTCATGGTCATCGCGGCCTGCGTGCAGCCCCAGGGAATGGTTGCCCGCGCGCTGTCCGCCGAGCCGCTCGTGTGGGTTGGCAAGCGCTCGTACAGTATCTATCTGTGGCACTATCCACTGCTGCTGCTTATGAACCCGGTCGCCAACATCAGCGATACGCCCTGGTGGCAGTACATCTTGCAGGTACTTGTGGTGGTCGCCGTAGCCGAGTGCTCCTATCGCTTTATCGAAACACCGTTTAGGAAGGGCGCCTTCGGCCGCACTGTCGCCGAATTCCGCGATGGCACCACCACGCCCGCCAACTGGGCACGCGCGCACGTCCCTGTCTGCGCAGCCTGCACTGTCGTGTTGGTCGTTGCACTGGGCGGCCTGATCTTTGTGCCCGAAACGTCTGCACTGAGCGGCGAGGGCGCAGAAGTTCTGAACAAGGAAGCCAAAAACACCGCGCCCACCGACCAGCAGGCGGCCGACGACACCGACAAGGACAACGACGGCTTCCCCGATGGCCCCTACGACCTGTTGATGATCGGTGACTCCGTGTCGCTGCGCGCCGTTGATTCCTTTGACGATGTGTTCCCGCACAGCCATATCGATGCCGAAAAGGGTCGCCAGTTTGATGCGGGCCGCGCGACATTTGAGGGCTATATCCAGCAGAACCTTGCCGGCAAGATCGTGGTCTTTGCCCTGGGCACCAACGGTTTGGTAACGGACGCCCAGGTCGATGCGATCATGGCCGACGCCGGCGAGCAGCGTATTGTCGTATTTGTAAACACGCGTAGCCCGCAGCCGTGGGTCGGGTCCACGAACCAGGCCATCGCCAACGCCGCCACGCGCTACAAGAATGTACGCGTTATCGACTGGTACGGATATAGTGCCAACCGCAATGATCTGTTCGATGGCGATGGCACGCACCTCTCGAACGCGGGTGTGACCGAGTACCTTAAGCTCATCCACGATGCCGTCAAGAAGGACCTGCCCGTGCATCCCGAGGATCACGTTAACGATCCGCAGCCGGCGGCTGTCAAATCCGCTGCCGATGCACTCGTCAGCGCCCTCGCCTACAAACCGCACAAGCTAGGCACCGACAAGTAACGCGCAGCCAAATCTGCTTCCACCCGCAGCAAACAACCCAAAATCGCTCTTTTCGAGCCGACTCCGAGAGGCCGTGGGCAAAAAACAGGCCGCAGCCCATGGCGGTGACCTGTTTAGAGTCCAAAAGAAGCGCTATGCGCTGTAGCCCATCGCCTGCAGCACAAACATGACGACCGTCAGCACTGTAATCACACCGATAGTCGCCCACGTGAGCACATTCCACACGCGGCCGTTGCGGTTGGCGCCCATAATGTGTCGATCGGCGGCAATAAGCACCTGGAACACCAGGACCACAGGCAAAAGCACGCCGTTGATGACCTGCGAGGTCATCATAATCTGGAACAGGTCGACGCCGGGCATGAGCACCAGCACGGCAGAGATGCCAATGATAGCCGTAATAATGCCGCGATAGACCGGGGCCTCGTCCCAGCTGCGATCGGCACCGCGCTCCCAGCCAAATGCCTCGCAGATAGCGCTGGACGTAACGCCCGGAAGCACGCAGGCGGCCAAGAAGCTCGCCGCGACCAGGCCCGAGGCAAACAGCACCGTGGACCACTGGCCCGCGATGGGCTCCAACGCGCGGGCGGCGTCGGCAGCATCGCTGATCTGAATGCCCGCAGGGAACAGTACCGTACCGGTCGTTATGATAATAAAGCCGGCAATGACATCGGCGGCGATCGAGCCGCTCACGGTATCAATGCGCTGCAGCACGATATCGTCCTCACCCGCATTCTTATCGACCACGTTGTTCTGCGCCAAGAAGATCATCCACGGCGCGATGGTGGTGCCGATCGTTGCGACCACAAGCGACACGTAACTGGGGTCGTTTTGGATGTTGGGCACAACCAGGTCGACCGCCACCTCGCCCCAGCTGGGACCAGCCATAAATGCAGCGACGATGTAGGTCACAAACACGCAGCTCACCAGCAGCAGAATCTTCTCGATGCGCTGGAAGCTGCCCGACATGGTAAGCATCCAAACCAGCAGCGCCACGAGCGGCACCGAGATGCTCGCCGGCACGCCAAAGAGGGCAAGACCGCTCGCGATACCCGCAAACTCTGAGATGGTAACGGCCGTGTTGGCGATCAGCAGCGCCGCCATGGCCAGCACGCTCCTGCGCACGCCAAAGCGCTCGCGGATGAGCGAAGCCAGGCCCTTGCCTGTGACGCAGCCACAACGCGCCGCAGTCTCCTGCGTCACGATGAGCAGCACGGTCATGACAGGAAGCATCCACAGCATCTTGTAGCCATAGCTGGCACCGGCGCTGGAATACGTGGCGATGCCGCCGGCGTCATTGCCCGAAAGCGCCGCCAGAAGGCCAGGGCCCATGGCGCCAAAGATGGCCGCGATGGTCAACTTTTGCTTGGTGTTCGCCTTTTGCTTCGTGTTTTGCACGCGACCACCTAACCCATGACCGACATGGCAAGCAGCACCGCGGCGATGCAGTACGCCACGCACGAAATCATGACGGCAATGACGTTCATGGCGGTGCCCGACGTATTGAGGTCGTGCTCATCACGCCAGAACAGCACCATCAGGTAAATCACGGCGCTCATGTTGCCAATCAGACAAACGATGGCCGCGATGTTAAAGCAGCCGGTAAAGAGTTGCTCCTCAAACATAGGCGCGTCGAGGAACGCGGCGGTGCGCACCAGTTGGGCGCACAGGTAGGTCACGAGCGACAGAATTAAGCCCATGCCCGTACTCTGGAAGAAGAACCCCAGATACGGCTTGGGCTCATCGTCATGGCCGTCGTACTCCAGGAAGTAATTCTTGACGAACGACACCATGCGCGAGGCAGCCAACAACACGAGCGGCATGGCGCACATGGGAAACACCACCAGATGCGCAGAGCCCAGCGCCGTTCCCAGCACTGTTGCCATGATGCACGAGGCAATACCCCACACGACAACCCAGTACTGGCGATGCACAAACCAGCTGAGCACATTCGTCGAGTCGTCGGACGCGCTATCGCCCGAACCGACGCCTGCGATCTGCAGGTCCTCCTGGTGCTCCTCGGCGATAACGTCCATGGCGTCGTCAAAGGTCACGATACCCAAGATGTGACGGTTCTCGTCGCAAACGGGGATGGCGACCAGGTCGTACTTGGTCATCTCGTCCGTTACGTCTTCCTGGTCATCGTCGGGCGACACATACACCAGGTCGCGATAGGCCAGCTGGCCCAGCGTGGCATCGCGGTCGGCCACGATGAGCGTGCGCAGCGAAAGGACGCCGGTGAGCATGCCGCTCGGGTCCTCGGTATAGACATAGTAGACGCTCTCGAAGTCCTCATCGAGCTTGCGGATCGCCTCGATGGCGTCACCGACCGTCGCCGTGGCGGGCAGGGAGACAAACTCCGAGGTCATGATACGGCCGGCGGTGTTGTCCTCATAGCCCAGCAGGTTACGAATCGCCTTCTCCTCCTGAACGCCCATCAGGCGCAGAAGCTTCTCGGCCTTCTCGTAATCGAGCTCGTCGATCAGGTCGGCGGCGTCGTCCGGGTCCATCATGGCCAGCATCGACGATGCGTCCGTGTCGGACAGACCCTCGAGCATCTCGGTCATAAGCTCGTCGTCATCGAACTCCGAGATGGCCTCGGCGGCCTGGGCGGTATCGAGTTGCGCGAACACCTGCGCACGCAGGCGCGGGTCGAGTTGCTCGATAATGTCAGCAATGTCGGCAGGGTGCAGCTCGCCGAGCGTCTTGTGCGACACCGAAAGCTGGATGTTCTTAGTCGAACGGTCGAGCAGGTCCATGTAGGACCAGGCGATGATGTCCTCGCCGAGCGGTTTGCCCAGGTGCTTCATAAAGCTCTCGACGACATGCTCGAGTGCGGGGCTGATCGCGCGCAGCAGGCCGCGGGCGCCGACTTCGGCACCCAGCAGACGCAGCTGATTTTCGCCCGACATGGAAAACTTGATGTCGTTTACGCGCACGACCTTCATGCCCTGCGTGTCGACAATCTGCTTGTTGAGCACATCGCGGGCGAGCAAGAGTTCGGTCGGCTGCAGGTACGAAAAACGGATTTCGGTGGCCGGCGACTTAAGGTGCACACCCGTCTCGTCGATACGGTCGACCCATTTGCGCCAGCTGATCATAAAAGGCGTCTTGCCGGGTCCGCGGAACGCGAGCGACGTCACGTGCGGAAAAACTTCGCCGGTAGCAATGCCAAAATCGTTCACAACGCCGAGCTTTTCGCCATCGACGTCCAAGACCGGCAGCTTGAGCATCTCACTCAGATAATTCACTGGTGCTCCCCATCATTATCCCTTCGGACTGCGGCCATGTCGGCACGCCGTCCGTGGACTTTTAGATATGTATACGCATGCGCGGGCGGCACGCCGCTCGGCGCTCACACCCCGTGCATGCGCAAGAAGCACCCGCATGGGGTCATCGACTGTATGGTCGAGGTTTGGATTTCACCTGCAACCTTTCTCTTGACCCTTGTTATCCGCAGTAACTATAGCATCAGCATCACGCCGTGGCGCCAAATTTATGCTCCAAACATCGCAGGCATATCAAACGCTGATGCATCCGTGACATAGTCATTGGGGACGTTCTTACATGACTAGTCTGTGGTGTCATCATCCTCGGCGAGTTGGGGGAACACGGCGTTTTTGGGCATGGTGACCTTCGTCAGCGAGGTGAGCTTTTTGCTCAGCGATGTATCCGTCTTGACCAGATCGCTCAACGTCACGATTTTGTAGCCGCCGGCAATAAGCCCGTCGATAATCTGCGGCAGCGCCTCGAGCGTCTGCTCGGCACATTCATCGTTGTCGGTCAGCAGCACAATGTTGCCCGGCGTCACCGAATCGAGCACCGTCGAGACCTGCTCGTCGGCACCGTTGAGCAGCCAGTCGCCCGAATCGATATTCCACGAGACCACGGCAGACACCAGGTCCATCGCATCAATCCAGTTTTGCTCGTCAAAGGCTGCGTAGGGAGCACGCAAAAGCATCGTCGACGTTCCGGTCGCGGACTTGATCGCCTCGGTACCCTTCGAAACCTGCTCGCGCACCGCATCGCGGTCCTTGCCCTTGAGCGATTCGTCGCTGTAACTGTTGGAGCCGACCTCGCAGCCGGCATCGACAATCGCCTTGGCAGTAGCAGGCGAGGCCTCGGCCGCATCACCCGACAGGAAGAACGTCGCGGTGACGCCCTTTTCCTTGAGCACCTGCAAGATCTGCTTGGTCGCTCCGCTCGGGCCCTCATCAAACGTCAGCGCCACGTACTTTTCGTTGCCCTTGGGCGCCACGCTCGCGCACTCGACCACGCAATCGGTGGCGGGCACGACCTCGCCGCGGTCCTGTGTCTTGCCCGACTGCTCGCCGACCCACACCTCAGAGCGACCCTGGATACCCCACGTCTTAACGTACTCGATGGCACCCGTGCCCTCGACCTTGAGCTTGGGCTCGATAACCGTCGCCTGGACCTCGTGCTTCTCGTACGTGTCGCGGCCATCTTTGACCGTCACCTTCTCGCCGCCCGTAAGCTCGCGGCTTTTCCACTTGCCCTGTTTTATGCGCTTGCCGTCCACCTTTACCGACAGCTTTTCGCCGCCATGGCGGGTCAGCACGCTGTCGTCAACAGCCAGCAGATCCCCGGCGTCGTAGGCATCGGTCAGCTCCTGGTCGTCGATGAGATTTTGCAGCGTAGAGCCGACGCGCACCGCAGTCTCCTGGCCATTGAGGACGACATCCACGCTGCGGTTGACGTAGCCCACGACGGCAGCGATAAACAGCACGAGCGCGCAACCCACGGCGATGAGCGCATAGGGCAGGCGAGACGGACGACGGGGTGTGCGGCCGTTGCCGATGCGAGCGCTACGGTCGCTAAAGCCGCGACTATGGTTGAGATACATCGCGCCGGGCTTACGGTGACGCTTGCGCTGACCGCTGGGCAACTGCCCCAGATCGCGGCGCGCCGTCGGACGCGCGTCCGAGCGTCCGTGTGAATATGATCCGTTTTGGCGCATGTGCCCTCCCCCATAAACACAGCGAGCCGGAGCAGCATGTCTCCGGCTCGCCTCCCATCATTTGGTACGTCGCTATTTGCTAGCTTTCGACGAGCCACCGCTCGCCTTTTGGTATTCGTCCTTAAAGGCCTTGAACATACCGCGCGTCTTGCCGAGCTGCTTGCCCAGCGCGCGACTGCCCTTGTCCACGGCGACCGAGCCCTTGTCATCGAGCACCTTGGCGCCCTTCTTGACCTTATCGCCCACCACGACGCTTGCCTCGGCAGCCTTTGCGGCGGCGCCGCCCGAATACCCGAGCGACTTGACCTCGTCCGAAACGATCATCGCGCCGTCCGCATAGCCGCGCAGCATCGTCGGCGGCATCTGCGTGTCGCCCACCAACACACTCGAGGCAGTGCCGGCGGTCACGTAGAACGTCTGCACGACACCCGAACGCGGCTTGAACTCTACATCCGAGCAATAGCCCACGACATCGCCCGACTCCGTGCGCACGTCCATGCCAACCCAGATAATGCAGTCGTCCAGGTTGATGTCGAGACGTTTGGCCGCAGCGGCATCGTAGGTGCCCTTGACGTCGTCAACTGCGATGGCGCCCTCGTAGACGCCAATGGCATCGAGCGCCACAAAACGGTCGGGGCGCTCGATCATACCCGCGATATCGGACTGGCGAACCATAAAGCCCACCACGCGCGTACCGCCCGGGGTAAAGACCGGAAAGTGAATCTTGCCGAGCTTTTTAGGGCTGCGCGGCGTGCCATCTTTTTTGGTGCGCTTATCCTCGGTAGGCTTGCGATAGATCTTGGCGCCGACAAAATCCCCGGCGCGCATTATGCCTCGGTCGAAGGCTCCGCGGCCTCGGTGTCGGCCTCAACGGCGTTTTCGACCACGACATCGGCGGCGGGCGTCACGTTGCCGCCCGAGATGGCGTCGTTGAGCTGCTCCCGCAGCTGGTCCATGCGCTCGCGGGCAAGGTCGACCTTGGCACGCAGGTCATCGGTCTTGGCGTCGACCATCGGGCCAAAATCGTTGACCGCGGCACGGGCCCCCTCGGCACCGTGCTCGTAGGTGTCGCGCATGTTATCCCAGGCGTCGTTGGCGATATCGGCAGCCATGGCGCGGGTCTCGGCGCCCGAGCGCGGAGCCAGGGCGACGCCGATGATGGCGCCGGCGGCAGCACCGAAGAGCGCACCCGAGATAAAGTTGAAAGTCTTACCCATGTTCATTCCTCTCCTGCGGGCACCTCGGCGCCCACCGTTTGAATGCTGTCCATTATACCCGCAGCACAGCGCTTGCCGTCTTGCTCATCTGCGTACGGTAAAGGCGCAGGTACATGATGGTGATAAGCGGGTGAGCCTACTCCTGCGGCATGGCAGGCATGGCCACCGTGGCGGCCGGGTCCTCGCCGGCGCCGTCAACGAGCGGCAGTACTCCCTCGTGCGCGGGGGCAACCGGAGCCGTCGCGGCGCCACCGTAAACGGCAGTGGGGGCCTCGTGGCTCTCGGCGGTCGCGCCCTCGGTGTCGATTGCCTCCTGCGGCTCGTCGTCAAAGCTCGGGACGCCCCGGGGCTCCGCGGGCTCGGGCTCGGGCTCGGAAGCCGCCTCGGCAGGAGCCTCGTCGACAGGATCGACGGCAGCCTCGGCAGGAGCCTCGGCCTCGGCGCGCATGCCCAGCACCAGGTTGCGCAAACCCGCAACCGTACCGTCCACATCGGGAGCGGGCTGGTCGGCATGCAGATAGGCCCAATCCATCATAAAGGTCGCCGAAGACAGCGCGCCGATGGCCAGCGCGTCGTCGGGACACGAAAGCTCAACCTCAAAGACACGCTCGTCGTGCTCGCTCACGCGAGTGCGGCCGCACGAAATGCTGCCGGCAAGCCCGGTCTCGTTCATGAGCTCGACTGTCACGTGCTCCAGCAGATGGCAAAGCTCGGTCTGGCCCATGCAGTCCTGGAATTCGCGACCGGAATCGCCCAGGCACAGATGCTTGGCAATCGCGGGCACCAGGTAATACACGCGCGCCGTGGCCTCGATGTCCTCCGAGGTCATAAGCGGCATGCCGGGGTTCACCAGCACATGCGCGCAGATCTTGTCCTCGCTGACGGTGACCTTAAGGATGTTGAACAGGCCTGCCATAACTCTCCTCTACTCTTCCTTGCCCTACTCGTCGCCGTCATGCGGGTCCGCAGAACCCGCGCCCGACGCCGCCGGCTTATCTGCCGAGGGCTCGGAATCCTTCTTATCGGTTTCGGCCGGAGCGATCACGCGAATGAGCGAGATGCGCTGGCCACGCATCGACTGCACCTTAAACTTGTACCCCGCGACCTCAAACACCTCTCCGATGTCGGGCACCGAGTCGCAAAGCTCCAAAATCCAGCCGGCGATGGTCTCATAATCATCGCTTTCCTCGAGCGGCCAACCAAGCTCAATCGCGTCATCGCACGAAAAACGCCCATCGACGAGCCACTCGCGGCGCGAAAGGCGCGTGAGGTACTTGTTGTCGGGGTCGAACTCGTCCTCGATCTCGCCCACGATCTCCTCGACGATGTCCTCGATGGTGATGATGCCGGCCGTGCCGCCGTACTCGTCCACGACCACTACGATCTGGTCGTGCGAGGTCTGCATCTCGGACAGCAACGGCAGGATGTCCTTGGTGTCGGGCACAAAGGTGGCGTCGCGCAAAAAGTCGGCGATGGGCTGGTCGCCCTTGCCGTCGAGCGAAGGCTGGATCAGATCCTTGATGTGCGCGATGCCGGCGACGTTGTCGGGATCCTCGTGATAGACGGGGATGCGGCTAAAGCCGGTCTGGCGCATGGTGGACAGCACGTCGGCGACCGTCTCGTCGTCCTCGCACATGGTGGTGTCCACGCGCGGCACCATGACCTCGCGGGCAACGGTGTCGCCCAGGTCGAAGATCTCGTGGATCATGCGCTTTTCCTCGTCGAGCAGGTCGTCCTGCTCCGAGACCATGTACTTGATCTCTTCCTCCGAGACGTTTTGGCGGTCGTCGGCGCTTTTAATGCGCAGGATGCGGGCCAGGCCATCAGAGCAAGCGCCGGTCAGCCACACGAGCGGACGGGCGATCTTTTGAAACACCGAAAGCGGCCCCACGACCTGCTTGGACACGCCTTCGGCATTGGCCAGGCCGATGCGCTTGGGCACGAGCTCGCCAATCACGATAGACACGAAGGCGACCGCGACGGTGATGATGACCGGCGCCAGGCCGCGCGCAATGGCAGAGAGCGGCGTGATGCCAAAGCTCATGAGCCACGTGGCAAGCGGGTCGGACAGGCTCGTCGAGGCGACGGCGGACGAGGCAAAGCCCACGAGCGTGATGGCGACCTGGATGGTGGCAAGCAGCTGGTCGGAATCGGCGGCCAGCTTAATGGCGCGCTCGGCGCGCTTGTCGCCTTCCTCGGCATCGTGCTCCAGCACGGCGCGCTTAGCCGTGGTGAGAGCCATCTCGGACATAGAGAAGTAGCCGTTGATGAGGGTCAAAACGAGGGTAGTGATAAGGGAGATGGCTATGTCCATCGGGAGTTTCTCGAACCTCCAAGATTCGGGACGTTAGGGTAAAACGTTGGTGGCGGATACGGCAATTGCGCCGGCGTCCAAACGAGGACGCGGGCGCGCAGGCATGGTCGCTAGATTACGAAGAGGATCACCGCCATGAACTGGAAGATGCTGCCGGCGAGCACCCACAGGTGAAACACGCTGTGCAGATAGCGCACGTTTTTGGCGATATAGAACGGCACGCCCACGGTGTAGCACACGCCGCCGACGGCGAGCAGGGCAAGTGCCACGGGGTTGAGCAGCGACACGAGCTCGGGCAGCTTAAAGACAACGAGCCAGCCCATCAGCAGGTAGACCAGGCCGCTTACCCAGTGCGGTTGACGCTCACGCATAAAGCACTCGAGGGCAATGCCGATAATGGCGATGGCCCATACGGCAAAGAACAGCGCAGGGCCGCCGTCGTTTGCGAGCGTGATGAGGCAAAACGGGGTATAGCTGCCGGCTATGAGCAAGTAGATGCAGCTGTGGTCGATGATGCGGAACACGCGCTTGGCGCGCGCGGGCTGAATCGCGTGGTAGAGCGTGGAGGCTAGGTATTCGAGAATAATGCTGACGCCATAGACAATCGCCGCGGCCATGTGGGCCGGGGCTCCGCCGCGCAGGGCAGCGAATACGATCAGGAGCACCAGGCCCGCGATACCCAGCAGGCAGCCGACACCATGGGTGACGGAGTTCATGATCTCCTCGCCCACCGTGTAGTGTGGAACGGCCGCGGTCTTGGGTCGCGGCTTAGAACTGTCGCTCGAATCGGACATGCCGGTTACATCCTCCAACGTAAAGAGTTCTCAACACTATATCAAAGCGTTTGGGTACGTGCGAAATTTGCACCATACGCGACCTTTTGTTTACCCATTCTTTGCCTGTTGACGCATCAACGGCGAACGTCCATAATGCGCTTGCATTAAATGTTGATGTATTAACATCTTATAGGAGAATACCGCATGGCTCAAAACGCACGTTCCCATCGAAAGCTTAAGATAACCGTCGTTGTTGCGCTGGCGCTCGCTGTCGCGCTGTTCGGATTTGCCGGCAACTTTTTGTTTGACTTCGCGCTGAATCCCCGCGCGCCGTACACCATGAAGATGATGCAGGACAGCAAGAACGACAAAGAAGGTGAGCAGCCGGATGCCGAGGACACCGAGGCGCGGGCGTGGTTTAAGGAGAACCGCAAGAGCAGCAGCCTCACCGCAGATGACGGAACCGAGCTTGGCGCTTGGTATTTTGCCGCCTCGGAGAACACCCACGATTACGCCGTCTGCCTGCATGGATATACCAACGAGCCCATCGGCATGGCCCGATACGCCAAACGATTCCATGACCGCGGCATGAACGTACTCGCACCCGCCGCCCGCGCCCACGAGCGCTCCGGCGGCGACTATATCGGCATGGGCTGGCCCGAGCGCCTCGACATCGTCGCATGGATCGACCAAATCGTTCAGGCTGACCCCGAGGCGCGCATCCTGGTCTTTGGCGAGTCGATGGGTGCGGCAACCGCCATGAACGTCGCGGGGGAATCTCTGCCCGCAAACGTGAAATGCATTATCGAGGACTGCGGATATACAAGCGTTTGGGACGAGTTTTCCCTGCAGCTCAAGGACGTGTTCGGCCTGCCCAGCTTTCCCTTGCTCGATGTAGCAAACTTGGTGTGCAACGTGCGCGCGGGCTACGACTTTCATACGGCGAGCAGCGTGGAGCAACTCAAACGCGCAACGGTTCCCATGTTGTTTATCCACGGCGACCAGGACACCTTTGTGCCGTACGACATGCTCGACCAAAACTACGACGCGTGCGCCAGCAAGGTCAAGCAAAAGCTCACCATCCATGGCGCCACCCACGCCAAGAGTGCGCGAGTTGACCCCGAGCTCTACTGGAATACGGTCGACGGCTTCCTCGACGAGTATTTTTAGGCAAATAGTACGGTTTACTGGTCTATCTAACCCCTCCCTGTTTTCGGAAGTGCGGGGAAAATCGCGGGAAGCCCGACCAGACCACAGTTTTATCAACAATTTATCAGGGGTTTTGTTGCCAAAAATCGGTTTGTGATCGGCGGTATTCGATTTTTCACCGCACTTCCGAAAAGCCGCCCGTGGACGCCGTGCCCACGGGCGGCTTTTGCTAACGTTGCGCTACAAAAGTGCTTGATATGTCCAATAGATAGGCGCTATTTGACCTCGATGAGCTCGTACTTGCTCGTGCCCAGGCCGATCTTCTCGGCGTGTGCGATACAGGCGCGCCAGTCGGTGTCGGGATGCGTGATGCAGAAGGGGTCCTTGGCCTGCTCGCCCTCCAGATGCTCGTGGTTGTGCTCCATCTTGGCCGCACTATCGGTGAGCTCGGTGTTGGGCAGCGGCTCGGACGCCATGACGGCATCGGCACAGGCCTGGTCGATGGCGACCGGGTCGAAGCTCGCGAACATGCCGATATCGTTGACGATAGGCGTGTCGTTTTCGGGATGGCAATCGCAGTTGGGGCTGATATCCATGGCAAGCGAGATGTGGAAGCTCGGGCGGCCGTCGACGACGGCCTTGGTGTACTCGGCGATCTTGCAGTTGAGCACGTCGGCCGCAGCGTCATAGCCGGGCTTGATGCAGTCCTGGTTGCATGCCGCAATGCAGCGTCCGCAACCCACGCAGCGATCGTGGTCGATGGCGGCCACGTGCACCGTGCGGGTGTTACCGTTGGCAAGCTCGCGCTCGCGGGTATCGTCAAACGAGATGGCGTTGTGCGCGCAGATCTTTTCGCAGGCACGGCAGCCAACGCAGTGCTCGGTCGCGACGTTCGGCTTGCCGGCGGCATGCTGCTCCATCTTGCCGGCGCGGCTGCCGCCACCCATACCCAGGTTCTTCATGGCGCCGCCAAAGCCGGCCTGCTCATGGCCCTTAAAGTGGGTGAGACTGATCACGATATCGGCGTCCATGAGTGCCTGGCCGATCTTGGCCTCGTGCACGTACTCGCCGCCCTCGACCGGGACGAGCGCCTCGTCGGTGCCCTTGAGGCCGTCGGCGATGATGATCTGGCAACCCGTGGCATACGGGGTAAAGCCGTTCTGGTAGGCGGTGTCGATGTGCTCAAGCGCGTTTTTGCGGCTACCCACATAGAGCGTATTGCAGTCGGTGAGGAAGGGCTTGCCGCCCAGCTCCTTCACGATATCCGCGACGGCGCGGGCGTAGTTGGGGCGCAAAAAGCTCAGGTTGCCCAGCTCGCCAAAGTGAATCTTGATGGCGACGAACTTGTTCTCGAAGTCGATCTGCTCAATGCCGGCGCGGCGAATGAGGCGCTTGAGTTTGTCGAGCTGGCTCTCGCGAGCATGCGTGCGCAGGTTGGTGAAGTACACCTTTGCCGGTGCTGCGGGTGCGGTTGCGGTCATAGATATATCCCCTCGGTCTATATGGCGTTACAGACATAGAGGATGGTACCCGGTGAAGTGGGGTTGAAGTCAAGCACGGCCACTCATTGGGGACAGACTTAAATGAGTGCCGTCAGGGACAGTCCCTGCCAGCCCGGCCGACGAGCCGGCAATCCGACAAAGACTGTCCCCGATGACTAGTCGTTTAAGAACGTCCCCAATTGCTACTCTTGCACCTTGAGGGCTTCGGCCAGACCGACGCGCTTGATAGAGCGCGTGTGTAGCAGCGCCACGACCAGGTAGGTCGCAAAGCCAATGCCGACGCATGCAGCCATGGACCAAGCGGGCACGTAGATCTCGATATTGCCGTTGTAGGCGAGCAGCATCGAGCGGAAGATGGCCGTGAGCGAGCCAATAATGACCGGCAGGCTCAGCACGAGCGACGCCGCCACGCACAGCGTGATCGAGCGGATGTACAGATGCGAGATCTCACTATCGCGATAGCCAAAGACTTTCATGTAGCTGATCGAACGGGCGCTGTGGTCGATCACCGCTTTGGTCAGCAGGTACATAAACAGCAGGAAGATAAACACCGCGAGCCCGATCATCATTCCGATCATTTTGCTCATCATGCCGATGAACTGGTCACCCACGGCGCGCATGTCGTCGGGCGTGGTGTCGCCGGCAAAGTAGCGCGCGTCGAGGTCGAGCTTCTCGTTGCTCACATAGCCGTTAAAGTAGGCGGCATCGTTGTCGAACAGCTCGTTAAAGTCATCGATGCTCATATAGATGTTCATGTCCGACTTGGAGCCCCAGGCACAGTCCTTGCCCGCGTACTCAAAGAAATAATGCTCGCCCTCGTACTTGTCGCTGAGCGTGACCTTCTGGCCCTCGCTCCAGCCAAACTTATCGAGCAGACCGCCGCCAAAGACGACGCGGCCATCGCCGATGTTGAGGCCCTTCCAGTAGCGCGAATCGGACGAGATGCCGTAGACAGAAATCGTCTCCTCGCCATTACCGTCGCCACGGTCGTACTGCAGCTGGTAAACGGCATATTTCTCGGCCTGCGCGATTGCGCCCGCGCCGTTGTCGGTCGTATTGACCGGGTGGATATCGTCGTTGTCAGTGTCGATCTTAGAGGCCTTGTCGATCAGGTCGATAGCCTCGTCGCGGTCGCAGCCAAGGGCATCGGCAAGATCGTCAAGGCGCGCGTAGAGCGCATCCTTCTTGTCCTGGACCTTGGCAAGCGCATCCTGCGCTGCGGTCAGGCTCTCGGCAGACGGAGATGCGGTCGCGGCATCGGCTGCCGTCTGCGCCGCATCGGCCGCGCCGTCAAGCTCGTCATCGGCATCCTGGGCGGCAGAAAGCAGCGCGCCGTCAACCGACTGCAAGCGCTCGAGTGCCGACCACTGCTCGCGCTCCTCGGCAGTGCCCTCGAGCTCCAGCGGCGCCTTGAGTGTGTACTGATGCTCGGCGACCAGGCTCGTCTCGAGGTTGTCCGCATAGTGCGTCATCGTGGGCAGGATCGCCAGGCCAAAGAGCAAAAGCAGCGACCCAAACGCGATGCCCACGAAGAGCGTGGCGAAGTTGCCCAGGTTGCGCAGGAAAACGCGCAGGCGGAAGCGGGAAACAAAGCCCATGCGCTCCGGCAGCTGCAGGCCACGCTTGGTACCCGATTTGCCGCTCGCCTCGTGGCGAAGGAACTCCAGCGGCGTCTTGCCCATTTTGCGGAGCAGGCCCACCAGCGTGATGAGAATGAGCGCGGCGGCGGGGACCACGGCGCACTTCACAAAGATCCCCCAGCTCCAGTACACCTGGAAGGGCGGCAGACTGTACGAGCCGTAGTAGAGACCGCGCATGGGCTCAGTAAAGAACACAACGCCGAGTGCGGTGCCCAAAAGCGCCGCGGCCACGCCCACGATGGCGGGAAGTGCCAGGTAGTGCAGCACGATCTCGCGACGGCGATAGCCGCTGGCGAGCAGCGTGCCGATGATGGCGCTCTCCTCCTCGATGGTGGCGTCGGTAAGGACCACAAAGACGAACGCCATGATCACGATGATGATGTCGAGCAACGTCATCCACATCATGGAGTCGCCGTCCACGTCGTCGCGCGCATAGCCAATGCCCTGGTTGGAATCGGCATCGATCAGATCGTCCACGCGCGCATCGGCATCGGCCAGCGCCTCGACCATATCCTGCTCCGTATCGATGCGATCCGCGGTGGGGAGGTCGCGATCGGTAAAGGTAAAGGAGTAGGTGTAGGCAGGCGCGCCGCCGGCGTCCTCAAGCGCGGCAAAACCGGCGTCGGTGACCTCGGCGACACCATACGTGATGGTGTTCACCGTAAAGTCCGAATTGTCGAGGAACAACGCCTGGCTATCGGGCTGCGTCATGATGCCGCAGATGGTGTAGGTGCGCCCCTCGAGCTCGACCTTATCGCCGATGGCGAGGTCGTTATTGGTGGCAAAGACGCGGTCGATAGCCACCTCGTTGTCCGCCTTTGGCTGCTTGCCTTCGCAGTAGGACGCAATGTCGACCTTGGTGCGATGCGCGTAGGTGCGCAGGGTGCGCTTGGTGCCATCGTCGCCGGACGCCTTTTTGATGATGGCGTCGATAGAGAAGTTCTTGCAGAGCGTAACGCCGCCGACGTCCTCAGCCGCGTCTTCGGCAGCCTTGAGCTGGTCTTTGGTGGCCTCGAAGGAGGTAGTTACGCGGCCGTCCTCAATCGTGTAGTCTTCGCGCATGTCATCAATGAGGCAGCCGATGGAATGCGCCGCGAGCAAAAAGCCCGAGGTAAGGGCGATGCTTCCGCACATAAGCAAAAAGATGCCCAGGTACTTGCCGATATTGCGGCGCAGCTCGCGCGGGAGACGTTTTGCGAGAGGTGTCATGGCGTCGCCTACCAATCGAGATCGGCGGCCGCAACGGGCGACTCGTTGAGCTCGTCCTCGACGATGCGGCCGTCGCGCAGGCGCAGCACGCGATTTGCCATGCGCGCGATGGCGGCATTGTGGGTGACAATGATGATGGTGCAGCCGTAGGTGCGGTTGACATCCTCCATGAGCCGCAAGATTTCCTTGGATGTCTTGTAGTCGAGCGCGCCCGTGGGCTCATCGCACAGCAGCAGGCCCGGATTTTTGACGAGCGCACGGCCGATGGCGCAGCGCTGCTGCTGGCCACCTGAGACCTGGCGCGGAAACTTGTTGCGGTGCTCGTAGAGGCCCAGCGAGCGCAGCAGATCGTCGACATTGAGCGGGTTTTTGGACAGGTGCGCCGTGACCTCGATGTTTTCCTTGATGGTAAGGTCGGGCACCAGGTTGTAGAACTGGAAGACAAAGCCCAGCTCGCGGCGTCGGTACTCGCCCAGATCGGCGGGCTTGAGCGCCGTGAGATCGCAGCCGTCCACCATGATGGAGCCGCCGTCGGCATCCTCCAGGCCGCCGATCAGGTTGAGAAAGGTCGACTTGCCCGAGCCCGAGGGCCCCAGCATGACGCAGATCTCGCCGCGGTTGATGGACGTGTCGATGCCGTCGAGTACCGTCAGGCGCGCATCGCCGTCGCCGTAGTGTTTCTTGAGTCCGTTGACCTGGACGTAGGCACGCTTTGTCGCCATGCTATCCCCCGTTGTTAGCCTTCTGCTACTTTTCTAGGCTAATAGTAAACCCGGGCGAACTATTTTTAAGCGACAGGCGCGATTTTTTCCAAACCAGTCATTGGGTACTCATTGGGGACAGACTTAAATGACTGAAACCACTCATTTAAGCCTGTCCCCAATGAGTGGTCGTCGTTTAAGAACGTCCCCAATGACTAGGTGGAAAGGAGTGTCCCCATCTGCCGGCAGAAAAGGAACGTCCCCAAGTGACGGGTTCCCAAGTGACGGGTTGTGGTTAGGCGCGGGATTTGTTGTAGGCGAGGGCTAGGCCTACGGCGGCGATGGCAGCGGCGAAGAGCACCGTGACGCCCAGGTCGCAGGCGATGTCGCCCAGCACGGCAGACGTCAGGTCCGAAGCGAGCGCCTTGCCGATCGCGTCGTTCACCCAATATATCGGCACAAAATGCGCCACGGTCTGCACGGCCGAGCCCATCATCGAAAGCGGCATCCAGGCGCCGCCCAAAAACGTCATGAGCAAGCCAAGCAGGTTGCCCACACCGTTGAGCAGCTCTTCGCGCGCGCCCAGGCTCGAAAGGGCAAAGCCAACGGCCAGCGGCGTGCACGCTAGGGCAAACGTTGCCGCCAGCGCCAGGCACACACGGCTCACGCCGACCTCGGCGACCGCGCCGGCAAAGCCCACGACGCCCATCATGCTCGACACAAGCCAAATACAGACGGTGAGCACGGCGGCGGCCGCGAACACAGCGAGCGAACGCTGGCGCTCAGAGACCGGGCTGGCATCCATGCGGCGCACGCGCTCGGGCTCGTTCATGCCCGAAAACACCAGTCCCACCGACACGATGACCGACGAGATGATCGCGTACGCGCCAAAGTTGAAGTACGACTCGAGCGTGGTAGCAGCAGTCGAGTCGACCTTGACCTGCTCGATCTGGACCTCCGCGCGCTTTGCGGCCGCGTGCTCGGCGGCCCTTGCGACGTCACCGTTGGAGGCAGCGGGTTCAAGCGCCGCCGCAGCGCCCGCGAGCGAGATCCAGCGCGAGGCCTCGGCGGACGAAAGCGCCGCCGCCATGGTGCCGGAACCATAGGTCACGTCGAGCTTGGGCAGGGCCTCCCCCGCACGGGCGGCTGCAACAAGATCGTCCTCAAACCCCTCCGGGATAAAGAACACGCAATCGGCACTGCCCTTGGCGCTGTTGCTCTTGGAGAGCGCGTCGGCAAGGTCGTATGTGTCGTCGCCGACGCCCGTGACCAGGTCAAAGCGTGAGCCCAGGTGCTTGGTAAGCGCCCGCGAAAGGTCGCTATTGTCGCGGTCGACCACGATCACGTTGGTGTCGTAGGGCTTGTACTCGGTAAGCTGCGACGAGTTCCAGCTCACCGAAGCCGCGATGAATACGCCCATGAGCGAGATGAACACCGTATAGATGAGCAGGTAGAACGGGTGCGCCAGCGCCATGCGAAGCGCGGTCTTAAAGGTGCTCATAGCGGCTCCTTCCAAAGATCAGCGTAGCGGCGGCGACAAACACCAGGGCCATCAGGACGAGCGCGCCGGCGCGAACAGCGAAGGGCCCCAGGTCCTCAAAGAAATACAGGCGATTGAACATGTCGCAGATGAGCTTGACGGGGTTGAGCCAGCACTCGACCGGACAAGCGCGGGCGACGTCGTCGGCAAGCGCCATCGCCGGCTCGCCGTAGAGGCCGGCGAACAGGGCGCACGTGGTGGCAAAGCCCGTGAGGATGCCCGACTTGGATGCCTTGCCGCCCTTAACGGGAAGCGTGCCCACAAAAAGCCCCAGGCCCGTGGCGGCAAGCGCGGATGCAGCCCCGCCCAGCAGGCACAACCCCTCGCGCCCGCCAAAGTCGACGCCCACGACCAGGCGCACGTAGCCGATCGCAACCGCCATCGATGCAAAGGAAACCAGCCACGAGCCGACAAAAATGCCGGCCAGCGACGCCGTCTTGGAAAGACCGCCCACGCAGCGGCGCGCGCCGAGGCCGGACAGATTGGGCTGCAAATCGACGACGCTCAAGGCGGCAAACTCGGCAGACATCATCGCGACCAGGCCAAAAAGCGCGTAATAGTAGATGACCGTGCCATCGGGCGTGGCACGAGTCAGGCTCACGCGGCGGGTTCCGCCCTCGAGCGACAGGGCGCGCGCAACCGCCGCCGGATCGGCGAGCGCCGCCGGGTTGTCCTGGGCAATCTGGGACATGAGCTCGGCATTTTGCGTATACGAGCTTGCCACCGTTTCAAGGATGCTGCGGTCGGTAAGCACCGACGAGGCGCGCGAGCTGTCGTAACTCGATAGCAGCGTGAGCCTGGGCGTGCCCGCGGCATCAACCGTATAGATGCCCGCGACCTCGCCGGCCTTGAGCGCTTTGCGCGCGGCAGCCAAGTCTTCGTACTCGCTCACATCGAGTAGCTGGTCGTCGCCTGCCTTGGCAAGCGAAGCTGCCACATCCTTAAAGGTCGAGGCATCCCAGGCCTCGTCCGCCACGACGGCAACCGGCACCGGGTCGACCGTGCCGTCGGAGCTGAGGTTCGCAAACATAAACATGAACATCGTGGAAAGCGCGATAGGAAAGAGAGCGCCCCAGACCCACGTGCTCGGCCGGCGCAGCAGCGTCTTGACCGTGGTGATGATGGTGTTGAACATGGCCGCCCCCCTAGTCGCGCAGCTCGCGGCCGGTGATCTCGAGGAATACGTCGTTGAGGGTCGGCGGTTCGGAATAGATGCGGCCGAGCGGCACGTCATGCGAGCGCAGCGCATCGAGAATGTCCGTCAGGTTGTGCGGGCTCGCTTCGCACGAAAACGTGAGCTGTCCCGCCGTTGCCGAAAGGTCCAGAACGTGCGGCAGGCTTGCGACGGCACCGAGCGCCGCACTCGGAACCTCGCCGACCTCGATTACAATCTTCTCGCCCATCTGAATCATGCGCTTGAGCTCGTCGTTAGTGCCCTGCGCCAGCACGCGCCCACCGTCCATGATCATGATGCGGCTGCAGATCTGCTCGACTTCCTCCATGTAATGGCTGGTATACACCACCGTGGCGCCCTCGTCGCGCAGGCGGCAGATGCCCTCCAGGATGGCGTTGCGGCTTTGCGGGTCGACCGCCACCGTGGGTTCGTCAAAAAAGATGAGCTCGGGCTTGTGCGCGATGCCGCAGGCAATGTTGAGACGACGCGCCAGGCCGCCCGAGAGCTTGCCGGGGCGGAACTTGGTAAAGTCGCCCAGGCCGACAAAGTCGATCGCCTCGTCCACCAGCGCGCGGCGGCGCTTGCGGTCGTTGACGTAGAGACTGCAGAAATAGTCGATGTTCTCGCGCACGGTGAGCTCGTCGAACACCGCCACCTGCTGCGGCACCACACCGATGCGGCGCTTGAGGTCGTAGCGGGCGGGCGTCATGCGCTCGCCGAACAGCTCGATGGTGCCTTTGTCGTAGGCGAGCAGCTGCAGGATGCAGTTGATGGACGTGGTCTTGCCCGAGCCGTTGGGGCCCAGCAGGCCAAAGATCTCGCCGGGGGCGATACTCAGGTTAAAGTGGTCGAGCGCAATAAGGTCGTCGTAGCGCTTAACGAGGTTTTCGACGTGGACGATGTCTGTCATGAGGCGGCCCTTCTGTTGCTTGCGGCCCGGTACGATTGCATCATCGCAGGAGCTGACGGCGCGCACCAGTGAGCTTTGTCACGAGTGCGGGGCGGTCGCGTAGCCTGCTGACGCGACCGCCCCGCCGCGTGGGAGGAATGTCACGCTTGCTTTGAGTGGCGCCTCCCCCGTGCGCGGCATCGCGTACAATACCCGTATGAACAGGCTATTCGACAAATCGATCGTGCTGGCGTGCTGCATCGCAGCCGCCACGGGCCTTGCTGTGGATGCTCGCCTGGTCGCGGCGTTTTGCCTTGGCGTTGTCATCGCCGCGCTGGCCGAGGTCGCGCAGGGAGAACGCGCCCGTCGCGCCAGCGAGGCCGGCAGCTACGCCTACGTCATCGCGGCTGTCTTCGTGCCGCCGTTTGTGCCGTTCGCACCTCTCGCCCTCTATGACATCGCGCGACGCGTGCGCCGTGAACGCATCTGGCCCGCGCTGGCAATTGGCTCCGTGTTTGCATGCGCACTTGCCACGGACCTTCGCTGCGGCGCGCTCACCACCCGAACGCTGTTGCTAACCGCCATCCTTTCGGTCGCCGCCACGTTGCTGTCGCTGCGCACCGCGCAGCTGGAGCGTGAACAGGAACGCATGCGTCGCACCCGCGACAAGCTGCAAGAACGCGCCCTGGCACTCGAGGCACGCAACCGCGACCTCGCCGACCGCCAGGACTACGAAGTCGAGCTCGCGACGCTCGCCGAACGCGCCCGCATCGCGCGCGAGATCCACGATAACGTCGGACACCAGCTCACGCGTGCCTCGCTACAAGCCGAAGCCCTGCGCGTGATCCACGCCGACGAGCCCGGCGTCGCCGCCGATTTCGCCGACGTCAAACGCACGGTTGACGAGGCGCTCCAACTTGTGCGTACTAGCGTCCATGCGCTCAACGACAACGCTGTCGACCTTTCCGTGCAGCTCGAACGCATTGTTGAAGGCGCGCGCTCGGACGGCGGCCCGCAGATTGAGCTTGAAGTTATGACCGAACATGCGCCCGCAAACGTCGCGAACTGCTTTGCGGCGGTCCTGCGCGAGGCGCTCTCCAACACCATGCGCCACGCTTGCGCCCATGCTGTCACTGTACGTTGCATGGAGCATCCGTCGTTTTACCAGCTCATCGTTACCGACGATGGCGCGGGCGGGGTTCAAGCAAGCGGCCACGGCGCCGCGGAGGGCATGGGGCTCGCCTCTATGCGCGAGCGCATCGAGGCGCTTGGCGGCACCTTCACCGCCGGCCCGCGTGCCGGCGCCGGCGGCTGGCGCGTGTTTGCCACCGTTCCCAAACAGCAAGGAGATGATGGCCGATGAGGCTCATCGTTGTCGACGACGACCGCCTAGTGGTCGATTCGCTCAAGATTATCCTGGGCGCCCAGCCGCAGATCGAGGTTGTGGGCACCGGTGCCAACGGCAACGACGCAGTGGCGCTCTACGCTGAGCACTCGCCCGACATCGCGCTGCTCGACATTCAGATGCCGGGACGCGACGGCCTATCGGCGGCGCGCGAGATCCTCGAGCGCGATCCTGCAGCACGCGTGGTGTTTCTGACAACGTTTTCGGATGACGAGTACATTGTGTCGGCACTCAAACTGGGCGCCCGCGGCTACCTGATCAAGACCGATGTCGCCGCTATTCCGCCGGCGTTGGCGCAGGTCATGGAAGGTAAACGTGTGCTCGAGGGCAAGGCGATCGAGGATATCGACTTTGACGGAACGGGCGTTGAGGCGGGCACGCTCCGCCAGCCCGCCGCCTTTGCCAGCCTGACCGACCGCGAGTTCGAAGTCGCAGAGCTCATCGCCCGCGGCCTCGATAACAAGGAAATCGCCGCCACCGCCTATATGGGCGAAGGCACGGTGCGCAACCACATCAGCTCGATCCTTGCAAAGATGGGCCTGCGCAACCGCACGCAGATCGCCATCGCCTACCTGCGAGGGTAGTTGCCCAACGACTGACCGCCCCGGCATAGCAAAATGGCTGCTACCGATTTAATACCATTTCAAAACTATGCCGGTTTACTACGATGAATCGCCCACCTTCGACCACGGCAAATTGCGCGCTTGCAAAACCGCAGGTAGAACGCCTGCAATATTTAGAAAAATGCAGTCATGGTCGGGAATGTCGAATTCATCGTAGTAAACCGACATAGTTTTGTTCGGATAGTCCCGCACGGATACCATCCCAGGCCTCGCGGGACAAAAATGATCCGTTTTCTTCCGCCCGCGGAGATCGGCTGACAGCGCCCGCCACGAAATCGGTCCATCTACTACGTTTGACTCGATACCCCCGACCATATCCGCTTTTCATGCAAAATCGCAGACGTTCTACCTGCAGTTTTGCTTTTGCGTTTTTCGCCATGGTTGAGGGTAGCGGCTTAAACGTAGTAGATGGGCCCATTTCGTGGCAGACGGGTCATTTTCGGGCTGGACGGGTCGCGTGGCGGCCCGCACACGCGTTCACGCGCGGGGCCGGTGGGGCAATTTTGCCCCACCGGCCCCGTTTTCGCGCTATTCCGGCTTGGTTTCTACCGTGGGAGTCTTATCCGCCGCAACCGGAGTACGGGCGGTGTCCATAGTCAGGCAGTGCTTGGGGCAGCTTTCGATGCACTCGCCGCACACCACGCAGGCGTACGGGTCAATCGACCAGGTACCGCCCTTGCGATCGACCGCGAGCGCGCCCGCCGGGCAGCGGCGCGCGCACATGCCGCAGCAGATGCACACATCCATGTCGTTGACGATATGCCCACGCAGGCGCTCGGGTGCCGCGAGCTTCTCCTGCGGATAGCACACCGTGACCGGCTGCTTGACCATAGAACCCAAGGCCGTCTTGGCAAATGTCAGCAAACTCATGCCGCGCCTACCTTTCCGTGCAGCTGATGCAGGGGTCGATGGTCAGGATAATCATGGGCACGTTGGCAATGAGCACGCCCTGCAGCGCATGCGTCAGACCCGCCAGGTTTTGCGACGTCGGCGTGCGTACGCGAAAGCGGTCTAGGTTCTTGGTACCGTTACCGCGCACATAGTAATACGCCTCGCCGCGCGGCTGCTCAATCACAATCTCGCCGCGCGCGCCGTCGGCCGGCGTAAGCTTGGTGCGCCCGCCGATACCGTCGTGCGGAATCTTGCCCACAAGCTCCTTGATGATGTCCATAGCCTGCGTGACCTCGGCACAACGCACCTGGCAGCGGGCATAGCAATCGCCATCGGTAGCAACGATGGGCTCAAACGCAGCCAGGTCCGCATAGGCACCGTCGCCGAACATGCGCACGTCGTAGTCCACGCCCGAGGCGCGCCCAAACGGGCCGACCATCGAAAGCTCCAGCGCATCTTTCTTGCTGATCACGCCCACGCCATGCAGACGCTCGCCACAGCTGTCGTCGTCCAAAAACGTATGCACCAGGGCCTCGTAGTCGGGGCGCATGGCGTCGAGCGTCTGGACAATGCCGGCCAGCTCGGAGTCCTCAATGTCGTGCTTAAGGCCGCCGATCTCGTTGATCGACAGAATCACGCGACCACCGCACGTGCTCTCAAAGATCTTGAGAATCTGCTCGCGCAGGGTCCACGAACGATAGAACAGCGCCTCGAAGCCAAAGGCATCGGCGAGCAGGCCCAGCCACAGCAGATGCGAGTGAATGCGCGAAAGCTCATGCAGAATGGTGCGGATATACTGCACGCGGCCGGGCACCTCGATGTCGAGCATGCGCTCGCAAGCGCTGGCATAGCCGTAGCTGTGACCCACGGCGCAGATGCCGCAGATGCGCTCGGCGATGTAGCCAAACTGATGCATATCGCGCTTTTCGGTGAGCTTCTCGAGTCCGCGGTGCACAAAGCCGATCTGCGGAATTGCCTCGATGACGCGGTCGTCCTCGATCACCAGGTCCAGATGAAGCGGCTCGGGCAGCACCGGGTGCTGCGGGCCAAACGGAATAACGGAGCGATGTGCCATAGACTTTACGCCTCCTTTTTCTGCTTGTCGCGGGCGGCCTTGGCGGCAAGCGCCGCGCGGACCTTGGCCGCTTTCTCGGGATCCATGGCGGCGAGCTTTGCCTCCATCTCGGCAGCCTTGAGCGCGGCCTTCGCGGCAGCTTCATCGTGCTGAGCATCGGAGCCGGCAGCCGCAGCGGGCTGAGCAGCGGCGCCCGCGGCATCGCCGGCGCTGGCAGCGCCCTTCCCCGCGGCGGCCGTGGTGGCGGCAGCCTTCTCTGCCGCGGCTTTGCGCGCCTTGGCCTCGGCAGCGGCACGGACCTTCATGGCTTTCTCTCGCGCAGCCTTCACCTCGGGCGTGATAACGCTCATGGGCTCGGCAGTCGAGACCTGGTAGAAAAAGCCCTTAAAGTCGATCTGCATATCGGTGATGGCAAGACCGAATAGGTCGTGCGCTTCGTTTTCAAACGGGAATATCGCCGGATAGTACGAGCTGATGGACGGAATCTCCTGGTACCGATCAATTCCCTCAACCACCAGGTTCTCGATCGGATAGCTGCCATCCTGCGCAATATGCTCCTGAGCAGAGCGAACGTTGATAAACGTATAGACCAGGCGATACGTGCCATCGTCGACATTGCGCTCGGCGTGCATTTGCACAAAGCGCGCGCCGACGCCCTTGAGCGCCTGGACATGCGGCAGGAGCTTGTCAATCCCGACGGTGGTATAGATAGCCTTTTGCATTACTCGACCTCCTTTGCAGCGGCGGGAGTCTCAGCAGGTGCGTCGCCAGCGGCGGGCGCAGCAGGCTTCCCGGCATGCGCGTCACCGGCACCGTCAGTCCCGGCCCCCGCAGTCACAAACCCGTCCTCGCCCAGCTCAACGCCACCGTCCCAGGTAGCAGCGCCGCCCACGGTAAGCGGGTCACCGCCAGCGCGCATCACGGCCTCCTTCTGGTCCAGGATGCCGCACGCCTCCACGATGGCATCGATCACCGTCTCGGGGCGAATGGCGCACCCGGGCGCGTACACGTCCACGGGAATCGCTCGGTCCACGCCGCCGATCACGTTATAGGCATCGCGGAATACACCGCCCGAACACGCGCAGATGCCGCACGCCACCACGCACTTGGGCTCGAGCATCTGGTTGTAAATCTGGCGCACGACAGGCAAGTTCTGAGCGTTGACCGAGCCCGTCACCAAAAAGATGTCCGCATGCTTGGGGTTGCCGGTATTGACCACGCCAAAGCGCTCCGCATCGAACAGCGGCGTGAGCGAGGCCAGCACCTCGATATCGCATCCGTTGCAGCTCGAACCGTCGTAATGAATAACCCACGGCGAGCGCGACATTTTATGATCCATGGATGCCGCCTCCTAAATAAACACGTCGACGAGGATGGGCATAAGGTTGAGCAGGCCAAACACCAGCGCCACGCCCCATCCGAGCTTAAAGCAGCTGCGCCAGGTGCTGCGGGCAAAGGTGTTGTCGATCAGCACCTCGACAAAATACGTCGCAGCCATCACGACCAGGGCTACGACCCAGCTCACCGGGTTGTCCCAAACAAAGAACATGCCCACCCACATCAAAAACAGCACGGTCTCGCACCAGTGCATAAGGGTCATCTTGGCCAGCGTGCCGCCGCTCATCTCGGTGGCGACGCCCTGGACGATCTCCTGATGCGCGTGATGTGAGTACGAAAGGTCAAACGGCGACTTGCGCAGCTTGATGGTGAGCACCGCGAGCAGCGCGAGGAAAATGGGCGCGCTGTACACGATGATGGGGGCCGACTGCCCCGTCACGGCGATGGAATCGAAGCTATCGGTGGCAAGGTACAAGCCCACGCTCATCAGCAGAACGGCGGGCTCGTAGCTCATAACCTGCAGCAACTCACGATCGGCGCCGACCTGGGCAAACGGGCTTTGCGTCGAGGCGGACGCCAGCACCACAAAGATCGCGGCGAGCGTCACCATAAAGGCGCACAGCAGCGTGTTGGAGCCCGACACAAAGATGCCGCCGCCCACCACGGTAAAGATGAGCGCACACGCCATGTAGGTATCGTCCATGGTGTTTACGCTGGCGGGGGCCTTGCGCAGCAGCTTGGCAACGTCGTAGAAGGGCTGCAGCAAGCGCGGGCCCACGCGGCCCTGCATGCGAGCCGAAAGCTTACGGTCAAGACCGTCAATCAGGCCGCCCACAAGCGGCGCCAGCAAGGCAAACGCCACGGTACCAATAAATATGCCCACGACGCCCGAGCCTTCGAAATACTTGCCGCGCAGCACCGAGGGCGCGCTCATGGCAAGTCTCTCGGGCCCAATCCACGCGCAACACAGCAGCGCAAACAAGATAATGCTGCAGCACACGACGCTACCCGCGGGGCCAATACGCTTCTCGCCAAGGGCGTCCTCCGAGTACCAATTGCGCTTTTCGGCCTTCACCTCGCGTCCCATCGAGCCGCGGAAATGGCGGTAATTGTCGGTTCCCACACCCGAAAGATATACGTTTACGTGCGGTTTGTTGCTCACGCGGAATGAAGTCAGCAGCACCACGGCGATAAACGCCACGATAACGACCATTAGATACATGGCGTCCTTGCCGATAACGTACGGCACGCGGCCAAACACCATGGCCAAGTAAGGCGACACCAGGCCGCTCGAGATAACCGGGAACGCCACGCAGCACAGAATCAGCAGCGCGGCGATGGTGTTGAGCGCCATCCATTCGGTCTTATGGACATTGACCTCAACGTTTTGAGCCGTGGGGTCGACGCCCGAAAGCTTGGCAAGCCACTTGCCCCAGAAGAAGAACGTCGCGGCCGAGCCAAAGGCCAGCACCATGATCATGAGCACGTTGCCGGTCTGGGCAAACGCCACCAGGGCGCCCCACTTGGACACGAGCATGCCAAACGGCGCCACAAACATGCCCATGATGCCCAGCATCATCAGGCGCGTCAGGTGCGGCATGCGGCTGAACATACCGTCCATGTCCTCGATATTGCGGCTGCCGATATGATGCTCGGCGGTGCCCACGCACAGGAACAGCAGCGATTTGGCCACCGTGTGGAACAGGATCAGGAAGATGGCGGCCCACACGGCCTCGGGCGCGCCGACACCCAGGCAGGCACTGATGAGGCCCAAGTTGGAAATGGTGGAGTACGCGAGCACACGTTTGGCGTTGCTCTGCGAGATGGCCATGAGGGCAGCGAGCAAAAACGTGATGGCACCCACACTCGTGACCATAAAGCCGGTCACGGGATAGATGGCATAGAGCGGGCTCAGCTTGACCATTAGGAACACGCCGGCTTTGACCATGGTTGACGAGTGCAGCAGGGCACTCGTGGGCGTGGGGGCAACCATGGCACCCAGCAGCCAGGTGTGGAACGGCATCTGCGCGGCCTTGGTGAGTGCGGCGAGCGACAGCAGGATGACCGGCATCACCAGCAGCGCGGACTGCGCGGTTCCGGCGCCGGAAAGCTCGATCATGCCCGAGATGGTCAGCGGCATGCCGTTAACGTGCAGGTACATGAGTCCGGCCAAAAACGCGATGCCGCCCAGCATGTTGAGGATGATCTGGGTGAAGGCGTTCTTGATGGCCTCGGGCGTGCGCGTGTAGCCAATCATAAGGAACGAGCACACGGTGGTGATTTCCCAGCCGCAGAACAGCCACTCAAGGTTGTCGCTCGTCACGATGACGAACATAGCCGAGAGGAACAGGAACATGAGCGCCAGGAACTGCGGGCGACGGTCGGGCGCGATCTGCCCGAGCAGCGCAGCCTCGTGCTCATCGTGCGCTTGGAAGTCCTTCATGTAGCCCAAGGCATACACGCAGATGAGGCTGCCGACGATGCCGACGGCAAGGACCATGATCACGCTCATGTAGTCCAGGTAGAGCGGCGTCGCCGTGACGGCTTCGGCCGCAGGCAGCGTCATGGCAGCAAAGGCAAGCGAGCCCACCAGCTGGACTATGCCAAGCACCGTGGTGAGCGCGTTCCTATATTTGTACGCGTTGTACAGGATGACGGCGCACAGGATCACGTCGATGGCGGAGCTGATGATCGAGAGCGTATGCGAGGTGTCGGGGGCAACCTCAAAGCTCTGCGGACCCGTGCCAAAAAACATGACGGCGACTACAACTGTCACCGCCATAATAATGCCGGAGCCTACAAGCCCCACCGCATCGCGGGCGCGGTCACCGCGCGCGAGCAGCATGCCCAGCGCCGGTACCAGCGGAAACAGGGTAAGGAAATACAGTAGCGTCATACCATCACTCCCCCATGCAAAAACGCTGCAATTGTTTAACGTTATAGCTCAATTGAGGAGCAGCGGCGGCAGGTTTTCGGTCAACTGGGGAGTTTTAGGCGTACAGGGTAAGGAGTCTGTCCGCATTGGAGTAGAGGGGCGGCAAGAAAAATGCGCCCCTGTGGGTGCACCATCCCGTTTGCTATTCCGCCTTTTTAACGCGCGGCTTGCGACCGCGCGGCTTATCGACCAGTGCGGACTCACCGCTCTCGCGGTACTGACGGCACCAAGCCTTGACCGAAGACTCGCTAGGAATCTTGTGCTTGATCATGGCCTCGCGAACCGTTAAGTCGTTTTCCAAGCGGTCCTTGACCACGGCGAGCTTAACTTCGTACGAATAGGTGTGATGATGCGAACCGGCGTTGAGAACGGCGTCGGCACCGCCCACGGCATATGCGCGGGCCCACTGACGAGCCGTGGCCTGGGGAATGCCGAGCTCCGCGGCGAGGGCGCGATGACCGACCCCCTCTTGGAGGACCTCGACGGCGCGCTGCCTAACCTCGGGCGCATGCGTGCGAGTCCTTGTTGCTTCCGACATGCCTGCCACTTCTTAGCCTTAACCGTTAATCTGCTTTCTTACGTGCATGTTAGATAGTAGCATTTTGCTGTTTGCGCGTAACAGTTAATTGAAAATCGCACGGCGGCATCTGGGCATTTGCCATTAATTTGCAACAGTTCTTTAGGTTTTATTTACGCAGCTAGTTAGCTCGCGGCTCATTGACGGTGTTTTACCAACCAGATTGGTATCTTTTTGTTTGGCTGGTATGGTTTGTGTAATTATTAACCCCTCTTCAGCCCGCACCTACATGTCAACTTTCCACTTACTTTCCAGCTTTCCACCTAGCTTTCCAGCTTTCCACTTAACTTACCACCTAAGGTGGAAAGCTGGAAAGCTAGGTGGGAAGCTGGGGCAGCAGCAGGCCAGGAGAACAAGAAAAGGGGCGGCAACCGGGTGGTTGCCGCCCCCTTTGCGAAGCCAGTTGGCTTCGGAACTAGTGGTCGATGCCGTTGAGGTTCACCCTCGTGAGCGTATAGGTCACATAGTCGGGCGATTGAGGCGTTGCGCTCGCCACGTCACCCTTAACCAGGCTCGCTGTCATCACCAAGCGATAGTTCGCGTAGAACTGCTCACGCTGTTCAACCTGCGTGTTGACCTTAACGGTAAAGGGCAGGCTAAACGTCGTATTACCGTTCTTCGTTTTGAACTTGCCGTTCTCCTTCGAGTCAGTGAAGGTGATCGTGCTACCGGAGGGAGCGACCGCGGCAAGCTTACTCTCCGTCACTGTTACGTAGTTTGAGATATCATCCGTTACGCTCTCATACGTGCCGTCGGTTCCGCGGCGCTGAAGCGAGAGCGTGTACACAACAGAGTCTGCGTTCGCAATTGCCTCGGCGGCGTTGCTGAGTCCACCCAGTTCATACGTGGCACCCAGACCAATCGTGCCATTCGCGATCGGACGCAGGTCGTCCACGTTAATGCCAAGCTGCGACTTATCTGGCGCAGAAAGCGTAATGGTCGTATCACCCGTGTCCATGCGATAGTACCCGACGTTACCGCGCTTCGTCTGCGTCAGGCTCGAGGTATTAAGGCCTTCCTTACGCGTCGAAAGCTTGGCGGTATAGGACATCTTGGTACAGGCGTCCTCGCCAGACTGCTTGGACAGGGAGATAACCTTGTTGCAGCCGTCCGGCGTAAGGCGAATCTCTTCCACTACCGTACGCACGGTAAAGGATCCGCCCGCTGCACGCTTGCGGATTCCGGCAAGGTCATGGTCGAGCGTGAGCCTCAGTGAGTCATCACCCGTATCCGTCACAATCTGTGTAAACGCAGGCGTCGAAGCGTCATACGGCTCCCAATCGCTGCCACTCCACCTGTAGTTCTGATTGCCGATGGCAACATAGAACTTCGCAATTGCCGAAGTTCCGCTCGGGAAACTGCTTACTCCCATTAGGTTGTTGTTGGCGCCATAGCGACACAGCGATGTATCGAGCTGATAGAACAGATGGTCGCTCTCTGTATAGTATTGGCTCGGGCTAAACGTAACCGTATCCATGACATCGAGAGAAAGAACGTAGGCGGCACCGTCCTCCGACTTCGAAACCGGAATGCACGCCCCATCTTTTTTGTCGACTACATTCTGCTCATAATTGGACAAGATGCTGTATGTCGATGCCGTACTGTTTTGAATATCGTCGCTGCCATCGGTGCGTAAAACATGATGCAGATTCCAAGATATGCGGCCACCCGAAGAATTCGAGTCAATAGACGAAGCCGTAAAACCGTTGATACTAGCTTGCGTCACGCCGTCGCCCGACTTGGGCACGTTGACAACTAGGTAGACGCTCTCCGATGCACGCTTCTCTCTGCCGGTATCCTTCTCCTTGGGTACCTTTAGCGTATAGCGACTGTTGCTGGGAACGTCAGCACCCGCAACCTTAAACAGCGTCCACTCGCCATCGAGTTTCGCTTTAGCGGTCGCCTCTGCCTCGTTATCACACACGGTCCATGTGCCGGCGCCATCCTGCGTGGCCGACACACCCAAGATCTCGCTCAGCCATCGCTCCTGATATGGATTGCCCGCAGAATCCTTAAAGCCGTCGTTTCCGCTCAGGGAAACGCTCGTTGCTCCGCCTTCGCCCACCGTATAGTGATACTCTCTGCCACCGGCCTTGCCATCAACGTTCGCATCGATGAGCGTAAGCTGGGTGCCCTGGGGCAACCTTCCGTCGGCACCATTGAAGAGGATACTCTTGCCGAGCCCCTTCATCGAGCCGCCAGCAGCCATATAGCTGTCCCAGCCAAAGTCGACTTCCTTCCCATTGGCAGAATTGTATGTCCAGGTAAGCAGACCCGTCATCGGCTCGCCAAAGCTCGTAAGCACGTGTGCATCTTTTCCAAGGTTAGCGTAGTCTTTTTCTTTAAATTGAGTGCCGTAATCATACGTTGCAGTGAAATCGATCTCGAGCTTGCGCTTAACGATGATCGGCACCTGAACGTTGTAGCTCTGACCCGCCTCGGTAAAGGTAACGGTCAGGAGCGTAAAGCGACCTTTGCCGTTGTCCCAATCGGAGCTTGGGCTAAACGACATATTGTTCTTGCCATTGTTCACTACGCGAAGCGTGGGATTGTTCGACGCGTCACCGTCTTTAACGAACACACCGTCCTTGAGTTGGAAAACCTCTGCTTTGGCCGTCACGTGCGGATTGGTGCCATTCTCGTTATTCAATCTGCAGGCATCGGAGAAGCCGCCGTTCGTGACGATGTTTAGATAGCTCTTGACCGTCGTGTTGTCGTTGCCAGAGATCACCAAAACGGGGAAATCCGCTGTGGCTTGGTTGCTGCTTGTATCATTATTCGAATTGAACTTACTGGCCACGGATGAGGCATCGTAGCTCGACTTATTTTGATAGGCGCCGTTGTCATTAATGCCGCCGATATTCGTGTAGGTGTAGCGATCGGCAACACCGGTGCCTGCCTCGCTCTGGACGGTCGCCGCGGTGTCGATGGTGGCGCCGTCGCCAAACAGGTAGCGATCGGTGGTGTCGTTGTCGGAGGCACGCGCCGCCAGCGTGCTTACGGGGCTCGTGGTCACATACGGGCTCGCTGCCGTGGTGGCGGTATTGTCCGCGCCGTAGAGCGTGATCCCCTTGTCAGGTGCTTCCAGTGTGTCGTTATAGTCACCAAACGCGATATACGACTTCATGTTTACGGCGGCCGCATTGGTCGTGTAAACCATCGGCGGCAGATCACGCGTGGTCTTGCCGTTGCCGAGCTTTACGTTCACGCCCGCTGCGGAGAGGCTATAGCCGTTTGTGTCAACCTCGCCTAAGAGCACGCCCTGCTTAGAGCCCAATTTGTAGGTATTGCTGTCCATGAGCACGTTTACCAGATGGAACTGGCCGCGTCCGTCGCCCGCAATGCCGCCGTTGGAGGTTCCGCCAAACGTTGTGTTAGATACCTTTGTGTTGGTGACGTTGATGACGTCGGCACCGCTGTTAATCGCGCCAAGTAGACCGCCGCTCCACCTGCCCTTGATCGTGGCGCTCTCAATCGCGATATTGTTGCAGGCTATGTTCACATTGCTGAAGTAGTAGCCGATAAGTCCGCCCGAGCATTGGTCGGTGCCGGCAATGTTGATATTCTCGACGCTACAGTCCTCAAGCCAGTACGTGTTGGGGCTGCCACTGCTCGTGACCTCGCCAATCAAGCCGCCCGCATTACGGATGCTATTGTTCGTTCCGGTGGCATCGCCGATGATGGCGCTCTTGGCATCGCCTCCGGCATCAATGCGCACGTTGCTTATAGAAATAACGCCTCTATAGGCGCTTCCGACCACACCGCCGGCGCCCATGTACTTATCGGTGTTCGACCCGGTGGCGAGTACATTTACCCCAGAGATGACTGCCGTGCTCGATGCGACGGCTTCCGTGATGCCAATTTTGGTGTTCACCGATACGTTACTGGAGGTATAACCGAACACGCCGCCCACGTAGGGTGTTGTACCCGTGGCGGTTATGGTCGAGTTTTTGCCAATAGTCTTCTCGTATACCCCTGTGGCCGCGGTTGTCCACACGCCGCACGGCGAGGCGATCGCACCCACATAGCCGCCAACGTACTTCTCGCCCGTGACGCTAAGGCCAGTGTATGAGCAGTCACAGAGATTCGCGGGCGCCTGCGTGCCGGAGCCGAAATTGACCATATAGGTCACGTCGTTATCCGTCCTTCGGCTGGTACGGCCCGAGCTGCCAAGAAGCCCTCCTACGCTCTTTGCGCCCAACACGGTGCAGTTCTTCATCTGTACGTTGCGGTAGACGCCACGCGTGTTGCCGTCGTAGTTGGCCGTTGCGCCCGCCAAAAGGCCGGTGCCGATGAGGTCGTTCGATGCCGGTCCCGAGGCAATGCTACCGTTGGCGTCTTTGTACGTGAGCGATACGTTGCAGTTACTAAAGGTGAGGTCTTTGACCTGAGCGCCGTCATTCGCGGTGACGCTCTGCCCCACATTGGTTGAGGTGAACATCACGGTGCTGAATAGGCCGCCCACGCCCGAGACCTTATAGTCGTCATCGGCATATTCGACGACGCCGTAAGTGGCATCTTTGGTGCCCACCGTGATGGTGGCCCCGTTGCCGTCGATCGTTGCCACGTGCGGCGTGATGCGGTCGCGATCGGTGGACGCCTCGTTCGAGCTGCAAGCATTGGAATAGTAACGGCCGCTGAGACCCACGTATCCCGTGCCGTAGCCAGTCATATCATAGGTGGCATTTTCCTTGAACTCCAGGCTCATGCCGATCGATTTCGACGCGCACACGTAGCCCGTTTGGTAGTCGGCAGCGTAGGACGCCACCAGGTAGGGCGAATTTACATCGTCATCATGGTTGAGCGGGCCGTGCCACCCCTGTTTGCCCGGGGCCTTCTGGTCATCGTTTTTGGCGGTTTCGAAATCGCCGGAAGCGCTCGCAGGCTTGCCCACGCAGTCGTAGCTGGCATTTCGCACCTTACCATATTCCTTGTTGCCAAACAGGTAGCCGTTTATCGCCGGGTCCTGCTTATCGCTGCCCCAGTACGCCTTGGAGCCGCGGAACACGCCATAATTAGCGTAGTCAGTATGTGCCGCTCCAGCACCCGCACCCGAGCTAATGATGGCCGAGAGCACCAAAAGGCCCTGGGCGTTTTCCACCGTGGTCACGGGTGCCTCGGCATCAGTGCCGATATACTTGTTGTCGGTGCCCGTGGTAGTGACGCAGGCAGCTCCCTTGTTTGTGAGCTCGTTGATCTTGTAGTTAGCGTTACCGTTTTCGACTTTGCAGCCCTCGCTAAAGGCATAGCCATCAATCACACGACCAACGTAGGGATTGTCGTACTGCCGGAAGTTGCCCGTTCCAAGACCCTGAGACTTGTCGCTGGTTCCAGCGCGCCAAGACGTCCCTGACATATTGCGGAAGATCACACCGCCGCCCGCAATGGCACCAACGTAACCGCCGATGGGAACAAGATGTGGCTTAGTTCCGCCACCAGCAACCGTAAAGCCGGTTGTGGAGTTATCGGGCGTTGTCCCATTCACGGCCACACCGTCGATAATGTTATCGCCGCCAAGGATGCAGCCGATAACGCCACCGAAGAACGACGTCGGAACACCGTCGGCATCCTTGGCAGAATAAGTAATAGTCGCCGACGCGTTCACATAGCGAATATTCAGATCGCGCACCACGCTGCCGTAACTATAGGGAATAAGGCCGCGAAGCGAACCCTCGTTATTCTCTATCTTGATGGTTGCCTTTTTATCACCTTTAGGGTTGCCAACGATGACGCCACGGAACGGGTTGGCTTTGTTGCCAAAACCGCCAAACGATGCGCCGTCGAGGGTGATCGTATTACCCCCGGTAGGTTCAATACTGTAGTACGCGCTTTGGATATAGCGGTGCATCATCTCGTCGGAAAGTGTGGCCGAAGGATCAGTGGTGTCGCCGGTCTTCTTTTCCCACTTCTTCCCAGTGTCTTTCGCCTGCTTATAGACGTACGTAACCTCATTGTCGGTTTTATTGTCGCTGCGGCGAGTACAGAGCGTACTCTGGTTGACGGCAATGGTGACCTCCCAACCGTCGAGCGCAGTTTGGTTGTTGATGTAGTTGGCGATGGCGTTCATCTCAGTCGCGTCCTTAACGGCATACGGATCGCCATATGTGCCGCATCCCTCTACCAGCTTTGGAATGCGCTGGTTGACTTTAATTTCATGATATTGGACGCCGCTCTCGGTGGCCTTTCCCTTATAAACATAAGGAAGATAGCCACCAAACCAAGGCCTGACGTCACCGTCCTTCTTACCATCAACCGTCACATAGCCGCTCACGGCACCATACGTCGCTTCGTCGTAATACCAAAGCTGCTTGCCCGGGTACTCCGTACTCCCATCAATCTCAGATCCGTATGTCACCTTGCCTGCATCGGCATCGGCATCGGCCTTAGTAAAGGTGTAGTCCGCAGAGCCCGTGCTCGTGCTTCCGTAGCCAAAACTCTCCAGCAGGCTCGCATGGGTGAAGATCGTTTTATTCTTTTGGCTGGGCAAGCTGATTTGCTCAAACTTTGCCGTCACCTGATCGGCCTCACTGCCTACACCAAGCTTTCCGAACAGCGACGTAGCCGCCTTGGTGTCACTCGTGTACCCAGTAGTCTTGATATTCTTCGCGTTCAGGCTCACGTACTTCTGCATCTCGTTGATGAGCAGAGGCATATAGGCGTTAGCATCCGTGGCGCTGTTGGCGCCGTCGACAATCAGATTGTTGAGCGTAAGACCATCAATTGAGATCTTTCTAATCTTGGTGCCATTGCCGTCGCTGGACCCATACACGTAGCGGCACACGAGCGCGCCCGAAGAGCTTCCGCTTGCTCCATCAGTGTCTTCAGAGCTCTTTCCGTCATTAATAACGGGCCCAACAGTACCACGCAAAGTGACGTTTTTTTCTGTGAGATCGCCGTTTGCCACCGTTCGAAAAAGACCGCAGTGCATGTTCTCGTGCTGGGTAGCATCGGAATTTAGCTTGTTGCCATTCTGCTCGGCCTTGATCTTGGAGTAACAGAAGGTAATGGTCGCATTCTCAACCGTCACCTCTCCGCTCGGCTGAGTTGGATAATAGCTGTAGCCGGCCAAATCGATTGTACCCGTTATGGTTATGGAATCATCGAGCCCTGTCGTGCCATTGGGAACGATTGTCGAACGAATACCTTCGGGAGCATAACGGTAAGCAGACCATAAGAGCAGCTTTTCCGCTGTATCGATTTGACTGCCACTAAAGCCGCCTTCACAATTCTTAGAGGCTATGTCGAGGTTGTAGAAGTAGCGGGTATTGCCGTTCGTATTCTGGCTTCGACCGAAAGACGAGCGATTATGGTAGCTGTTGTCTTTTGTGGAATCGCCGTCCATGTCCAGCTTGTTTTTCTGTGTGTGTAGCGAAACGACCGTGTTCCAGTCGGCGTCCATGAGCTTGCTGCCGTTGTTTGGTTTTACACCGCTGCCAACCCATTCATCGAAGGACGTTACGCCCGACGCAACGATGGCCCCCTCGCCGGTGGGCACCCTATAGGCGGTATCCCAATAAGCCCTGTCCTCCAAGTACAGGCCTAGGTAGCTCTCGACGCCATATGTCGTCTTATCATCCACCTTGCAGCCGCGGCAAACTAGAACGCCGAGCGTCTGAGCGGCGCCCGCATTAATGGTTGTGCCCGAGAGATCGATGGCATAGTTGTTGATAATCCAGTGGCCGCTCGCGGCGTATACAAGACCACCGAGTTCCTTGGAATCATCCGCAGTCGCGGTTATAGAAGCGTTGGTCGTTTTCAGAGCATAAGAGTTTTCATTCTTGTTAATGCTCTCATCTCCGATAGTTACGACCGCGTTGCCCCAGCTATAACCCAAGAAACCACCCGTGCCATTGAGCTTATCGCCGTTCCTGCCGACTTTCATTTCGAATGAATTGAACGAAAGGCCCGAAATGTTCACGTACTTATCAGCTGAGTTGGCTATTGTCCCTGCATTGTAGGTACTCTGTGCGATGCAGCCGATAAGACCACCGACTTGGGCAATCTTGCCGCCGGCGCAATCGCCAGTTTCGATTGATCCGGCGACTTCGAGGCCCGCAACATTGAATGACGAGCCATAATCGCCCGCATAACCAATGGCGCCGCCAATGCGACTATTGCCGTTAAGCGTTTTAGTTGCAGCGATGGTCGCTTGAGCCTTGCTGTTATCCTTAAACGCAACCGTAGAAGCCGCCAGCACGCTGCCCGCAATACCGCCAATGTTCACGTCATTGGCAAACGTATCATCGCACGCGATATTCGTTTTGCACGTTACGCCAGACAATGACAGGTTGCCGACGATGGCACACGCAAGCGACCCGGCATCGATAGCCGAACCGTTATCGAACTTCATGGAGCCAGCGATTGTGACGTTGGAGATGGTTGCACCGTTGACGGCCGCGAACAAGCCCAAGCGGCCGTGGCGGTAGATTTTGCCGTTGCCGTTGCTCGTGTTATTGCCGTCGAGCACGTCTTCACCACGCTTGCCGTACGCCTCGCCGACGGCAAGATTGATTGTGCCGCCACCGTTCAACGTTCCCGAGAAAACTTGCGAGCCGTCTGCACGATCCTGCGTGAAACCCGTCAGGCCCGTGCCCTTGAGATCAATAGTGCCGTTCACCGTAATGGTCGAGGACTGCAAGCCGTTAAGGTTGTTTTCGGTAACGCCGTCAACCATCGAGTAGTAGCCGTTGGTTTGCCAGGTAATCGCAAGCTTGGCGAAATCCTCAGCTGTGGTTAGGGCGTAGGCACCGTTAGCTGCCGTCAGCGAATCCGGCAAGGTCAACTTATGAGTGTCCACATCAAGCTTAATGAAGTCGCCGCCCAGACGAACAACTTCACCGTAGGTCGCGATGTCGTCCGTCTTTGAGGCTGAGTTGCTACGCTTGAAGGTCCAGACCGCAGCGCCCTTGTCTCCCAGATCACCATTAGAGCCATTGCCGGCAGCGAAGATCAGCGCGTTGTGGTTCTCGTATACGAGCTGACCCGTCGTGGCGTTCTCGGCAAAACTTGCGCCCGACAGATCCGTGATGCCGCTGAATTTGATTACAGCATTCCACGCGGATCCCGCAATTCCCGCGGCACGGTTGCTTTGCGCCTTACCGATAGGATTGTCGCTTGTAAGTTTGAAATCTCGCACGTCAAGGACATTACGCGTATCGACAACGCCCACGGCGCCACCGAACTTTCCGGTACCCGTTCGCGCCGAAGCATCTCCCTTGCACGCAACCGTCACGCCGTTGAAGACAACGGTAACGGGCTGCGAGTTAGGATTTGCGCTATCGCCAACATAGCCAACAACGCCGCCTGCGTCGGACAACTTGCTCGCAAGGTCAAACTCAATTGAGCACGTATTCTTATTATCTGCATCCTTTTCAACAACAAAGGCGCGCAAAGCGCCGTCGTCGTCCGTTTTCGTCGCGAACACCTTGCCGACAAGGCCGCCGTAGCTGCCGTTGACACTAACATCTTCTGGTAAGGCGAGTTTGCTCTTATACGTCCCGCCTTGCACCACGATGTCTCCATTAGAGATATCGGCCATGCCAAAAAGAGCGCCGGCGCGCTGCGACGCACCAAGAGTCACAAGGTCGCCCAGGTCGAACATATTGGACGTAACGGCAAATCCTTGCGCAAAGCTCACGTCGCCGATAACGCCACCAGAGCAAGCGCTGTTCTCGTCGCCAATATTTAGAGGACACCCAATCTGCTTATTATCCGCGCCCAGTGTGAGCACGGTCGCTTTACCAATAAAACCGCCGCTGGCGGTGGTGCCCTTGACGGTGAGCGCGTGTAGGTCGAGAGCTTTCGCGACGTTGACCATGGCACCCGTGCTCGAGCCAACGAGTCCTACAACGCCACCGGCGGAGCCGTTCGTAGACTGGACGGTGGCGGTGGGAACGTTTGCCAGAGTGCCAATGCTCAGGGTCGCACCGTCCTTGACTTCGCCTACGAGCAGGCCAGCGTTGCCAGAGCTCGTTTTGACGGCTCCGCCTGAGGTCAGATCGTTGGGGAACGTGACGGACTCAACCGTCAAGCTCCCGCTCTCGACCGTGTTGGCAATCAAGCCAATGTTGCCCGTCGCATTCGCGTTGAGATTCTTTCGAGAATCGGTGAGGCTATAGGTAACGTTCGCAGCAAGGTCGCCCGTCGTCGCACCCAGGAGGGGTGCCGTCAAGGCGGAAGTCGCATCCTTCACATCAACGTTCACGGGTTCCACGATGTCAACCGACGCGATGAGTGTCTTGCTCTCTTCGCCGTTTTCCGCACCGCTGACCTTCGAAGCGACCATCGGTGCGCTATAGCTAGTCGCGCCTACCCACTTTATCCTGACCGTTTTGTTTTGGTCAGACAGCTTGAGGTTATTAAAAACCGTCCGATCAGTCGTAAGCTCGACGGGACTATCAACGTCCCTATAGATCCTGCCTTCAAACGGACATTCATCACTGCCAAGACCCTGGAAAGACATGCCGTTATTAGCCGACTCGGTGAGCTTCGCATCGCCCGTGATGATAACCTTGATCTGCGCATCATAGTAAAGCGAAGCGTCGGCGTTAGACAGGACAGCGAACGCCTCCGACGACTTGACATCGAGGCTTCGGATTCCGCTCTCGTCGTCTTTGCGCACGATGCTTTCCGCGCCGTTCTTCTCGAGCAGCTCGACGAGCTTATTCAAATCCGTGATCGTCGCACCCGCCTGGGCATCAGCGTCCTCCGAAGTCGCATCATCGGCATCTTGCTCGGCGTCGTCAGCGGCGGCATCGTCAGCGGCATCGTCGCCTTCCGTCTGGTCGCCCGTGGAATCGGAACCAGTGGCGCTATCGGTGGTATCGCCTGCTGCAGCGTCATCCTTCACCGCGTCATCCCCAGCACTGTCGCTGTCGGCGCCGGCATCACTCGACCCAGACCCGATCGTGACATCGCCGTTGGTCTCGCCGCTCTCGGCAGTATCCAACGCCTTCGCAGATGCGGCAGCAATCTCGTTCGAGATGTTCTGCCAGCCTGCCGCCACAGCAGCCACCGTGGGCGAGCATGCTTGGAGCACCATGACCACCGTCATGAACTCTGCGAATATGCGCTTTGCCGTTCTCATCGATTCCGTACCTCTTATCCTAAAACTCCGCTTCCAGAGTTATCGAGTCTCCGTCGCGCCCGTCAGAGTAGTTCCGCTCACGCTAATGTCCAGGTCGCCCCAGCCACCGGGCGTTTTGCCGTCCGCTCGGTAAAAGTTGACGACCATCGAACCCGGCTCCATGGTGAACGTAGCCTTGCGAGCTGCAGCATCCACCGTCGCGCTATGGTTGGTCTCAAAGAACGGGTCGATCTCCACGTTCTCCCCCCACGTGAGCGTGACGTTTGCCAGTGCGCCCGTAACCGTCACGCGGTAGTTGTATGCAGCGTAATCAGCAAACTTGCCAGCCTCATCGACCAGCGCGCCCTCAACCGCAGCGGTCTTGACCTCGGCCCTCTTTGACGGCACGACTTTCGCCGCCAGACAGGCTAGCTCGGTGCCGGGGCTCTTCTCCGATACGACCGTGGCCTTAATCACAAAGTATGCTTGTCCCAACTTAGCCTCGGGGAAGGTCACGGTGTAGTCGTTCTTGGTAGGTTGATTCTCCGGAAGCGTGACGCTGCTACCGGGCTGGGGCGCATAGCTCCACGTGGCGCCATCGAGCCCGTGCCCCTCGACCGTCAAGGTGTATGTCACATTTTTGTCGTTGCAGAAGTTGCTGTTGCCCAGCAAGTAGTTGTAGATGCTAAAGGTAAAGTTGCACTGCCCGTTGTTGGGATACACCGTAACGGAGCGCTGGGCACGGGCGAGCTCGTCGGGGCTAGGCGCACTCATATAGCCCGTGAGCAAATCGCTTGCAAATAGGCTCTGCGCAGTGCCCGTTGCGGCGACGGACTTTAGAAATCCGTTGGCGGTGTAGGCGGAATAGGTAAAGTAGCCACCCGTCACGAGCGCCACGGCGCAAATAAGTGCGATTGCCGCCACAACCAGCTTGTTCTTGACTAGGCTCTTGCTTTTTGCCAGCTGCTCGCGCTCGGCATCCTGCTGTTTCTCTTGCTTCTCCATGTGCGCCCCCTCTCCTACTTGCCGCTCGTGTTGCGCGCGATCAGGTAAATCACGTCGGTCTCTTTGGCGCTCTCGTCCCACGAAAGCTTGATGATAAAGTTAAGCGTGTCATTGCCAGTCGAGTTGTCGAGTGTCTTAGCGTTGAGGTCGCCTTTGCCGAATTTCTTGTATCGGTAGAGCGGGCGCGCGTTGCGCTGGACGTTTTGATAGTCCTTGAATGTAGGGTCGCTTGCGCCCTCGCCCGGCACGGCTGCCAGACCGTCGTTCTCCTTGTTGATATATTCGAAGCTCGTCAGCAGGTTCTCTCCGGTTGCTTTCCAGCTATAAGATTTGCCGTCTGCGGTACCGCTCACGTCGGGCGTCTGGAGCGCAGACGTGTTCTCGGCTCTGTACAGCTCGATAGTGAGACCCGTAATGTTGGTCGTATTCGCAAGCTGCAGCTCAAACCCGTCGCCGCCCGTCTGCACGCAAAACGGGCGCTTGAGCGTCACCGTGCTGCCAGTCTTGGTATCGCCGTATTCGGGGTTGTAGCTCAGGTCGATCTGCTCTGTTGCCGTAGCGTTGGGGCCCAGCACCTTGAGCTCTGCCGGCTCCTTGATCTTGCCGACGGTGGAGCCGCGATTGGCATCGACGAACCATCCGAGCGTCAATCCCAGCAACACGAGAAGCACGGCCACCAGACCCACGATGGCCAGGGATTCGCGACGGTGGTCGCTCACCCAAGCCTTGATGCGCTCGATGCGGCCAGCCGGACGCGCTTCGCCGTGCGAGCCGAACCCGTTGCCGCCGGGGTTTGCCGCTCCTTCGTTGTGTTTGATATCGCCCTGCTCGCGGGCATTAAGCTGCTCGTCCATTTATTTATCCGCCTCCTTGGCGGTGAAGCGCACGCGAATGTACTTGACGTTCTTGCCGATAATCTCGTCGGCGTTGTTGTAGTAGCTGGCGCAGGTTTCCACATCCGCAGAGGACATGCCGGCTCCGACAGGCGGAACCGCGCTAGGCGCCTGACCTGGCACGCTCGTGCTATCGGCGCGGAAATAGCGCGCGTGGTTATTGTTGATGTCGCCGACGAGGGCTGCGTATCCCGCGGCGGGGTCCGTGCTCGCAAAAAGGTTGCCACCGTAGCCGGCGTTGCCCGTGCGAACGTAGCTCTTAAACTGCTCCGACCAAATCCCGTAGAGGGTTTTGGGTACGGTTTTGGTCGTGCTATTTGAGTCCGCAGGGCAAAAGTCCGACGCCGGAATGGTAAAGCTCTGCGTGATGACGGTAACGCTGGCTCCGTCCTGGGTCACCGTGGTTGTCGTGGGGACCAGCGGATTGGAGTAAAAGCCAGAGGTGTCTTTGCCCTGAAAAACCAGGATATGACCGCGCACCAAATCTTTAAGCGAGTTGATGATCTCTTCGTTTTTCGATGCATCCGCAGCGGAGCCCATGCCGACAGCACTCGTCTGGACGGAAATCTCCCAGGTCATCTCCACCGTGATATCGTGCAGGTCGTTGCAGAGCGGCTTGACGTTGAGCTGGAGCTGACCAGCCGACCCCGGAGAGAGACTGCCATCGGCACTCATGTTATTGAGGTTGAAAAGATTGTTCACGGCAAGGCTTGTACTGTCCGACGCGTAGTTGTCCTGGGCGTCGTACTTGCCCGCCGTGCCGCCCTGCGTTCCCGAGAGCACAAACCGCGGACCCTTCGCCCCGATCGTACTCCCCGTGGCACTCACTCGGTTATTCGCGGCAAACCAGGCCAGGCATGCAAAGATGGCAACGATGGCGGCCAGCACAAACAGACCGCTCACCAGGAAATCCTTCCAGAAATCCTTGAGGGTCCGCACGTGCTCGTCGGCAGCTTGGCGGTACTCGGCCGCCGTCTTGTGCTGCTGGAGCTCGCTATGTCGGTCCATGCCACTCATCGCTTGCGTTTGCCCTGCTAGTGGGCGTGCCATCCTTTCCGCTTGGTCGCGATCAATCCGTTGCTCGTAGGCATAGAATTCAGGCAGAATACAACACCATACGATAAGGTAAAAGAATAGCATTGACCTGCGGTTTGCTCCACAGCGCAAGCCTTAATGATGTCTTAAAAGTCAAATCCTTGGTGCAAGGGGGTCAGGTTACTTCGCAGCAACATGGTGCACACAAACCTAACCCCCCTTGCACCAATCCATAGCGCCGGGCGGAGAACACACGGCGTGCCGCCCCTTAACACCCCAACGCGCGCACGGGTATCACGTAGATACCGTCCTCGACCTCGCGGGCGTACTCACCCACCCCCACAATCACGGCCATAAACTCCGGTTCGCGTGTGCGTGAACGAGGATTTCCACAGACCTTCTTGCGAACGCGCTTGAGACTCTCGACGCCGGCGCTCGCTTTATCTTCACTCACCTTAATCTCAAAGGCGGCCCACCGTCCGTCGGCTAGCTGCACGATAGCATCGCACTCAAGGCCCGAATCGTCGCGATAATAGCGCACGGGCGTGCTATCCAGCAGGTCGAGCGAACGTGCGTAGACCGAAAGGTCGCGTATGACCAAATTCTCAAACACCAGACCAAATGTCTGCCAGTCGGCAAGCAGCGCCTGCAAGGACATACCTAGCAAGGCGCAAGCAAGGCTCGGATCTGCCAGATAGCGCTTGGGCTTGACGGTAAAGCGTCGTTTGTCGCGCGCGGCGGGAACCCAACCGGGGACCTCCTCGAGAATGAACATGCCTTTGAGGGCATCCAGGTACCTGCGCACCTTGGTCTCATCGGCAAACGCTGCGGGTTCCTCCTCGGCACCGAACATATCCATAAGAATCGTTTTATACGTGGTTGCCTGTCCCAGATTGCGCGCGATCGATGCAGAGACTCGACGAGCAATATCGGGGTCGAGACCAACCGCCGGGAAGCTGCTCGAAAACGTAATGTTGAGATATTCGCGGGCGATGAGCTGAGCGTCAGCCGAGACCATATCGATCGCCTCGGGCCAGCCGCCGCGGCAGGCGGCTTCGACAAGCCCCGGTGTATCGCCATTGCACCGGCAGGGCTCAAAACGATGCTCAAACAAGCCCGCCAGGCTCACCTTGCCGTTGGACTCACCTGTCTCGGCAAGCGTCATGGGGTGCATGCGGACGTGGCCGATGCGGCCGGCTCCACTATGCGCGGGTGCCTCCGCCTTTGAGCCAAACGCAGACGTGGCGGAACCCGTGAGGATATAGGCGCCGCGCGTGCCCCGGGCACGGTCGACCTCGTGTCTAACGTAGTCCCAAATCTGGGGAACGCGCTGCCACTCATCGATAATATGCGGACGGTCTCCCAGCAACATCATCGCCGGGTCGGCACGCGCGAGGTCGAGATTCTCGTCGACATACGAGACGGACGCCCCGTGCTCGAGCGCGGCCCACGTCTTGCCGCACCACTTGGTGCCTGCAATCTCGACCGCGCCAAAGACACGAAGGTAGCGCTCGATTTGCGCATCCACGATACGTGGGATGTATCCGTCCCGATGTAGCCTCTCGCCCGCCATGAGCCACCCCCGCAGATTTACAGGTCCTGCTTTCTGATTCTTCTATTCCACTGTAGCAAATTCGGATTTTCGGGTGGTTGCGATTCGGATTTTCGTGTTCATATAATTCGGATTTTCAGGTGCTCAAGATTCGGATTTTCTGAACCAGCTGGTCAGGGATACTCTATTGGCAAAAAGGCGGGGAGCACCGATACGGCACTCCCCGCCCACTCAATACGCGATAGCTTTCTTGCTTAGAGCTCGTTGGCCGCGTGATACGCCGTGCGAATGGCGCTCGCGATGTCGGCGGTGCGCTCACCCGAGCAGTCGCCCACGCAGGTCACGGGCACCGTCACGCCATCCAGGTCAAACGCGTTGGCCTTGGAGCCCACGGCCATCACCACGTAATCGCAGGCGATCTTCACCGGCTCCTCGGCACCGTCCTCGGTGGTGCGAACAGCCTCCACGCCCTCGTCGGTAATGGCGGTCAGGCGGGTCTTAACATGCTGCTCTACGTTGTGCACGGCAAAGTCGCTCATAATCAGCGGCAGAATGGTCTCGGACTCGCCCGCGGCAATCTTGTCGAGCATCTCGACAATCGCCACCTCGCAGCCGTGCTGCAGCAGATACTCGGCAGTCTCGGTGCCCACCAGGCCACCGCCAATGACGGCGACGCGGCCGTTGAGCTCCACCTTGCCGGCCAGCACGTCCCAGCTCGAAACGACCTTGTCCGAGTCGGCACCCGGAACGGGGATGACCACGTCGTGCGCGCCCACGGCCACAATCGCGGCGTCGGCGGCGTTGAGGTCCTCAGCGGTAGCGGCATGGTTGAGCTCAACCTTCACGCCCAGGCCGGGCAGAATCTTCTCGTAGTACTCGACCGAGCGCATGATCTCGTCCTTGCGCGGAGGCGCAGCCGCCAGCACAATCTGGCCACCCAGATGGTCGCTCGCCTCGTAGACAGTCACGTCGTAGCCGCGCTTGGCCGCCACGCGCGCGGCCTCCAGGCCGGCAATACCGCCGCCCACCACGGCAATCTTCTTGTCGCCCTCGCCCGGTTTGATGGCGATGGTCGCCTCGTCGCCGTTCTCGGCATTGAGCACGCACGAGATGTACTGGCGGTTTTGGATCGCATCGACGCAACCCTTGTTGCAGTTGAGGCACTCGCGGATGGGCTCACCCGTGGCGGCCTTGAGCGCAATGTCGGGGTCGCACATGAGCGAGCGGCCGTACGCGACGATGTCGGCCGAACCGTCTTCCAGGATCTTCTCGCCGGCCTCGACCGAGACAACGCGGCCGACGGTTGCCACCGGCACGGAGACCAGGGCCTTGACGCGCTCGGCCACGGGCAGCGTCCAGTTGTAGGGCATGGCGCCCATGGGCGGAATGGTGTCGCCCATGTTGCCGGTGTGGTTTGCCTGCGCCACCTGGATCATGTCGATGCCGGCGGCCTCGAGCAGCTTGGCGAACTCGCAGGCCTCGTCGGGCAGCAGGCCGCCCTTGCCGCGCGGCGTGCCGTCGGGGTTCTCCATGATCACGGGGAGCTTGTACTCCACCATCAGCTGCGGTGCGGCTTCCTTAATGGCGGCGACGACCTCCAGCGCATAACGGACGCGGTTCTCGAACGAGCCGCCGTACTCGTCGGTGCGCTGGTTGAGGATGGCCGAGCACAGCGAACCCACCAGACGGTCGCCGTGGACCTCGATGGCGTCGATGCCAGCCTGCTGCGCGCGGGCGGCCGAGGCGGCGATGGCCTCCTTGATCTGGGTGAGCTGCTCCACGGTGGCCTCGTTCACAAAGTGCTGCATGTCGTGGTGCAGCTTGGCGTAGGCCTGCTTGCGGATCTCGTTGGACTCGGCCATCTTGGCGGCAAAGGTCTCCTCGTCGCCGGCGGCCTTGGCCTCCTGCGCGGCCTTGGCGGCGGCCATGGAGCCCATGACCATGCGGCCGACGCCGGGCACGTCGTACTCGGGGTGGAACAGCTGCAGCGCAACCTTGGCGCCGTGCTTGTGGACGGCGTCGGCCAGCGCCTTAAACGTGGGGATCTGGGCGTCGGTCGCCAGCTTGGGCGTGGGGCTCGCGGTCATGACGGGAGCGACGTCGCCGATGACGATGTAGCTCACGCCGCCACGGGCCAGGCGCTCGTAAAAGGCCAGGCTGCGCTCGCCGATGGAACCGTCGCGCTCCTCGTAGCCGGTGGTAAGCGGCGGGAACATAATGCGGTTTTTGAGCTCAAGGGGGCCAACCGTAATGGGCTGGAGCAGCTTGGATGCAGGTGCGGTCATGGACATTCCTCTCTTGTAGGCGCGGCGGCGATGTTGCCGCGTAGTTGTCTAGAGGATATGGCATGGGAGCACGGCGACGCAACGGAAATCGGCGGATAGCAGGTGGCGGCGGGTGGATGGGGATGGGCGGGGCGGCCCGTCGGTTTATCTCAATCTGTAACAGTTACGCGGCAAAATCGGGTCTTACTGTTACAGATCGAGACAAACGGGACCCGCCTGCTAGAAAATCTCAATCTATAACAACAACTCGGCGAAATCCGTCCCTCGTGTTATAGATTTAGACAAACGGGACCCAATCCACCGGTATATCTCGATCTGTAACATCTAGCCGCCCAAATCGGGTCTAGATGTTACAGATCGAGATCTTTGATTGAGAGGTTGGGAATTGGACCGAAAACACGGTCCCGGAATAACAAAAAAGCTCGCCGGCTAGGCCGACGAGCTGCAAGTTCTTGGTCGCGGGGGCAGGATTTGAACCTACGACCTCCGGGTTATGAGCCCGGCGAGCTACCAGACTGCTCCACCCCGCAATGTCTGGGCGCCTCATGTGCGCAAGAAAGAATATTACGCGGGAGTTCGGTAAACGGCAAGGAAAATCTCGTAGAGCATAATTCCTTCATATTTAAACCCCTCAGCCCCTATCACCGTAAACGAATCGCGGCCGAGCGCCGTCGACGGCGCGTATACAATGGTGCGCGTCCTTTTATGCCAACACTGGGAGTAGACATGCTGCTCGCTATCGATATGGGAAACACGCAGACGGCCATGGGCCTGTTCGACGGAGACGAGCTGGTGCAGTCGTGGCGCATGCCCACCGACCGCTCCTATACCGCCGACGAGATCCACGTGCGCCTGATGGGTTTCTTTAAGATGTACGGCCTCTCGCTCGATGCGGTTGACGCGATCGCCTTTGCGGGCGTGGTGCCGCAGCTCTCGCGCGAGTGGCACGCCGTGGCCGACCGCATTGCCGCAGACGCCATCGTCATCGGGCCGCAGACGGCCGCCGTGACCAAGCTGCGCGCGGCGCGTCCCCAAGCCGTAGGCGCCGATCGCGTCGCTAACGCCGTTGCGGCCGAAACTTTCTACGGCGCGCCGGCAATCGTGGTGGACTTTGGCACCGCGACCAATATCGACGTCATCGATGAGGACGGTTATTACATTGGCGGAGCGATCGCGCCGGGCATCCGCATCTCCATGGACGCGCTTGCCGCCCGTGCCGCCAAGCTCGCCAGCGTGCCGCTCGAGGCGCCCGAGCATGCCATCGGCCGCGATACCGAGGAGTGCATCAAGGTCGGCGCCGTGGTGGGCGCTGCTGCCATGGCCGAGGGCCTGGTCGAGCGCATGAAGCGCGAGCTGGGCCGCGAGGATGCCACCGTTATCGCCACGGGCGGTCTCGCCGGCGTCGTCGCCGATTCGACCGATGCCTTCGACGTGGTCGACGGACAGCTCACCATCAAGGGCATCTGCGAAATCTACCGCCGCATGCAGGAGCTGGGGTAAGGCAGGGGCTTAAGTCGAGCACGGGCGCGAGCGGCGGACTAAGCAATGCATCGGTCCTATTCCTCAAAAACGAAATTTTTCAGTTTTGAGGAATAGGCTTTCTGCTACGCCTCGCCGCACAACCACCTCGCCAGGTCCACGATCTGCACTCCGTCGCGATCCGTGGCCTCGTGATGCGTGCGGGCGAGAATCATCTTGGGATACGCATCGCCAATGCTCAGCAGTGGCGAAATCTCGCGTTCAAATGTCTTATCCGAGCTGATGTCGTCGCTCACCTGAATGTAGAGTTTCTCGCTCCGCTTGATTGCTACAAAGTCTATTTCCTTTTTATAGAGCACGCCGACGTATACCTCGTATCCGCGACGCAGCAGCTCGATTGCCACCATGTTCTCGTATACGCGCCCCCAATCCATATCACGTGTACCAAGAAGCGCATATTTAAACGCATGGTCCGCCAGATAGTACTTCTCGCCGCTCTTAAGGTATTTTTTGCCGCGAATGTCGTACCGACGAACTTTATAGAAGGCAAACGCATCGCACAGGTACCCCATGTACGTGCCGACCGTCTTGTTCGTAATCTTTAACCCATCCGCATTTAATGCATCAGTAATGTTGCGTGCCGACGTAATGTTGGAAACGTTGTCCATCATGTAATCGGCAATGCGCAGCAGCGCCGATTCGTTTCTCACGTTATGCCGCTGCACGATATCTCTCACAATGAGCGTCTTGAAGACGTTGGAGAGATATTGATAGCGCTGCTCCTGCAGTGGATAAGGGTAAGAGCCGGACATACCGCCGGTTCTCGCGTACTCATCGAAGTCGCGGTCGACCTCGCCCTCGTCGCCATAGAGACGATACTCCTCAAACGAGAATGGGAAAACCTCGATCTCGAACGTACGCCCCGTAAAGAGCGTCGACAGATCGCTCGACAGCAAAAAGGCATTCGATCCGGTAATGAATATGTCGTACTGCTCGGATGCGTGAAGGCTATTGATCGCACGCTCAAAACCGTCGCACATCTGAACTTCATCGATAAGCAGAAAGTTTTGTTTGCCGGACACTCGATGCTCTTTTACATAGGCGAGCAGCGCGTGATACTCGAGCAGGTTCTCGAACTCATCGAGGTTGTAGTTGATATGGATGACATTCGAATTGGACAGATGTGCCTCCACGTAATCGCGGAGGGCCTCGAGCAATTTTGATTTACCGCTACGACGGATGCCCGTGATGACCTTGATGTCCGGCACGCCAATAAGACTCGTCAACGTGTCCATATATGACGTTCTATTGATGAGTTTCATCGGGGCCTCCTCGCGGTCTTTTATCGCTATTCCTCAAAACTGAAAAATTTTCAGTTTTGAGGAATAGGCTCTATAGCGAATATACCTCGCGAAAGACCGAGCCGCCTTAATCCTATTCCTCAAAAACGAAAACTTTTCAGTTTTGAGGAATAGGGCGCTGGCAACCCATTCCCCAGATAGGCGAAACCCTCCCCAGCACAGGCCGAAGAGGGCTTCGTTGTCATCGCTATCTTTGAGCGCGGGCGCCTCGCGTTACAGTCCGCGAATCCGTACGGCCTCGGGCGGAAACTCCTGCTCGCCGGCATCGGTCTTGATGGTCGCGCGGCCCCAGATGTCCAGGCCCGCAAACACACCGACCGCAAGCGGCAAGCCGTTGGGCGACACCGCCGCGACCTGACGACCCAACAGTGGCACCATGTCAAAGTACTCGCCCAGCACCGGAGCCAGCGGGCCGGCAGCGCCCTGTGGTGTGTTGGCGGCAACCGCCCAGGTGTCCACGCGGACCAGCACGGCGGCGGCCAATGCCTCGATCAGCGCCTCATCTGCCATATCCACACCAAGCTCACCCAGCGCCGCACGCTCAATATCAACCGTCACCGCGGCAAACATGCCCGCAGCACCGGCACCGCCGTTCACGGCAACACGCGCGAGTGACGTCTCAAACGCAGGCGCACCGCACACGATGTCACTCGGCCACTGGATACCCACCTTACCGGCAAGGCCCAGGCCCGGCGTCGACGTCGTGCCCACGAGCGCGTCCATCATGCCCATCGCGGCCACAAACGGAAGACCGTGGAAGGCGTGCATGTTCACGTCGGGGCGAACGACCAGCGAAAACGTCAGCGAAGCATCGCCCGCGCTCCACGCGCACCAGCCCGCGGACACGCCCTCGCGGCCCGCGTCACGCGCCGCGTCGAGCTCGGTGCCGGCGGCAACAGCATTCATCTCGATCATCTACATGCGCCCCAATTCGCCCACGATATGGCCCACGCGGTCCTCGGGCCCCTTGACCTCGACGCCGTTGTAGCGGAAGAACCGCGCCGGATCGTGCATCAGATCCTCGAGCGGCACCAGCACAAAGTCGCGCTCGCCGATCAGCGGATGCGGCAGGCGCAGCTTTTTGCCCCCGTGGGTCTCGCCGTCCATCCACAGCAGATCCAGGTCGATGGTGCGCGGGCCGTTGGCCTTGGCCTTTTTGGAGCGGTCGCGGCCCAGCTCGGCCTCGATCTTCATGAGCTCGTCGAGCAGCACCAACGGCGCCAGCTCGGTCTTGATCTCGATGACGGCGTTGGCAAACGCGTCCTGACGCGTCTCGTAGGCCGGCTCGCTCTCGTAGATCTTGGAGGAGTTGGACACGCAGGTGAGTGGAATCTCGGCGATCATGTCGCGTGCGGCGCGGATGTTGTCACAGCGATGCCCCAGGTTGGAGCCCACGGCCACAAACGCGCGGCGCGGCTGCGGCTTGGCAACCGCCCAGTAGCCGTTCAGGAACTGCGCAAAGCCCGCGGCGTCGTGCACGCGCACAATGTTGGCACCGGCCTGGATGGCGCCCAGGCACACGCCAAACGTAGCGGCATCGCGCTCGGCGGCCTCGGTCACGCCCGAGACGGCGCCCACAAAGCGCTTGCGCGATACGGCGCACATGAGCGGATAACCCAGTGACGCCATCTTGGCAGTCTCGCGCTGGATGACGATGTCCTCGTTGGCCGTCTTGCCAAAGCCCGGACCGGGATCAATGCAGATGCGGTCGCGCGACACGCCGGCGTGGATGAGCGCGCGGGCCTGGTCGGACAGAAAGCCCATGACGCGGCGCATGATGGGCGCCGAATCGGGCAGGGTGAAGCGGCGGAGCTGCGAGGTGGGCACGTAGGCTTCCTCGCGGCGGGCGCTGCGGCGCATCATGGCGGCCAGGCGGTCATTGGGCTCCGATGCGGCCTCGGTGGCCTCGGGCGCGGGCGCGACGGTCTCGGCGGCAGCAGCCTGCTCGGCGGCCGGCGTCTCCTGCTCGCTTGCAGGCTCGGTCGCGGGCTCCGGATCGCCAAACGGCAACGAGGGCTGCACCACGCCGCCCGGAAGCTTGGCCTCCGGCTTAGGCTCGCCCAGCAACTTGCCGCGACGGCGGCGAGCCGGCTTCTCAGCCTCACGCGCGGCCTCGGCAGCCGCCTCGCGCGCCTTCTCGGCAACAAACGCCGCAGCCGAGGTATCGAGCTGCACCGTTGCGTGCGTGCGTGTAGGCGCGGCGACCTCGCCGGCATGCATCACGATGACGCCGCAGGTGCTCGTCTTAACAAACTCGACCATCTTGGGGTCGGTGAAGCCCGTCACGTCGTTGACGATCGAGGCGCCGCAGCGCACGGCCGCCTTGGCAACCGCCACGTGGCGCGTGTCGATCGAGACGATGGCGCCCTCTTTGGCCAGCGCGCGCACCACGGGCAGCACGCGGCGAGCCTCCTCGTCGGGATTAACCGGGGTAAAGCCGGGGCGCGTGGACTCACCGCCCACGTCGATGATGTCGGCGCCGGCGTCAAGCATCGCCAGGCCGTACTCGATGGCGGCATCCGGGTCGAAGTGCTCCCCGCCGTCGCTAAACGAATCGGGCGTCACGTTGAGGACGCCCATGATGCGCGGACGGTCAAAGCTGAGCTCATACTTTCCGCACCGCCATGTCTTGCTGTCGTTCGCCATGAACATCCTCCTAAAATGCCCACGCCGCCGAGCTTGGGGAGCTGGCGGCGGGGTCGCTTTGCACTCAGTCTTTCTATTGTATCCGCGCACACGGGCTAGAACGCAAACGCGGCCGCGATGTCGCAAGAAATCAGCAGGTCGGCATTTGCATCCTGATCGGTAGGCGCCAAATTGCAAATGGCCAGCGTATCGCCAGTAAAGTAACGCGTAAGGCCTGCCGCCGGATACACCACGAGCGAGGTCCCACCCACAATGAGGGCATCGGCCGCGGCAATGGCGGCAACGGCACCGGTCAACACATGCTCGTCGAGCGGCTCTTCGTAGAGCACCACATCGGGCTTGATGCGACCACCGCACGCGGGGCACACGGGCACGCCCGCGGCGTCCTCGTGCTCGCGCGAGCAAATCCACTCGGCGCTATAGACCGCGCCGCACGACTGGCAAATGTTGCGATGGACCGATCCGTGCAGCTCGAACACGCGCTGCGAGCCCGCCATCTGATGCAAGCCGTCGATGTTTTGCGTCACCACGGCATCAAGCTTGCCGGCGCGCTCCAGCTCGGCCAGCTTGGTGTGACAGCGGTTGGGCTTAGCGTTAAGCGCGATCATCTTGGTGCGGTAAAAGTCGAAGAACTCGGCCGGATGTGTCTCATAAAAGCTATGCGAGAGCATAGTCTCGGGCGGGTAGGCAAACTGCTGGTGATACAGGCCGTCCACGCTGCGGAAATCGGGGATGCCACTTGCCGTGGAAACACCAGCGCCGCCAAAGAAGACCACGCGCTTGTGGGTGTCAAACAGATCCGCCAGCGCGGCGGACGCCTGCCTGGGGTCCGATATTGCCTGCGTCATATGAGCCCTCCGTCCTTGTTGATCGGGCGGCGTCGGGCGATGTCCCAGCATGCGACCTTTAAGTCAGCATGCGCGGAGCCCACCCCGCCCCTGTTGCGCTAATCTTAAGCCTGCCAACCCCGTCGAAAGGACACCATGCCTCAGACTTACACTTTCGCCTCGTGGAACGTCAACGGCCTGCGCGCCGTGCTCAAAAAGGACCCGAGCTTTATCCAGATCGCGCAAGAACTCGACGTCGATATCCTGGCGCTGCAAGAGACCAAGTTGCAAGAAGGCCAGGTCGATATTGACCTGCCCGGCTATCACCAAACCTGGAGCTACGCCGAGCGTAAAGGCTATTCGGGCACTGCGGTCTTTAGCCGCCAGGAACCGCTGCGCGTGCTGCACGCCGACGCACTGCTACCCTACGCCGGCGAGAACGAGGCGGCCGTACTCGTCGCCCAAGCCGCAACCGAGGGCCGCGTCTGCGCGCTGGAGTTCGACAAGTTCTGGTTTGTGGATGTCTACACTCCCAACGCGCAAAACGAACTCGCCCGCATCGACGTGCGCATGGCCTGGGACGATGCTTACCGCGGCTTTTTGAACGCGCTCGAGCGCGAGACCGGCAAACCCGTCGTGACCTGCGGCGACTTTAACGTGGCGCACGAGGAGATCGACCTTAAGAACCCCAAGTCCAACCGCGGCAACGCCGGCTTTTCGGACGAGGAGCGCGGCAAGTTTACCGAGCTGCTCAACGCCGGCTTTACCGATACCTGGCGCGCGGCAAACCCCGACGTCGAGGGCGTCTACAGCTGGTGGAGCTATCGCTTTAATGCCCGCAAGAACAACGCCGGCTGGCGCATCGACTACTTCCTGGTAAGCGACGCAATCGCCGACAACGTACGCGACACCGGCATCCGCGGCGACATCTTCGGCAGCGACCACTGCCCCGTCACCCTCACGCTAGAGCTCTAGCCCCAGCTGATCCCCTGGGGACGGAGGAAAACGAATCATTTTGGGCCTCGTGGTGGTATCCACGTGACCCATCCGCCACGAAACACGCCCATCTACTACGTTTAAGCCACCACCCTCAACCACAGCGAACAACGCAAAAAGAAAACCGCAGGTAGAAAGCCTGCGGTTTTTCATAAAACGCGGTTGTGTTTGGGGGTGTCGGGTCAAACGTAGTAGATAGGCTGATTTCGTGGCGGGCGAGTTCAGCTGATTCCCCGGGGACGTCTGGAGACGGAAGAAAACGGATCAATTTGGCTCTTGAGGGTCACGACGCCCGTCATATCAGCCGGCCATTCCAAAACTATGCCAGTTTACGGGGCTAAATCGCGAACCCCCAACCATACGCAATTCCGAAATAATAAAACCGCAGGTACACGGCTTGCTCTATTTCAAAAATAGCCGGCATGGTCTGCTTGTGCCAATCTGGCCCCGTAAACCGGCATAGTTTTAAAATGGCACTTCGGCAGTATTGATTCCCGCCCCGGCGCAACCAGCCCTACAGTCCGTACTTCACGACGACTCGGTTGATGCGGCGACACCAAGGCTTGTACAGGGCGACCAAAAACACGCAGGTCGCAAGGCCGTGCGTAATATCGAACGGCACTGCCGTGGCAAGACGCGCCACGGCACCCGCCCAAGTAAGCGGCTGTACAAAACCAATGATGTCATATGCGTTGATCACGACGCCATAGAGCAGGCCCGACGCAAAGCCGTACGCCAGCAGTACTGGCATGCGCACGGTGCCGTCGACGCGGTCGAACGCACCCGCATACGCTAGCGCGCCGCCAACATAGCCAACCAGCCCCCAGGCATACATCTGCCACGGCGTCCACATGCCTTGTCCAAAAAAGAAATTGCTGGTCAGCGCCGCCAGCGCGCCAACCATAAAACCATTGCGGCGACCAAGCGTCGCCCCCGCGATAATGGCGATGGCACTCACCGGTTTAAAGTCGGGAATGGGACCGAACAAGATGCGCCCCGCCGCGGCCAACGCCGCCAACACCAGCGTGGGCATAATCTGGCGCAGGCCCGGGCGCGAAGCCTCGTAACCCGCAAAGAACAGCGCAAGCACCAGCGCCACCACAACCAGCATGGCCAACGCTGCCTGCTCAACGCCCGCCAGCAACGCCGCAGCCATCACGGCTGGCACCGCCAGCAGCAGCGGTATCTCCAGTTTTGCGAGTAGGCGCACGATGCGATAATCCGCCATCCCATCACGCCCTATAAAACACGTTGTCGGCAAAGAAGTCGGTCGGCGGCTCCATGCAGGCGATCTCGCCATCAAACATCATGGCGATGTCGTCGGCTACCTGCTCGGCAAAATCCAGGTCGTGCGTTGCCATGATGACGGTGCCGCCAGCCCGCGCATGGTCGCGCAGGGCGCGGGCGATAATGCGGCGGCTGGCCAGGTCCAGACCCTTGGTGGGCTCATCGAGCAATAGCAGTTCGGGGCCGATTAGCAGTAGCTTTGCCAACGCAAGCAGTTGGCGCTGTCCGCCCGAAAGATCGTAGGGGTGGCGCCCATCCAGACCCGACAGCCCCAAGCTCGCCGCACGCTCCCGCGCCAAGTTCTCGTCATATCCGCAGGTCGAGGCCCATTCCATCAGCTCATCGTGAACCGTCTCGGCAACCAGCAATGCTTTGGGGTTCTGAGGCAGCAGCGCCGCCGAGGCCGCTCCGCGCACCATGCGGCCGCGCTGCAGCTTGGCGGTCTTCGCCAGCACCGAGAGCATCGTCGACTTACCGCATCCGTTGCCGCCCACGACCGCATGCACCGCACCGGCCGAAAACGCCACGTCGAGCCCGCGCAGCACCCAACCGCCCGCGCGATCGTAGCGAAACCAGCTCCCTGCCAGGGTGGTAGCCGACCCGCCGTGCATTTTTTGGAGTATTCTGCTCCCATCCGTGCGCGGGAAGGCTTCCGAGCCGTTCTCGAGCGACGTTTGCGCCACAAATTCGGACGATTTGTCCAATTCCGAACTTTTTTTCGCGCTCGATACGTCCCCGGGCGGCTCCAGAGAGCCCAAATTGTCCTCACGCCTGCTGAATACTCCGTTTTTTGCACATCGGACGGCACCCCACCCCAACATGTCGTCGGAAAACAACGATTCTCGGCGTCCCAAAGAAGCCATATCCGCCACCTCGCGCACGCGACCGTCCTCAATCCGGTACGCACACGTCGCATACTCGAGCATTGGACGCGGTTGATGCGTAGCCACAACAACCGTGCAGCCCAACTCACGGTTCACGCGAAACAGCGCGTGCAGAAAATTCTTCTCGGCAACGGGATCGAGCTGAGACGTGGGCTCGTCGAGTAGCAGCACACGCGGACGCAGCGCCAGGACGGCGGCAAGCGACAGCAGCTGCTTGCGGCCGCCCGAAAGCGTATCGGTATCGCGATGAAGCCAGTCCTCCAGACCAAAGAAATAGCTGGTCTCAGCTACGCGACGGCGCATCTCATCACGTGCTAGCCCCAAGTTTTCCAGGCCAAACGCCATCTCGTGCCACACGGTTTCGCACACGATCTGGTTCTCGGGATCCTGGAACACATAGCCCACGCGCTCCGCCGATGCCCGCACGTCCATGTCGGCAACGTTCTCGCCCAGCACGCGCGCATCACCAGTGCGCTCGCCCGCCGGCGCGATCTCGGGCTTGAGCAGCGACAGCAGCGTCGACTTGCCCGAACCGGTACCGCCAACAAGCAGCGCAAATGCACCTTGGGGAACACGCCAATCAAGCCCCTCGAGCACCGGTGCCTCGGCCCCGGGATAGGCAAAACTAAGGCCCTGCACCTCAATCGCCGGAATATCCGGGCCGCACGCCGCGCCCGACACCGGGCCCCTATCCAACCGAGCCATCAGCCAAACCTCTTCTCATCAATCGCGTGCGACGCGCAAGGCAGCATCATCCAGGCAGCGTACACGACATAGCCCCGCCACGGCGCCGGCACCGAGAGCTGCGGATAAAACGAATACTGCGTTGTCGCGGTCCATGCCACCGCCACCGCGGCGGCACCAAACACCGCAAGCCCAGCCAGCGCGGCAACGTCGCTGCGCCCCAGTCGATACCGCGCATACGTCGTACGACGCGTCGCGGCACCCCACCCGCGCGAGCGCATCGCGTCCGCGCGCTCCAGCGAATCTTCCATGCCCCAGCCCATCAACACACTCGATGCCCGCAAACGCGAACGCACGGGGTCGGCCGGCGCGCTGCCCGGCACATCAATCGCATCCTGCACCGCCAGCACCGTACGACCGCGGCGCAAAAACTGCGGGACAAGCCGCATGCACATCGAGATCATGAGCGCAATCACCGGTGCGGCATTGCCCAGCAGCGCGAGCACCTTGTCGTATTCGAGCATCGACGCCGCCGCCTCAAACCACAACACGCTCGCCACAAACAGCCCTCCCATGCACAGGCCGTATACCATGCTCTCCAGATACACCGCGCGCATGCCAATACGGAACAGCTCCGTCGAGCCCGAGGCGCTAAACAGCGGATTGAGCACCGCGACGATCAAAATCACCGGCAGCTGCCAGCGGAGCGCGCCCAGCGTGCGGGCAGCCCCACGCGTCGCAAATCCATACGCCAGCCCGCCCGCAAGTGACAGCGCAATCAGTACCGGCTGCATCGAGAACATAGTGAGCCCCAGCGTCAGCACTATATAGAGTGCCGGCACAGCCGGATGCGACATCGAGAATGCCGCGACGGGCTCGCCGCCAAACTCCTCTCGTATGTTGTCCACGGGCACCCCGTCCCCTCGCTCAAACAACAGCTCCGCAGCACCGCCAACGCCGCACGCAAGCAGTGCAAACGCCACGCCGGCGGCGCAAGCCTCAACCGCCGCAAACCAATCGTTACGCGCTCGTCATATGCCTGCGGTATCATATTGCGCCGTGTATCGTTTCCAAACACACGTCTCTATAACGTAACAGGAGATCACATGGACGCAACCGCAATTATCCTCGCTGCCGGCGAGGGCACCCGCATGAAGTCGAACCACTGCAAGGTTTCGCACAAGATCCTGGGTAAGCCCATGGTCCAGTGGATCGTCGACGCTACCATCAAGGCCGGCTGCAGCCGCGTCGTGGTCGTCATCGGCAGCCACGCCGACGAGATGCGCGCCCTCATCGACGGCGCCTACGCCAACAGCGCCACCAAGGTCGAGTGCGTCGAGCAGACCGAGCGCCTGGGCACCGGCCACGCCGTAAAGGTCGCGCTCGAGGCCTGCGGCATCACGCAAGGCCCCGTCGTCGTGCTCAACGGCGACCTGCCGCTCATCACCGCCGACACCGTCGCCAAGTTCGCGCAAACCGTCGCCACCGGCGAGCTCGCCTGCACCGTCATGACCATGACCCCGCCCGATCCTTTCGGCTACGGCCGCATCAAGCTGGGCGCCGATGGTCAGATCGAGCGCATCATCGAGCAGAAGGACTGCACGCCCGAGCAGGCCGCCACGCTGCTGGAGTGCAACGCCGGCTGCTACGCCTTTGACGGCGCGCAGCTCGCCGCCCACATTAACGAGATCGGCAACGACAACGCGCAATCCGAGTACTACCTGCCCGACATGCTCGAGATCCTCAAAGGCCACGGCCAGGCTGTCTCCATCTTCCACTGCGACGACTACCGCGACGGCCTGGGCGTCAACAGCCGCATCCAGCTCGCACAGCTCACCGCCATCGCGCGCGACCGCATCAACGAGCACTGGATGGCCGAGGGCGTTACCTTCATCGACCCCACGCAGGCTTGGATCGGCCCCGACGCCACCATCGGCCGCGATACCGTCGTATGGCCGCAGACGCACCTGATCGGCCACGTCACCGTGGGCGAGGAGTGCCAGCTCGGTCCCAACAGCCACCTCAGCGACACCACCGTCGGCAGCGGCTGCACCATCGATGAGACCATCGCCATCGAGGCCGTCATCGAGAACGGCGTCGACTGCGGCCCGCGCGCTTACCTGCGCCCGGGCACCCACATGCTCGACGGCTCCAAGGCCGGCACGCACGTGGAGATCAAGAAGTCCACGATCGGCGAGGGCTCAAAGGTGCCGCACCTGTCCTACATCGGCGACACCACCATGGGCTCCGGCGTCAACGTGGGCGCGGGCTCCATCACCTGCAACTACGATGGCGTGCACAAGCACAAGACCGTCATCGGCAAGGACGCCTTCATTGGCTCCGACACCATGATGGTCGCGCCCGCCCAGATCGGCGACGGCGCGCTCGTGGCCGCTGGCTCCGTCATCACCGAGCCGGTCCCGGCAGACGCGCTCGGTCTGGGCCGCGCCCGTCAGGTTAATATTGAGGGCTGGGCCGCCGATTACCGCCGCCGCCTGCACGAGGACGACGAGGTATAACGTTTTACCAAGCACAAAAGGAGCTGCTCCATGGGGGCGGCTCCTTTTTCTATCGTGACCTGCGCAACCGGATGAGTGGTCGGTTCGTGTCCGTTGGCGGTAAAGACGTTATCAGGACCCGATAAACCCCGCCGCGCGGTTACAATGCAACAAGGCATCTATATGGCATTCGATGTATAAAGGAGAAGGGTAATGCCGATTAATGATCCCGAGAAGTCGGAGAATATGCGCAAGTCCATCCGCGTGTATTCCGGTTCCTCCAACCGTCCCCTCGCTCAGAAGATTGCTGAGTACCTTGGGGTCGAGCTTTCGGGCCTTACGCTAAAGCAGTTCGCCAATGGTGAGATTTACGCCCGCTACGACGAGACCGTCCGCGGCGCCGACGTCTTCCTGATTCAGTCCGTGGCCGGCGGCAACGTCAACGACATGCTCATGGAGCTGCTCATCGCCACCGACGCTGCCAAGCGCGCATCCGCCCGCTCCATCACCGCCGTTATCACCCACTACGGCTATGCCCGCCAGGACCGTAAGGCCGGCCCGCGCGAGCCCATCACCGCCCGCCTCGTCGCCAACCTGCTCGAGCGTGCCGGCGTCAACCGCATCATCACCCTCGACCTGCACCAGGGCCAGATCCAGGGCTTCTTCGATATCCCGGTTAACCACCTGTCCGCACTGCCGCTATTTGGCCAGTACTACAACGACATGCACTTCGACACCGACAACCTGGTTGTCGTCTCCCCCGACGTGGGTCGCGCCAAGGCCGCCAAGAAGCTGTCCGACATGCTCGGCTGCGACCTGGCCATCGCCCACAAGGGCCGTCCGCGCCACAACGCCGCCGAGGTCATGGGCATCATCGGTGACATCAAGGGCAAGACCTGCATCATCAACGACGACATGATCGACACCGCTGGCACCCTGTGCGCCAACGTCAAGGAGCTCAAGGCTATGGGCGCCGGCGACATCTACGTCTGCGCCACCCACGGCATCTTCTCCGGTCCGGCCATCGAGCGTCTGAACGACGCCCCCATCGTCGAGTGCGTCGTCACCGACGCCATCCCCGTCGAGGTCGGCGGCAAGATCAAGACCATCTCGGTCGCCGAGGAGTTCGCTCAGGCCATCTCCGCCGTTTACCACGAGGAGCCCGTCTCCACGCTCGTCGGCGGCGACTTCGCGCTGTAGTCGCATCGTCCTTGCAACCCGGCGCATCGCCGTCGGAACAGAAGAAACCCCCGCGTTCCCCCTTGCTTCGCAAAGGTCGCGCGGGGGTTTCTTCTGTTCCGACGGCTCGCTCTGCCGCGGCCACGCTTTTGTCTGGTGGGATTTCGCTGAAACGAAGTCTCGCCTTCGGCGGGCGTGGTAGCCTTTGTCATTGATTAAACTTTTATGTGTAACGGAAGGACAAATATGGCAGCTGCACAGCCGCTTAAGATTCGCATGGTTGCCGGGCTTGGCAACCCTGGCGAGGAATATGCCGAGACCCGCCACAACGCCGGCTTTAAGGCGATCGACGAGCTGGCCCGTCAGGCCGGTGTCACGTACTGGAAAAACCAGGCAGGCGCCGAGGTCGCGCTCATCAATATCAACGATGCCGAGGAAGAGAGCGGCAAGCGCCAGATCGTGCTGGTCAAGCCGCAGTCGTATATGAATACCTCGGGTGGCCCCATCTCCAAGCTCTGCCGCGAGTACAAGATCAAGGCCGAGGAGCTGCTCGTAATCCACGACGAGCTCGACATTCCCGCCGGCGACGTACGTGTTAAGGTGGGCGGCGGCCACGCCGGTCACAACGGCCTGCGCTCCATCATCGATAAGATGGGCAGCCGCGACTTTAGCCGCATCCGCACCGGCATCGGCAACCCTCCCGGCAAGATGGCCGTCGCCGACTACGTGCTTAAGCAGCTGCGCGCCCGCGAGGCCGAGGATTTCCAGAACACCTGCGCCCGCGCCGCCGACGCCGCCGGTCTGGCCATCGTCCACGGCGTGATCTATGCCCGCGACCATGTCAACGGCTCCGCCTCCGCCAACGGCAAGCACTAGAACCTACCGTTTAGGGACAGGTTTATTTTGGCAGGTTTTATCTGCGGAAACGCCCCGGTGGCCGCATCGCAATAAACCCCGCACCGCCATACACGCATAACACCCCAAAGGGGGCCGGCCTCATCACAACCCGAGGCCGGCCCCCTTTGCCGTTTTGCCTGATAAAACCGACCAAAATAAACCTATCCCTATTTGGTAGGTCGAAGTGGATAAACCGGTTGATTTCCGATCTCAGCCGAACACATTGAGCTGATGGCTCGCTCCCGCA
>JAHYYL010000062.1 GCA_019424965.1 Collinsella sp.
CGAGCAGGAGATGTTTGAGCTGATCGATTCGCTCGAGGACATGACCTGCCTGGTCATTAGCGGCTCGCTGCCCCCCAACACCTCTGAGGGCTTCCTGGCCGAGGTGCTTCGCCGCGTTAAGGCAAAGGGCGCCGAGTTCGTGCTCGATATTTCGAGCCATCAGTTGGCCGACCTCATTGCTATGGAGCCGCTCCTCATTAAGCCTAACGACGACGAGCTGCTCGACATCTTTGGCATTAAGGTGAGCGGCGGCGACGATGAGTCCGTCAAGGCTGCCATGGCCGAGCTGCATGCCAAGGGCGCCAAGAACGTGCTGTTGACCCTGGGTGGCGCCGGCGCGTACTTCTCCAACGGCGAGCACATCTGGTTTGCCAACCGTACCTTTGAGGTCAAGCTGCTGTCGACCGTTTGCGCCGGTGACTCTTCGCTGGCCGCCTTCCTGTCCGTGTGGCACGACGCTCCCGAGCGCGTCGAGGACGCCCTGCGCCTCTCGATGGCCACCGGCGCCAACGTGGTCGAGTGCCCGGGTCTGGGCGATTTTGCCAAGGTCGATGAGTATCAGAAGGGTATTGCAATTCGTCAGGTTTGCTAGTTCCGGCACCTTGCCTGAATAGTTCAATTATTTCGCATCCGTCTTAGACCAGGACGGATGCGTTTTTGTTTATCGGACTTGCGTGTGCAGTGGAGGCTGTTTCTTGCTAGACTTCTTGCAGACGCAATCGATAGCCAATTTGATAGTCGCAGGAGGCCATAGGCATGTGCAATGTTTCGCTCAACGGTACGCAGCCGACCGATGCCTCTATCCGTGTCCTGCGTGCGCTTGAGGCAGCAGGTCTTGAGGCTTGGTACGTGGGCGGTTGGGTACGTGATGCCCTGATGGGACGCCCCAGCCACGATGTTGACATGTGCTGCAGCGGCCTGTGGCAGGAGTCCAAAGAGGCGCTCGAAGCGGCTGATATTGCCGTGGTTGAGTCGGGCATAAAATTTGGCGGCATCACGGCTATTTGCGATGATGAGCGCATTGAGGTCACCACCTACCGCCTAGACGGCTTTTACACCGACGGCCGCCATCCCCAGAGTGTGGAGCGTGCGGCGTCGCTTGAGGACGATCTGGCGCGTCGTGACTTTACCGTTAACGCTATGGCCTGGCATCCCGAGCGTGGTCTTGTCGACCGCTACGATGGTCAGGGCGACCTAGACCGCAAGCTCATCCGCGCCGTTGGAGATCCCAAGCGTCGTTTTAACGAGGACGCGCTTCGCATGCTGCGCGCGGTGCGTTTTGCCTGCCGTCTGGATTTTATGATCGAGCCTAAGACTAAACAGGCGCTTGCCGAGTGCGCGCCGCTGCTCGATGCTGTGGCGCGCGAGCGCGTGGGCATTGAGCTCGAGGGTATCCTTTCGACCGGCCATGGGGGAGACGCGATGCTGCGCTACCCCGAGCTTGTTTGCGCCGCCGTGCCCGAGCTCGCGTCCGCTCGCGGGTTTGATCAACGCAGCGTCTATCATGCGTTTAACGTCTACGAGCATATCGCCCGCGTGCTGACGGTGGCAGGGGAGCTGGCGCTGTGCGACGGCGTCGCGCCCTCGTCGAGCCTTATGTGGGCGGCGTTTTTGCACGACGTTTCCAAGCCCGATTGCTTTACGGTCGACCATGCGGGCAGCGGCCACTTTTACGGTCACCCCGAGCTCGGGGCCAAGAAGGCGCGCGCCATCATGGATCGCTTGGCGCTTTCGCACGACTTGGTCCGCGACGTGTGCCTGCTCATTAAGTACCACGACAAGCCGCTGCGCCCCGAGCGCTCCTGCTTGCTCAATATGATGCGCTTGCTTTCGGGCGAGGGCGTCGATACGCCGCGCCTGATGGACGAGCTTATGGACCTTAAGCGTGCCGACACGCTGGGCAAGGCGCCGTCGTGCTTCTATTACGTCGAGACGATCGAAGAGATGCGCTCACTCGCCCATGATTTGTTGGAGGCGGGGGAGCCCTATTCGCTCAAGATGCTTGCTATCAACGGCGGCGACTTGATTCGTGCCGGTGTGAAGCCGGGGCCCGAGCTAGGCCAGCTACTCAACGCCGCCCTCGAAGCCGTTATCGAGGACAACATTCCCAACGATCGCGAAACCCTTTTGGTTCATCTCAACTTGAATTAGCTAATTAGTTGACCTGCGCGTTCCATAACCTGTCGACAATTTTTCGGCAATTTGGAATTTCTTCTTGCGCTGATGTTTTTTGTCCCGTAATATATTTCCTCGCAGCACGGCAGTGCAGATGTCATGTGGCCCGTTCGTCTAGCGGTTTAGGACGCCGCCCTCTCAAGGCGGAGATCACCAGTTCGAATCTGGTACGGGCTACCACGCATCTGATACCCGGTCTTTCCACGGAAGGCCGGGTTTTTTATTATCAAACAACTGTCTGTCATTCCCGTTTGAACAAGAGCTTTGCGTTCTGCTTATGGCCCTTACGGGTACAATAACCAAGATATTTTGACTGTTAGAAGGAGTCTCATGACGGAGTCCTCTCAGCATACGTCCAAGCCCCAGGTCGAGGTTGAGGCCTC
>JAHYYL010000063.1 GCA_019424965.1 Collinsella sp.
CGATCTCCTCGCCTATCGTGTCGGCTAGTCGCTGCCCTACATCGATGGAGATGTTGACCCTTGCATCGCTGCCCTTCCAAACGCTCTCCGCGGTGCCAACCAGGAGCGACTCCTCGGGGTAATTGCCACGGTTTATGGAATCGCACATAGATGAAACCCCTTCGTTAATAGTTTGACGGACTGATGCTGCTCTGCGAATTGTATCCTAGATCGGCCTGGTCTTGCCGAGAAAGAGCAACTGGATCGTCGCAGCGATCGCGGACGTCGCCTGCGGGCTGCTTTGTGGGCCTGGTTCGCGCTGGGCTCCGACCACGTGGACGACCCGCTGGGCCTGATCGTCGCGATCGTGTGGTGGCTCGCCGTGGCCGCCGTCGGGCCCTTCGGGGCCTACGGATCCGAGGCATAACCAACGACTCGAGGAAGGCGGCGCTCTGACGGACGCCGCCTTCCTTTTCTATGAAACAGGAGGCAATTTCAGCGGAAAGATGCTGGGATGAAAATATCGTTTTACTAAACCAAGGGAAGCAGCAAAAACGCCCGAGGAAGGTAAACTGCGTACCGTTCGGGCGTTTGCTGGCGCAATCATACCACAGATTCAAAGAATGGTTGTGACGCTTCCGTGTCGGTCGACGAGCAGGAGGCGCCTTATGCCCTTGATGGTCTTCGCGCACCTTCTCAGCTCCCTCTCGATTGCGGCGTCCGGGACTTTTCTCATGCGCCTCGAGTCGAGGACGACGCAGGGCGATTGGTTGCGGGCTCGCTTCACGTTCCGCTCGATGGCCTTGAGCGAATCTGACCTCGGCGACTTCATCTCCCAGGTGTCGCCGTCCATGAGGATGTCGGCTACTCGCTCGCCCTGCTTGCCTGGTCGATCCACGAACACTATGTCGTAGCCAGCGAGTGCGAGGGCCTTGGCCGTTTCCATCTCGTGCGGCCATATATTGGATTCAGCTCCGAATGTTATGTTCCCTGTGCAACGTTTCATACATTAAGATTGTAGCAGCAAGATAGAAATACGTAGCTGTGGAATGATCCTATCTTCATTAATGCAAAAGGCTTCGTCTTGTAGGTTTCTCAAATGCCATGCCGACATGGCGTTCCCCGACGAGGTGGTCGCCCTGGACGAGCGGGCGCGCCCCGCGTTCCGCGGGTGATGCGATCCCGCAAGTTCGACCGCAACGGCGACGACTGGGAGGGCGAGGTCGTCGCCGCCCACGACCCGGGGGCCGAGCCGCGCCCGTTCGCGTCCCGCGAGGACCTGGTCGCCCTGCTGGTGGCGTAGGGGCGACCCGCCGGCAAGACATAGCTAACGACCTGAGGGGATCGGTGCTTCGACGGACTAGGATCTTGTCTCTCGTGAGGCTGCGGCCCAAGTGCGGTTTTGGGGCGCTTTCCAGACGTTTTGCGACTCCGTCGCGGTCGGCGCGGGGAACGGATCGGGGCATTCCCGCGTCATTTCCGCGGTCGTGCTCTGCTAGGGTAGCCGGAAGAAGGGCGGCCTGCAATTCCGGAGGGGATGACGGATCCCGCTTACTTATAGCGGCGAGGGAGGATTCTATGGGCAAAGAAGAAAAGTTGAGCGCGCTTGCTGCGGGCCGCGATCTCTACGACTCTATTCGGTCGATTCTCCTGGATTCGCGCGCCCGTGCCCATGCGGCCGTCAACTCCGCCATGGTGCTTGCCTACTGGCAGATCGGGCGTGCGATTGTCGAGGATGAGCAAGAGGGGCAGAAGCGCGGCGCTTACGGGAAGGGAGTGCTGAAGGGCGTGTCGGAACGGCTTACCGCTGAGTTTGGAAAGGGCTATAGCGTGCGCAACCTTCAGCAAATGAAGAGGTTCTACGACCTGTTTCCAAATGCGAACGCATTGCGTTCGCATTTGACGTGGACGCATTACCGAGCCCTCCTTCGCGTTGAAAATTCCGAGGCTCGTGAATGGTACATCGAGGAAGCTCTGAGGAACCATTGGTCAAGCCGTCAGCTCGAGCGTCAAATCTCAACTTTGTACTACGAGCGGCTTTTGGCGAGCTCAGAAAAGGAATCGGTCGTTGCCGAGGCGGCCAACAGGCTTGCGGCAATGAAACCCGAGCAGTTCATCAAAGACCCCTATGTCCTCGAGTTCATTGATCTCAAGGACTATCCGGCCCTTCATGAGTCAGGGCTGGAACAGGCGCTCATCGACCTAAAGGTGGGAAAGCTCACCCATGGGGATGTTGGTCAAATGGACAGCTATATTCGCATGTTCGATGATCTTATGCGGCGCCCAGACGACAATCCCACGATCGGCCTTATTCTGTGTTCGGAGAAAAACGAAGCCATCGCGAAGTACTCGACTCTCGCCGATGGTCGGCAGATGTTTGCATCTCGTTACCAGTTTGAGCTTCCCAGCGTGGAGGAGTTGGAAAGTTGTATCATGGAGAAACGTCGAGGCCTTGAGGATATCGTCGGGGTCGCTTCGGACGTAGGCCCAAGGGAGCCGCTCGCGGCTAGC
>JAHYYL010000008.1:0-7270 GCA_019424965.1 Collinsella sp.
GGGCGCGAGCTTTGGTCCTTCGGGCGAGGGACACGTGCGCATGGCGCTGGTCCTGCCGCCCGATCAGATTGCTTTGGCTGTCGAGGCCATTCGCGAGGCGGGCCTGTATTAGAAAGCTATTTCGCCTCGTCAATAGCTCGAAACCGATTTCGTGCAGTTATTTTACGAATCCTGCAAACAATTTCGGTAAACGGTCGATTTTTGGCTGCGAATAGGAGCATAATCAAAGTCCCGATTGGATGTATTGGGATTACGGCAAGCCGCTCGGGTCGTTCCCGGGCGGCTTGCTTGTGGAGAGAGATGGGAGTTTCTAATGGTTAACGAGAAGAAGGTCGCTATTGTCGGCTGCGGTTTCGTCGGTTCGTCTTCGGCGTTCGCGCTGATGCAGAGCGGTCTGTTCTCCGAGATGGTCCTCATCGACGTGGACAAGAACCGCGCCGAGGGTGAGGCTCTGGATATCGCGCACGGCATGACGTTTGCCGAGCCGATGAAGATCTACGCCGGCGATTATTCCGATGTCGCCGACGCCGCCATGATCGTCGTCACCGCTGGCGCTGCCCAGAAGCCCGGTGAGACCCGCTTGGACCTGGTCAACAAGAACGTCAACATCTTTAAGTCCATTATCCCCGAGATTAAGAAGTCTGGCTTCGACGGCATTCTGCTCATCGTCTCCAACCCGGTCGATGTTCTGACCTATGCCGCCATCAAGATGTCCGGCCTGCCCGAGGGCCATGTCATCGGCTCCGGTACCGTGCTCGACACCGGCCGTCTGCAGCAGATGCTTGGTGCCCACGTTGAGGTCGACCCGCGCGATGTCCAGGCCTATGTCATGGGTGAGCACGGCGACTCCGAGTTTGTCGCTTGGTCCAGCGCTCAGGTTGCCGGCGTTCCGCTGAACACCTTCTGCGAGCTTCACGGTCATCTGGAGCATGAGGCTGCCGAGAAGCGCATCGCCGAGGACGTCAAGAACTCCGCCTACACCATCATCGAGAAGAAGCACGCTACCTACTATGGCGTCGCCATGGCCGTCAAGCGCATTTGCACTGCCGTCATGCGTGACGAGCAGACCGTTCTGCCCGTCTCCTCGCTCATGGTGGGCGAGTATGGCCTGTCCGATCTTGCCATCTCCATGCCGACCGTCGTTGGCCGCGACGGCGTTGTCTGCCGCGTCCCCGTGCCGCTGAACGATGACGAGCAGCATGAGCTTACCGCCTCCGCCAAGGCCCTCAAGGACATCATCGACAGCGTCGACTTCTCCTGCTAAATCAAGCTCTTTTGGGCAACAGGCTACAATGAAAGGCGTCCGGTCCACACGGTCCGGGCGCCTTTTTGGTGCAAAGTAACCTGACCCCAATGCGCCATAGTTGATGGGAGCGCCATGTCGGATTCGCCTAATTTTTTGACCTATGCCCAGACGGCGTTTGACCCGTTTGAGGAACGGCCGTTCTGCGCGGTGGATAGCCTGGTCTTTGCGTGGTTGTCCTATTTGCGTTTGCCGGGTGATATGGCGGAGCTGACGAACTGGCAGGGCCTAGACGTACGCGAGCTGCTGCGTGCCGAGTGCTACCGGGACATGATTGACGATTTGTGGGACCCAGAGGGGAGCAGAGCCTTGTTGGAGGCCGTGACAGCAAGCCCTCGCTACCGTGGCGTACACGTTTGCGGCTATCGTGCCGTGAGCGATGTGGTGGCGACAGAGCAGTTTGCAGCCATGGCGTTCCGGTTTCCGGCGGGGTTTAGTTATCTTTCCTTTCGGGGGACCGACAGTACGATTGTGGGCTGGAAAGAGGACTTTAACATGGCATTCCGGTGTCCTGTGCCGGCCCAGGAATCCGCGGCGCGTTATGTGGACGAGGCGGCGGATGCGATTGACGGGCCGCTTTTGTGCGGAGGTCATTCCAAGGGTGGAAACCTTGCGGTGTACGGTGCGGCGATGTGCTCCGATGTCGCCCGTGAGCGAATCGAACGGGTGTATTCCCATGATGGTCCTGGCTTCGTCGAGGAGTTTCTGAACGGCAACGCCTTTGCCGATCTTTCCGGCCGCATCGATAAGACGCTACCTCGGTCGTCGATCTTTGGCATGATGTTCGAGACGCAGGAGGACTATGCCATCGTTGAGAGCACCGAGTTCAGCCTGCTGCAGCACAATCCCTTTAGCTGGGTGGTTGATGGTCGCGACTTCGTGTACTGTGAGCGCCTGTCCGCCGGTGCTCGATACGTTGATGGCTCCATTCGCGAGATGCTGCTTGCAGTGGGGCCTAGCGAGCGCGAGCGTTTTGTAGATGCGTTGTTCTCCGTGTTTGAGGCTACGGGTGCTGAGCGGTTTGCGGATATCGCTGGGAATCTGCGCGAGAGCCTGCCCGTGATGCTCCAGACTGCGCAAGGTTTCGACAAGGATACACGACGCTTTGTCTCGCAGACCATCGTGGCAATCCTTAAATGCGCACTGCTGCCCAAACGACCCCAGATCGACATGCCCGCTGCCGGCAAGAGTTTGGCAGAACAGCTCGAGGCTTGGCAATCCGAGCTCCTGCGCTAACCATTGGTGCAAAGCAACCTGTCCCCGATGCACCAAGCTTCGATGCGCCTGGGGCGGGCTCGACCGCTATACTGGTTCGTGCCGAAATCGATCTAGAACGGAATGCCGTATATGAAAATCAATCACGCGATTCTGCATATCCTGGACTTTGACTCTGCCGTCAACGTTATGAGCCAGCGCGAGCTCGATATCGAGAGCCGTACCGTGCGCAACTTCGTGACCACGCATCTGCGCCGCGCACGTACCTCGGCCGACAATAAACGCGCCACGTTTGCCGAGAACTCTGCGTTTGGCGGCGAGCTCAAGGGCTATTTCTTTGGCGAGCGCGAGTTCGTGGACCTGTCGCAGCAGATTGCGGAGTTTATCTCCTCCGAGCTCACCAAAGCCGAGAAAGCCGAGTCAACCGACGTGCTCGTGGCCGATTTTGACGACGATGAGGATGCCCGCTGGTTTGCCGTGATGCTGCTGGGCTCCAAGCAGGCTTTTATGCACGAAGTGGGCCGCGAGGAGGGGGAGGTGCGCAACGACATCGCGCGCCACTACGCCATTCTGCCGAACCCCTCGCAAAAGGTGCCGAGCTATGCCATCGTGCGTGCGAGCACCATGGAGATCGGTTACGTGGACAAGAAGCGCAAGATTGCCGGTGAGGACCGTATGCTTATCCCCGATGGCCTGCTGCAGTGCGACACGGGCGTATCAGGCAAGGAGGTCATCGACACCGTGACGCGTGTGGTCGAGGAAGTCGCCGAGGAGCACGGTGCCAATACGGCCGTGGCGCTCGCCAAGGTTAAGGCTGCCGTCGCCGAGAAAGTCGAGGATGACGAGGAGCTGCCGCCCTGGGATATCGTCGATGAGGTCTTTGAGGACGAACCGGTTATCAAGGAGAGCGTGCGCGCGGCACTGACTGAGGAGAAGGTGCCTGAGCGTGTGCCCGTGGAGCGCAAGCAGGTCGAACGCGCGGCCGTGCGCAACCACAAGATTCGTACCGATACGGGCATCGAGATCAGCTTTCCGGCCGAGATGGGCTCGAACTCCGAGTACATCGAGTTCGTCAACGAACCCAACGGCCTCATCTCCATCGAGCTCAAAAACATCGGCAGCATCGAGAATCGATAAGTTGCGTTACGCCTACAGCGGGAAAGCAAAGGCCGAAGCCCTTTGGGTCTTCGGCCTTTTTGCTTGGAGCTCAATTGAGTTGCAGACTGAGCATAAGTCAGCGAAAGCGCCCCTAAGCGAGCAAGGTGACGTGAAAGAGGAGGGAAGCGTACTTTGGTACGCGACCGACGATTGAACGTCAGATTGCCGCTTAGGGGCGCTTGTAGCGTCGACCGGTCCGTCGTTCGTTAGAACGACGGAACCAAAGGTGCAGCGTCGAGCCGTTACGCGGGTTGGTAAACCCGCGTAACTATTAAAGTTGACGTAAGCCCTCTTCCAGGCCGGTCTTGCTATCGGTCTTCTCGTCGCGCATCTTGATGACGCGGGCGGGGACACCGGCCACGACGGCGCCGGCGGGGACGTCCTCCACGCATACGGCGCCAGCGGCAACGACAGCACCCTTACCCACGTGCACGCCCTCCAGGACCACAGCGTTGGCGCCGATCATGACATCGTTCTCGATGATGACGGGCGTGGCGCTGGCGGGCTCCACGACGCCTGCCAGCACGGTGCCGGCGCCGATGTGGCAGTTCTTACCCACGGTGGCGCGGCCGCCCAGCACGGCGCCCATGTCGATCATGGAGCCCTCGCCGATAACGGAGCCGATATTGATGATGGCACCCATCATGATGACGGCACGGTCGCCGACCTCGACGCGGTCACGGATGATCGCGCCCGGCTCGATGCGGGCGTTGATGCCCTTAAGGTCGAGCATGGGCACTGCGGAGTTGCGGCAGTCGTTTTCAACGTCGTAGTAATCGATGGAATCGGCATTGGCGTCCAGGATGGTCTTAAGCTCATCCCAGTCACCAAAGACGGTCTTGCCGCGACGACCGCCGTAGACGTGTGCATTGCCCCACTGGACCTTCATGCCCGGCTTCTCGCGCACGTACAGTTTGACGGGCGTCCTTTTGGGCGCGGTGGCGATGTAGTTGATAATCTCCTGTGCATCCATCTCGGCTGCATTGCTCATTTGCTATCTCTCCTTTGGGTGGATCCGGTTGATACCTGGTTAGGCAAACATGACCTGGTCGAACGTATAGAAGCCGTGCTCGCGGGTGACGAGCTTCTGCGCGGCTGCCAGAGCGCCGTTGACGAAGATCTGACGGCTCGTGGCGCGATGCGTGAGCGTGACTTCCTCGTCCTGGCCAAAGAAACTCACTTCGTGTACGCCGGCGACCGTGCCGCCGCGCAGCGAGTGCATGCCGATCTCCTTGGGGTCGCGCGCGCCGCACATGCCCTCGCGGCCATAGACGGGCTGGTAGCCTGCCTCGGGCTCGGCCTCGACGACGGCGTCGAGTAGCAGCTTGGCGGTGCCGCTGGGAGCGTCGACCTTTTGGTTGTGGTGTGTCTCGACAATCTCGCAGTCAAAGCCGGGCAGCTCGCGTGTGGCCTGTGTCACCAGATGACGCAGGGCTGCGATGCCGATGGAGTAATTGCCGGAGTGCATGACGCGGGCGTTCTGACCCAGCTCGCGCAGGCGATCCATCTGCTCGGGTGTGTAGCCCGTGGTGCCCGAGACCAACGCCGCGCCCGTGCGCTCGACATAGGCGACGACAGCATCGAAGGTTGCAACGTTCGAGAAGTCGATGATCACGTCGGCCGCTGGGGCGCTCTCGAGCTCGGTCAGGTCAAAACCGATCTGGGCGACAATGTCGAAAACGGGCTGGCCGGCGGCGTCGACAATGCCCTCGGCGGTAGTGCGGATGAGCGAGCCCATGCGGCCCGTTCCCATAATGACGGTCTTAATCAAGCAGACCAGCTCCCTTCAGAGCATCGGTAAGTGCGGCTCGCGTGTCGTCTGCCATGGGGCACAGCGGCATGCGGTAGTTTGCCTCGATCATACCCATCTGGGCGAGCGCTTCCTTAACGGGGATGGGGTTGACCTCGCTAAAGAGGGCATTGATGAGCGGCTGGCCGGCAATCTGGATATCGCGGGCGCGCGCTACGTCGCCGTCCAGATAGGCGCGGCACATGTCGTGCACGAGCTGCGGCTGAACATCGGCCCACACACTGATGGTGCCCGAGGCGCCCAGGCTCATGAGCGGCACGGTGAGGGCGTCCTCGCCCGAGTACATGCGGAAGTCATCGGACAGCAGGTGGGCGATCTTGGCCGCGTAGGCGACGTTGCCCGAGGCTTCTTTAATACCCATGATGTTGGGGTGCGCGGCCAAGCGCTCTACGTTGCGCTCGCTGATGCCGCAGCCGCAGCGGCCAGGGATGTTGTACAGGATGCAGGGGATATCTACGGCATCGGCAACGGTCTTAAAGTGCTGGTAGATGCCCTCCTCGTTGGACTTGTTGTAGTAGGGGGTAATGAGCAGCAGGCCGTCGGTGCCCAGGCCCTGATAGGTGAGCGACTTGGTGAGCATGGTCTGCGTGGAGTTGGAGCCCGAGCCGGCGATGACGGGGACGCGGCCTGCAACCTGCTTGACCACCGCGGCGACAACGGAGTTGTCCTCATCGTCGGTCATCGTGGCGCTCTCGCCGGTGGTGCCCAGGGTGAGGATGGCGTCGGTACCGTTTTGCAGGTGGAAATCGATAAGGCGCTCGAGCGCGTCAAAGTCGACGCTGCCGTCCTTTTTAAACGGCGTGACGAGGGCGACGATCGAACCCTCGAGGTTGCGGATATCCATGTTCTTCTCCTTCGCTTCCGCGATTTGGATGCGCTTGTTCCATTGGGCGGCGACGGCCAAGCGCTCGTCTTGGGCGCGACGGCGAGCACTTTCGGCGCGCGATTTGGCCAGCAGCTCACGGCCGCACGGTAGCACGTCGAGCGTGGCAAAATAGTCGCTCGGGCGCTCAGCGCGGCGGATGAGGTCGGCCGAGCCGTCGGGGCGCAGCAGCACCTCGGCGGAGCGCAGACGGCCGTTGTAGTTGTAGCCCATGGAGTAACCATGCGCGCCGGTATCGTGGACCACGAGCACGTCACCCATGTCGATCTGCGGTAGCTCGCGGTCGATGGCGAACTTGTCATTGTTCTCGCACAGATTGCCCGTGATGTCGTACGTGTTCGTGACGGGGACTGCGGTTTTATCAGGACCGTCCGGATGACCCATCACCGTGATGTGGTGGTAAGCGCCATACATGGCGGGACGAATGAGGTCGACGGCACTGGCGTCCACGCCGATATAGTCCTTATAGATCTGCTTCTCGTGGATGGCCTTGGTGACCAGGCAGCCGTAGGGGCCCATCATAAAGCGGCCCATCTCGGTGCAGATGGCCACATCGCCCATGCCGGCGGGAACCAGGATCTCGTCGTATGCCGCGTGTACCCCCTCGCCGATGGCGTGAATGTCGTTGGCCTGCTGCTCGGGCAGGTAGGGGATACCGACGCCGCCGGACAGATTGATGAAGGCGACGTGTGCGCCGGTCTCGCGCTCCAGGCGTACGGCAAGCTCAAAGAGGATGCGCGCGAGCTTGGGGTAGTAGTCGTTGGTGACGGTGTTGCTGGCAAGGAATGCGTGGATGCCAAAGTCCTCGGCGCCCTTGGCCTTGAGCATGCGGAAGGCCTCGAAGAGTTGCTCGGTGGTCATGCCATATTTGGCATCTCCCGGATTGTCCATAATGTCATTG
>JAHYYL010000008.1:7280-20639 GCA_019424965.1 Collinsella sp.
CAGGCCGCCTGGATTAAAGCGGCAGCTGACCGTCTTGGGGATGGGCCCCGCAACGCGCTCAAAGAACTCGATGTGGCTGATGTCGTCAAAGTTGACGATGGCACCCAGCTTGTCGGCGAGCTCAAAGTCGGCAGCCGGCGTGTCGTTGGACGAGAACATGATGTCGTGTCCCGTGATACCCAGCGAGCGGGCGATCATGAGCTCGGTATAGCTCGAGCAATCGCAGCCGCAGCCGTATTCGTTGAGAATGGAGATGAGCGCCGGGTTGGGGTTGGCCTTGACGGCAAAGTACTCCTTAAACCCCGGGTTCCACGCAAAGGCGTCGCGCACTTCTTGCATGTTGCGGCGGATACCCGCCTCGTCGTATAGATGAAACGGCGTGGGGAACTGCTCGACGATATGCTCGAGTGTCTCCTTGTCCACAAACGGCTGCTTGGCCGCATATGCCTCGTTGGGGGTCAATGCCATGTCCCGTAAACCTCGCTATCCAGACGGCGCCATCTGCGCATCGAATCCGCATAGCGTGGACCCAATGTCCGGATAGCGCTCCCGCATTGCTGCAGACAGTCCTGCGAGTGTTTCCCGCAGGCCCACCAGGCTGTTCGTGCCCGAAAAACCCAGTTCGGCGGGTTTCGCCTCCCCGCGGGGTCAAAGCCTGCCGGCTCGCCCGCGGCTCTTCGTGCCCGCGCCTCTATCAAGTGGTAACGACCCTACCACGTTGCACTTTACCAAACAAGAGTATTCGTATATAACGTTTAAAAAATGCAGGGATATGCTGGAAACATGTGTGCCACAATCCTGTATCACAATAAGTTGCAACAGGTGTGCCTCACGAAGGGATTCTCTATGACCGAGCTCCAAGAACTCCGTCGCTATCGCCGCGATCTCCATCGCATTCCGGAGCTCGATTTCGATCTTCCGCAGACTATCGCCTATATCGAGGGCGTGTTGGCGCCGCTCGCTTGCGAGGTGACCCATCCGTGCCCCAGCTGCATCTGCGCTTTCTTCGACGCTGGCGTTGGTGCCGTGCATGCCACGGCGATTCGCGCCGATATGGATGCGCTGCCCATTGCCGAGGCAACGGGGGCAGCGTTCGCTTCGACCCATCCCGGCAAGATGCATGCTTGCGGCCACGATGGACACATGGCCATGGCGCTTGCGGCGGCAACCTTTGTCGACCGTACGATCTGTGAGCGGCCGGGCGCCATTAAGCGCAACGTGCTCTTTGTGTTTCAGCCGGCCGAGGAAACGATCGGTGGCGCCAAGACAGTTTGTGAGAGTGGGGTGTTTGAGCGCTACGGGGCGGACCGCATCTTCGGGTTCCACGTATGGCCCGACCTGCCTGCGAACACGTTGGCGAGCTGCTCCGGTCCGTTGCTGGCGCGTTCGAGTGAGACGCACATTCATATTCACGGAACGAGCATCCATATCGCTAAGACTTATGGCGTTCCGGTCGAGGAGTCGCACGATGCGGCGTTGGCGGCTGCCAAGTTCTTGGTTGCCGAGCGCGAGCTCATGGACGAGTTGGGTGCCGACGAGCCCTGCATTGGTAAGTTCGGCCTGCTGCAGGCCGGCACCGTCTGCAATGCGGTGGCGGGGGAGGCTCATGTTGCCGGCAGCCTGCGTGTGTTTACGGACTCCATGTTCGACCGTGCGCGCGAGGGCGTACGCCGTGTGCTCGATGAGGCGTGCACCGCAACGGGCTGCACGTACGATCTCAATTTTGCCGAGGGCTATCCACCGGTCGATAACGACCCCGAGCTGTTCGCCCACATTGCGCCTGCCTTGTCCGAGCTGCAACTTGCGGACGAGCCGCTGCTAATCGCCGAGGATTTCGCGTTCTATCAGCGCCATCTGCCGGGCGTGTTTTTCTTGCTGGGCACGGGCGTGCCAGAGGGACAAGAAAACCCGATCGACGCTGATGGCTGCCCAGCCTATGCCACAAGCGCTCTGCATACCGATAGCATGCTCTTCGACGAGGAAATCCTACTCAAAGGCCTCGATGTCTACAAACGATTGCTTTTGCTTGACTAAGGCGTGAAGGAGTATTTGTTCTAGAAAACACGAACAAACGTACGATATAATAGAGATGTAAGTCTATAGAAACGTTTGACGTTACTAACGTAAGGCGATACTATGATTGCATCGTATAAAGATGAGGATACCGAACGCTTTGCCATGGGTATGCGGGTCAGGAGGTTCGTGCCCTTTGAGCGTGTTGCGTTGAGGAAGATTCGCCAACTGCAGGTTTGTGCTTCGCTTGATGATCTTCGCGTTCCACCGGGCAACCGCCTGGAAGCTTTGAAGGGCGATCGTGCCGGGCAATATAGCATCCGTGTTAACGAGCGCTATCGGGTCTGTTTTGAGTGGAGACAGGAGATGGCTTGGAATGTCGAAATCGTCGATTATCACAAGTGATGAGACCTCGGCCGATTTGCTGTCGCCAGTGACTCCTGGTGAGCTTCTCAAAGAGGAGTTTCTTGTTCCCATGAGCATTTCTCAATATCGCCTTGCGAAAGAGACCGGGATTCCGGCTCAGCGTATCGGGCAGATTGTCTTGGGAAAACGTCGCGTGACGGCCGACACCGACCTCCGTCTTTGCCGTTATTTTGGCCTGACGGATGGTTATTGGCTGCGCGCTCAGATGGCGTTTGACCTTGAGGCCGAGAAAAGGCGGATCGAACCGGAACTCGATAAGATCGTTCCTGTTCAGCAGGCCATCGCACTGTAGTGCTCAGAGATGATGGGGGTGGCGCGGCGATGAAGCGACGCCGACAGTCTGCCGTATATAGTCCGGGTGGATGCGGGTGCGGTTTGCTGCTGCTTCCGGTCATCGCTGTGAGCATTGGCGTGATGTTTGCGCTTGCTGGGCTTGCCGCGGCGGCGCTCGTGCTGTTTATCACTGCCATCGGCGTGACGATTTGGCTCTGCCGCAATCGCGGGCAACGCCGTGCCGACGGTAAAACCAATGTCGGCTGGGTCGTCTTTCTGATCATTGCGTACCTGCTGAGTGTCAGCTACCTTGTTTTCTTTGTCCTGTTGATGATCAGTGCTTTTACCGGGGAATCCGTCACGGTGGGTTGATCACTGCTGGCAGACGGTCGCGCAAAGTGCGTTTGCTCGGCGTTTGGATAACTGCATTGGCCGTTTACCGCAACCTTAGCTCTCAGCTAATGAATTCAAGTTCAATCCTTCCTACGATGTGCTGTGTGCCGGCACGGTAGCCGGATCGTAGGAAGGATGAATAATGGCAAAAGAGGGAAAGAAGCCGATCGGCAAGATTGTCCTAGGCATCATCGTGGTGCTGGTTATTGTCGGTGCCGTGGGCTCTATGGGCGGCAACTCAACCGATTCGTCTGCGAGCGATTCGGCAAAACCTGCCGAGACGGCACAGCAGGCTGAGGAGCAAAAAGAACCGCAAGAACCGTATACCATTGCTGACGAGGCTGAAGACACTTCCGATCAGTTTACCTATAAGATCACGGGCACGCTGACCAATAACACGGACAAGGAAAAGAGCTACATTCAGATTGAATATGTTCTGTATGATGCCGATGGCAACCAGGTTGGAACGGCTCTTGCAAACACCAATCATCTGAAGGCGGGCGGCTCCTGGAAGTTCGAGGCGCTGGGTACGGTGTCTCCCGACCAGGTTGCTAGCTGGGAGCGTTCGGACGTAAGCGGTTTCTAGCATGTTGCATGCACTGGGGGAGGTGAGGTCGTATGCCCGATAAAAAGCTGACTGACGAGTTACTCAATGAGCTTCTCGACGCGCCAAACATCGATGGCTATATCAAGGAGCACGACTTTGCCACCCCGTCGCTTTCGGACTACCTGAAGCAACTGCTGCAGGAAAAGGGCTTGGAGCGCTCGCGCGTGGTTCGTATGGCCGATCTCAATGAGACCTTTGGCTATCAGATCTTTACCGGTGCGCGTCATCCGAGCCGCAATAAGGTGCTGCAGATTGCCTTTACGATGGCGCTGACGCTCAAAGAGACTAACCGTGCGCTGACGGCTGCCGGGGTAAGCGTCCTTAACTGCAAGGACCGTCGCGATGCGATCATCATCTTCTGTATCGATCGCGGGTGCAGCCTCCAAAAGGTCAACGAGGAGCTGTATCGCTTTGGCGAGGAGACGGTGAGTTAGCGGCTGATATCTGAGCTGTCGGAGCTGCCGAACAACGATGCAAACGAACGGGGCGCGGATGCCATGGGGTGTCTGCGCCCTGTGCTATGATGGAGGCTATGGATAATCAGACCCCAACATATTCCGATGATGAGCTGACCGCAGCGCTTGCCGAGCACCTGGCGTCGCTCGATCGTGACGACAGCTATCGCGTGGAGCGTGTACTTAAGCGCTCGTCCGTTGAAGCAACCGAGCTCGTGTACTTTGAAGGAACCGGTGGTGGTTCGCTCGGCCCCTTTGTCCGTAAACGCATCGATGCCTCGGCTCAAATCGGCGGGGCATACGAGCGTCTGTTTGCCGCTCAGCGGGCAGGCAGGCGTTTTGAGCACCTGCCCAGAATCGTCGATTGTCGTCGTGTGGGCGACGAGCTCAACGTGGTTATGGAATACATCGAAGGGGAGACGTTCGGGGCGCTGGTGGACCGTCTGGGAGCCACCCCCGATTATGCGCGTGAATTGTATCCTGCCCTATGCGATGCCGTGGGCGAGCTCCACGCCGGTTTTGCAATGGCGGGGGAGACGTCGGCGCCGGTGATCCATCGCGACCTCAAGCCATCGAATATCATCGTGACAGGTGCGAGCCGTACGCTCGATGAGGGCCTGACGTTTTCATCGCTGGTGATTATCGACTTGGGGATCGCGCGCGTATGGCGCGATGGCGCCGATGCCGACACCGTCAAGTTTGGCACGCGACCCTATGCGCCGCCCGAGCAGTATGGGTTTGGGCAGACGAGTGTGCGCAGCGACGTCTACGCACTTGGCGCCCTGTTGTTCTTCTGCTTGACGGGAATCGACCCTAAACCAGGGCTCGACATGCGCGAGCAATGCGAGGCGCGTGGCATTCCCACTCCACTTGCCGATGTCATCTGCATGTCGATGGCGCTCGACCCGGCTAAGCGTTTTGCGAGTGCGGAAGCGTTGGGACGGGCTACGCGCGCGGCATACGATCTGAGTCGCCCCGTGCGGCCTCCTGCGCCTGCGCCTGTCCGTACTCCGGCCTCGGAGACGGTGTTGACGCCCCAAGGGCTCCAGAACCCCGCAGGGCTTCCTAGGCCTGCCGCCTCCGCTGCATGCGGTCTGCTCTCTCGCGTTCCGGAGTCTCTGGGGCGCATTTGGAATACGCTTGTCTGCTTCTCGCTACTTGTGTTCTTTGCCGGAAGTCACTTTGCCGTCTTTCACCCCACGGGAGCAAACCAAGGCTACCCGACGTGGCTTCTCATAATCGAGTATTTTTTCTTTGTCGATGGCCTTATGGTGCTTATGCATTTTGCGCTGCTCGATAAGCGCCGTCTTCGTCGGCGATTCGTACTGCTCGACAGCTATCGCGGCAAGAAACTCGCGAAACTCTGGCTCAAGGCATTGGGTGTGCTGCTCCTATGCATGATCGTCATAGTCGCGGTTGCCAATGCGACCGGCGTCGTCGATACCTCCGCTACCTAAAAGAAAAGGGCCCCATTGGGGCCCTTTGCAGTTGCACCTAGATGCGGTTCATCTGAGCGGCGACTTTGTTGTACCAGTCCTGCCACGTGGGCGGGCAGTACTTTTTGGCCGCTGCCGGGGTAAGGGTGGAGCCGTAGTTGGCGCCCAGATAGGCAACGTGAGCGGAGATGCCCTCGCTCCAGCTGCCAAAGCTGCGCCAACCGCCGCCACGGGCACTCCAGCCCCAGGCGTTGTAAGAATTGGCGCAATAAGCACCCTTGGTGCTCTCGATGCAGGCGATGGCGGGGGACCAACGGGGGTCGACACCGGTATTCCAAGCGGCGACGGCAAAGTTATAGCCCTGGCCTGCCATGGGGGAGCCGGCGAGATAATTGTCGATGCGGCTCGTCCACTCATTAATGAACGAATCGTAATCGGAACTACCGGTATTGGAGTTGTTCACCGTGGTGTCTATGGTGGTGTTGGTGTTGGTGGCCTGGCTGCTGGAATTGCCGCCGCTTACGCCCTCGCCCGAGAGCTTCTCGGCGGCAGCGGCCTTATCGGCCTCAAGCTTGGCAAGCTCGGCGGCATTTTCCTGCTCGGCTTTTGCCTGCGCCTCGCTGCGGAGCTGCTGGGCCTGCGCCAGCGCATCCTCGGCGTTTTTCTGCTCTGCCTCAAGCTGAGACTTGGCCTGCTGGAGCTCGGCCTTGTTCTGCTCGAGTTCGGTTTGCATATTATTGAGCTCTTCGATCTCGTCGACGCTCGAGCTCGTGATCTGGTTGGTGTATTTGCAGGTCGTGATGAACTCACCCAGGCTCTGCGCATTGACCAGGAAGCTCACGATGGGATTGGTGCCTTTCTGATACTTGTACAGATCGCGCATGGCGGAGCTTGCCTTGGCCTGCTGCTCGGGAAGTTTAGCCTCGATTTCCTCGATGCTTGCCTCATTGGAGTCAATCTGCTTTTGCAGGTCATCGAGTTTGGTGCGGGCGTCGTTGTAGGCGCTCGTGGCGGCTTCGATCTTCTGCTGGGCTGCGGAAAGCTGGTCCTGCGTTGCCTGCGAGGCGGCATACGCCGCAACGGGGGAGAGCATCGGCGTGGCCGTCAGCGCAACGGCGAGCGCGGCGCTCGTGATGATACGAGCCGGCTTCGACGCAATGAGCGCTGCGGTGCGATGATTCGAATGCTGCATCCAGTCCCTCTGCAATCAATCGTAGGTTATGGTTCGAACGGTATTCTACTACTGCTTTCGACCTCAACTTGAACCTTAAAGGTTCCAAAGGGTCAAGTTGAACTTGAGGCTTTGGCTTTGACCTGCAGTTATGATGAATTGTTGAGAAACCATAGAGTTCAACTTTAACGTTACGGAACCCTGTCGAGAGGGTTTTTGTTTATCAAAAGTCGCCTCATGTGGGGTTTTGCAACTACAGGGTCCCATCACGGCGAGGGCGGATTTCATGCTGGACGATTACGTCGATTGCCATAGATACGGTGGAGCTTTGGGCGCCGGCGGCTTGGCACGCTAGAATAAATCAGTTGCGCAAAGACCGCCCCGTTGTGTGGGCAGTTCATGATAGGAAGTTTCCATGGCATTGCAGTTTACAGAGCGCGAGTTCATTCCCGTGCTGCTCGGTGGCGACATCAACGCCTATTCGGTGGCGCGCGCCTTCTATGAGGAGTACCAGGTCAAGAGTCTGGTCTTTGGCAAGTATCAGACGGGTCCCGCGTACCGCAGCCAGATTATCGACTACACGCCCAACGTGGATATCGATACCATGCCCGTGATGCTCAGGACCGTCAACGGCATTGCCCAAGCGCATGCCGATAAGACGATTGTCCTTGTGGGCTGTGGCGATAACTATGTTGCCCTCGTGGCTCAGGCCAAGGATGCCCATGAGTTGGCGGATAACATCGTCGCGCCTTACGCTCCCTACAGCATGCTTGAGCAGTGTCAGAAGAAGGAGATCTTCTACGAGCTGTGCGAGAAGCATGGCGTGCCCTATCCGCATACCTTTACCTTCACCATGGCGATGCTGAACGCCCAAGGCGAGGCACCTGCCGAAGTGCTCGACCAGATCGATTTTCCCTACCCGATGATTCTGAAGCCTTCTGACGGCATCATGTGGTGGCAGCATGAGTTCGAGGGCCAGAAGAAGGCCTATGAGATTGCCGACCGCGCCGAGCTGGAACAGGTCATTCGCGATTCGTATGCCAGCGGCTACACCGACGATCTGATCTTGCAGGATCGCGTGCCCGGCAACGACGAGTACATGCGCGTGCTCACCAGCTATTCCGACCGCAACGGTAAGGTCCGCATGATGTGCCTGGGCCATGTGCTGCTCGAGGAGCATCAGCCCCACGGTGTCGGCAACCATGCCTGTATCATTACCGAGCCTAACGACGAACTCATGGGCGGCGTGCGCAAGCTGCTCGAGGACCTTCACTTTGTGGGCTATTCCAACTTTGACGTTAAGTACGACGAGCGCGACGGCTCGTTTAAGTTCTTCGATTTCAACACGCGCCAGGGCCGCAGCAACTACTACGTTACCAACAGCGGCTTTAACGTTGCCAAGTATGTGGTGGACGAGTATGTGTTCAACCGTCCGTTTGAGCCGGAGTTTGTGACGGCGCAGGACGAGGCCCTGTGGATGGTCGTCCCCATGGGCGTCGTCGACAAGTACGTCAAGGATCCCGAGCTGCGCGCTAAGGTGCATCGCCTGGACAAGGAAGGTAAGGGCGCCGACCCTTCGTTTATGAAGGGCGACTTTGTCTTTAACCGCTGGCTGCGCATGTGGCACACCAAGCTGCGCCACTTTAAGCTGTTCAAGACGTATTACAAGTAGATGAGCGCGGTGCCCGTCCGGTTTGCATCGGGCGGGCGCGGGTATGATACGCGCAATTGCGCAAGCGTCACCAAGGAGGCGGCGATGGAAAAGCTGGGAGTTATCGGCGGCATGGGCGCCGAGGCCACGTCGTATTACTACGACCAGGTGGTGCGTCATACGGCTGCTGCCTGCGATCAGGAACATATCGACATGGTGGTGCTCTCCAAGTCGACCATGCCCGACCGCACGTTGGCCATTAAGACCGGCGAGCATGCCAAGCTGCTGGCGACCATGAAAGAGTGTGCCCAGGCACTCGAGTCGCTGGGCTGTGCGCACATTGCCATTCCCTGCAACACGTCGCACTACTTCTACGACCAGATCCAGTCGTTTACGAAGGTGCCGATTATCCACATGCCGCGTGAGTCGGTGCGCTATGCTCTGGCCGGTGCGGTGATGGGGGAGTGCGAGTTCGACCCCAACCTGAGTATGCCGGCCGAGCCGGTGCACAAGATTGGCATCATGGGCACCGACGGAACCGTGGGCGCGGGTGTCTACGGCCGCGAATGTAAGGCTGCGGGTGTTGAGGTTGTCTATCCCAGCGAGAAACGTCAGAACGATGTGATGTCGCTTATCTACGATGATGTGAAGGCCGGACGCGAGCCCGATATGGATAAGTTCGACCGCGTGATGTGGGAGTTCGCCCGTAGCGGCTGCGACCGCGTCATTCTGGCCTGCACCGAGCTATCGGTGTTGCAGAAGTACCGAGAGATGCCCGAGATCACCCTCGACGCCATGGACGTCCTGGTGCGTGAATCCATCATCCGCAGCGGCGCCCCCTACCGCCTCTAGCTTCCGACCTGTCAAAAAGGGACAGGTTAATTTTGGTAGGTTTTATCTGGTGAAACAGTAAAGGCCTCGGCTCGTTTGGTGCGAGCCGAGGCCTTTTGCGTTGGGCGGTTGCTGTCGGTGGTGAACTAGAAAAGGAAGCCGATGGAGATAAAGGCGATACTGACGATAAGTACGGCGATATCCAGGCCTTTGATGGGGTAGCGCTTATACGAACTCGCACGCGTGCGCAGGTAGAAGCCGCGCTGCTCGGCGGCAAGCGCGGTGGCATCGGTCTTGCCCACGCTCGAAATAAGCAGTGGCACGCACAGCGGCAGCATGAGCTTGAGTTTCTTGACGGGATTCTTAGTGTCGTATTCTACGCCGCGTGCAGTCTGCGCCTCCATGATGGCGTTCATTTCCTGGCCAAATACCGGCACAAAGCGCAGCGCCGTGGTAAAGGTGAAGGCATAGCGATATGGCACGTGCAGCACCTCGACGCAGGCGTTGGCGAGGTCGTTGAGCTTGGTCACCATAAGCATGAGGATGAGCGGCAGCGCCACGCCCAACAGACGCAGGCAGGCCTTTGTTCCGGTGATGAGGCCCTCGTCGGTGACAAAGCCCCACACCACGTTGCCATCGCGCATAAAGGCCAGCTGGAGCACCAGCATGATAAGCGCGAGCGGAATCAGCAACTTGAGTAGCGAGAACAGACGGTTGACGACGCCGGCATAGGCACCCAGTACAAGGGTGAGTGCCAAAAAGCCCAGCAGCGCCACGTAGGTGTCGGACAAGAAGATGCCGATGATGATGGCGGCGGCGAGGCCCAGTTTGATGACGGGGTTCAGGCGATGCAGCAGCGTATCGCCCGGCATGTAGTCGATGACGTTAACCACGGCGGTCCATCTCCTCGGTAATACGAACGATATCGGTGACCTCACTCACCTGCGCAAAGGCAGGCGAGACGGAGGATGCCAGGCGGCGTGAGAGTTCAATGACCTGGGGCGGCTCGACGTAGGCACGCTGCATGAGTTCGATGTTCGAAAACAGCTCGTGCGTGCGGCCGCGGTCGAGGATGCGGCCGTTTGCCATTACCACAATGCGCTCGGCAAAATCCGAAACGACTTCCATATCGTGGCAGACCATGATAACGGCGCAACCGCGCTCGGCCATGGTGCGCACCGTTTCCATGACGGTCATGCACTCGCGGTAATCAAGGCCGCTCGTGGGCTCGTCGAGCACGACGATCTTGGGCTCTACGACCACGACAGAGGCGAGTGCCACCATCTGGCGCTGACCGCGCGAAAGCGAGAAAGGTGCCTCATCGGCAGGCAGGCCAAAGCGGTCGATGACGAGCTGGGCGCGACGCAGAGCCTCGGCGCGGTCCATGCCGCCAAGCTCCAAGCCAAAGGCGACCTCGTCGAGCACGGTGTCCTTGCAGATCTGACGGTCAGGGTTTTGGAAGAGGGTTGCGACTTCGCGGGCGATACGGCTCGTGGGAACGGCTGCGGTATCCAGTCCCGTGACGCGCACGCTGCCTGAGGCGGGCTTAAGCAGGCCTGTGAGCAGCTTGGTGAGCGTGGTCTTGCCGGCACCGTTCTGGCCGACGATGCCCACGAGCTCGCCGGGATAGAGGGTTAGGTTGAGGTCGTGGACGGCGGCGCCGCCATTGGGATAGGCAAACTCAACATGGTCGAAGGTGAGCACGGGCTCGGCGTCCTTGGCGTGCGGGCGCAACGACGGTGCGTGCGGTGAGCCGGCGGGTGCCTGAATGTCGCTGCTTGCGTGTGCGGGGTCGACGATGCCCGAAATCAGGCGCTCGGCCTCATCGACATCCAAGCAAGGGGTACCGCTTACCAGGCCATCGGCCTGGAGGCTATTGAAGATACGCGTGACGCGAGGGCAGTCGACGCCGATGGCACGGAGCTCGTCGGTATGCGCGAAGACCTCGTGTGGCTCGCCCTGCAGCGCGATTTCGCCCTGGTTGAGCACGAGCACGCGGTTGCAGTACTCCGAGAGCAGGGCGACCTTTTGCTCAACGACGACGATGGTGATTCCAAGTGCGCGGTTTGCCTCACGTAGCGTCTCGAAGACCAACGTGGAGCTGGCGGGGTCGAGTGCCGCGGTGGGCTCGTCGAGAACCAAGACGCGCGGACGCATAGCGAGGATGGCAGCGATGGCTACCTTTTGCTTCTGTCCGCCCGAGAGGGTGGCGATCTCGCGGTCGCGCAGGTCGCTGATGCCGACGGTCTCGAGGGTTTCGGTGACGCGCTGCTCAATCTGGTCGTGCGGCACGCCAAAGTTCTCGAGGCCAAAGAGCATCTCATCCTCAACCACGGAGGCGACCATCTGCGTGTCGATGTCTTGCAGCACGCTGCCGACGATTTGCGACACGTCGGTCAACGAGACCTCGCAGGTGTCGTGGCCGTCAACCATGACGGACCCAAAGAACGTGCCGGTGTAGTGGTGGGGCACGGCGCCCGACAGGCAGGCGGAAAGCGTGGACTTGCCGGCGCCCGAGGGCCCGATGATGCCGATGAAATCTCCCTTGTTCACGCTGAGCGAGATGTGGCTAAGCGCCTGCTCGGTCTGCGTGCCATAGGAGAACGAGATATCGTCGACGTTGATGATCGTTTCCATGGATACCTTTCATAGTCATTGGGGACGTTCTTACATGACTAGTCGTTTAAGAACGTCCCCAAAAGCTAGTCGTTTGGGATGGTCTTTGTTGGTGGAGTGCGGAGACGGCTTTACGAGGGGCTCCAGGTTGGCGCGAAAGAGGAGCGAAGCGTACTTGGGTACGCGAGCGACGAATGAACGCCAAGATGGGGTGGCTCATAAAGCCGAACGGGTTAGTTGAGCTTCAGGGCCTTCTGGATGGGCAAGTAGAGGGCGCCGACCAGAATGGCGTTAAAGACGGCGGTCATGGCGACGACGGGCAGCATGGCGGCGGCGAGCTCGCCCACCACGCCGAGCATGGCCATCTTGATGACCATGAAGATGACGCCCGAGACAAAGGTGGTCACGAACGTCGCGACAATGGCGATGGCGGGCTTGACCTGACCGTTATTGCCGGCGGCATTGACGATGACGGCCATGAGCATGGCGGCGATGCCCTCGGCGGCAAAATCGACGAACGGCGAGGTGGTGGTGATCTGGATCACGGCAGCCGAGATGAGGCCAATGACGAGCGCCTGACCGATGTTGGGGCGAACGACCAGGATGGTGAGGCAGAAGGCCGAGATGATGAACTCGGGGCTGATCATGCCGCCCGAGATGCCCGAGATTGCCTTGCCGACGGTAAAGTTGAGGATGAAGCCGGCGGCGAGCAGGATGGCGAGCAGGACGAGGGCGCGGACATCGAGTTTGCCGCGGTCGGCGGTCTGGACGGTGCGGGGCTGGGCGGCGGTGTTCTGAGACATGGTGAAAATCCTTTCGGAATGGGAGTGCAAGAGAAAAGCGGAGGCGCGTGATGCGAATGCGATCGGGCTCGAGATAGAAAAAAGCCCCCGGTCGAAACCGGAGGCCTTCCAATCACCTAGAGCGCAAAAACAGGCGTGAGGGACTCACTGTCGACCGATCGTATTCGCATCACGCCACCACCAGTTGTTGAGAGACTTCATCGTGTTCTTCATGTTGGTGGCTCCTTTCGTGATGCCGTGGCGCGGTAGCACCTGATTGCTGTTGCGCTGCACTATAGCACAGCGAAGTGTGTGCGGGGAAATCTTTTTTAAAAAGATTTCAGGCGGGTTTCCCGTCGGTCAAAAGAGCGGGCTAAGCGGGCGAGGCTGCCATGGCTGCCTTGTCCGCTCAGCTAAGACATGAGGGCCTTACGCCTTCTTGCGACGATAGATCACGTACGCGCAGACACCGATGATGACGACGGCGCCAACGGCCATGGCGGCCATGTTGTTGCCCTCGGACTTCTCCTCGGTGACCTCTTCCTCTTCGGCCTCGGGCTCGGCCACGTCCTCATCGGAGAGGGCCACATCGGAGGAGGGGAGGGTATGGTTCGATTTTTGGACTAGGACTAGTATTCAGTGGAGGCTGCAGACTCACCACTTTACTTTTGGCTTGGTTCAGGCATACCATCAATATCTGAATTA
>JAHYYL010000008.1:20649-69966 GCA_019424965.1 Collinsella sp.
ATAGGTGTTCTTGGTTGCAGCCTTGCCGGCCTTGTTGGCCAGGGCGGTGCGGGCTTCGGTGCCTTCTTCGGCCTGCATGGCCTCGTCGACGGTCAGGTTCTGCTCGATGAGTTCCTTCTGCAGGGCGTCGAGATAGGCGCGGGCGCCGGTGGCGCAGTGGTCGCGGTTCTCATAGGCGAGCGTGTTGATGTCCATGAGCACGTAGTTGATGGAGTTCTTGGGCTCCTCGTTGTTCACGACGTCTTCCTCTTCGCAGTGATCGAAGGAGACATCCTGATCGCTGAAGTAGGGGCTGACCTCGGTGAGCAGTGCGGAATAGAGGGGGATAGCGACGGAGAACTCGGCGTTGGAGAGCATCTCCCACTGGATGGTCGCGATCTCGGGGTCCATGCCGTGACGGATCTGGAAGGTGTGGATTTCGGTGTTGCGGTTGGAGCCGATGGCATAGGCGCCGTCGGTGTTGGCGTTGAGGCCGGCGACATTCTCGCCGCGAGCGGCGAAGGAACGAATCATCTCAAAGGTGTTCCAGTCGGACTTGCCGGGCTGGAAGAACAGCGGCTGCATTTCGTGGACCAGGGCGCCGGTCGTCGCGCGAGCGTCTTCGCGCTCGTCCTTGACGATCTCGTAGTCGGTGCCCTCAGCAAGCGGAGCCATGAAGTAATTGTGGCCCTGGATATAGCGCGACCACTGGTGCATGCCGGCCTCGCCAATCTCCTCGCCGTAGGTCTTGGCGACGTCGAACTTGCCGTCGGTGTACTCGGCAAAGCCCTTCTCCTTAGGCATAGACTCGATGCCCTCGGAGTGGAGGCAGTTCTCGGTGTCGTCGAGGTCGACGTCATAGGTGAGGTTGCCGATGTTGGGGTTGAGCGAGGCGATATCGTCAGTGAGCCTCATGGCGATCCACTGATGGCCGGAAAGCGCTGCAAACAACCAGGTCTCGTTGTTGTCGGCAATGATGATCTGGTCGTTGGAGCAGACGCCCTGCTCGTCAATCAGGCTGCCGAGGAGCTCGACACCCTCGCGGGCCGTGGCACTCTCGCCCAGAATGACGCTGGCGTAGTTGTATTCGCCAATGCCAGTCTCCTCGGTGATGGGGTCGGCCTCTTCGGCCTTCTCGTTATAGGAGGTGCTCAACGTGGCAGAGCAGGAGACGCCCTTCTCGTTGATGCCTGCCTCGGAATATGCGTCGTAGCGATCTTCCCACTGCGAGGGGTTGTCGCGAACGAAGGTGTAGCGGTAGGTTGCGCCCTTGGACTTGTACTCAAAACCGGACTCGACCGAGGTGTACTCGTTGCCGTCCTTGTGTGCGGGCTCAATGCCAAAGTGCTTGATGTAGCGGGGACCGAAGTCCTCGGAACGGCTGTATTACGCGTCGCCGCCGGCGGTGTGCTCGCTGCGCATGTAGCTCTGCCTGCAGGCCGGTGCCGAAGTCGGCATGGCCATGATGGCCGCTGCTCCAAACGCAAGGCCGCAGCCGAGCTTCTTGAGCGTGTTGACAGGATGAGTAAACCTCATAATCCCTCCCAACTGTTGAAACCCCGCGAAACCGTACGGAGTTTCAGCTAATAAATACATCTACTAGCCTAAAGGAAGTGTAAAGAGTATTCATTCGACAACAGCTTTTACTCGATGAGCGTGAAGAAATATACGATGAACGGATAATAATACTCATTATATAGCTTTAGTAAAATAAAGGCACCCTGCATTTACTGTAGCTGAATAAAGCATTAGACGGCGCTCAAAAAGAAAACTCTCCCGCTGTTTAGGATTTGCATAAACAGCGGGAGAGTCGATAACTGGATGAATATCATACCAATGTGGATTTACTTCTTTCGGCGGCGAATCACGTTGATGGCGTAACCGACGAGCATGGCCAAGACGATGACAATAAAGCCGATCAGGGGATTGTCGTTCATGGGGTCCTCCTATTTTCCGAGCGGTGAGAATTCGTCGACGATGAGGTCGAGGCATTGCGGAAGCGCGCGGGCTCCAAAGACGCCCGAATTGCTGGAGATAATCTCGCCATCGAACTGCATGCCCAGCGACGGGGTGCAGGTGATCTTGGCTTCCTTGGTCTGGATGATCTTAAACTGCGGACGACCGAGCACCTTGCCGGCGGGGTCGAGCGCAGCGGTGATCACGGTCGGGAGCAGCTGCACGGTTTTTACGGGCTCGATGACCGCGATGTCGACCATGCCGTCGTTCATGCGGCAATCGGGGAACAGGTTGATGTCGTTTTGGATGACCGAGGTGTTGCCGGCCATGCAGCAGATGCCATCGAGCTCCTCGACAATGCCGTCATGCTCGATGGTAAAGTGCGCCACCGTGGGGTTGGGCGTGGCGAGCGCGGAGAGGAAGTAGGCGATCTCGCCGATGTCGTTTTTGGTGGGGGCGGCCTTCATCATGATCTCGGCGTCGAAGCCCGAGCCGGCGATGATGATAAAGCCGTGGCGCTTCTCGTTGCCGTTCTCGTCGAGCCAAAAGAGCTCGCCCATGTCTACTTTGACCGTGCGACCGGCGCGGCAGGCCTTGGCAAGTGCCGCTGCCTCGGGGGCATTACCGATGTTATTGAAGAACAGGCAGGCCGTACCGGAGGGGAAGACGAGCGTGGGGACGCCGCATCCGCGCATTTGGTCGAGCACGTTGGAGACGGTGCCGTCGCCGCCCGAAATCACCACGCGATCAAACTCGCGCACGTCCGCCACGGCGTCCTCGGGTTCCATGCCATCGCCGATAAAACGCATCACGACCTCGTCGCCGCCCTGCGCGAGGGCGTGCGTGAACGCGTAGATTTCATCTGAGCTGGGGCCCGATGCCGGGTTGTGGATGATAAGGCAGCGCATACTTACGTTCCCGTTCTGTGACTAACCGAGTATAGTTGTAAGGCAATGCCGATATCCTACCCGTGTTTTTCGGGCCTAACCTTATTCGATGGGTTGATATGTACATTTCCACACATCAGGCTCTACTCGACTTTTGCCAGCGCGCCCGTGAGTTCGACGCGATTGCCGTCGATACCGAGTTTTTGCGCGAGCGCACGTTTCATCCGCGCCTGTGCCTGGTCCAGATTGCCACCCCTGCCGAGAGCGTAGCGGTCGATCCCCTGGTAATCGACGACCTTTCGCCGCTGGCCGAGCTTATGGCCGATGAGAGCGTGACCAAGGTCTTCCACGCTTGCTCGCAGGATATGGAGGTCATGCTTCATACCGTGGGCGCGCTGCCGCGTCCGATTTTTGACACGCAGGTCGCCGCCGCCTTTTTGGGCGAGCGCCAGCAGATTTCCTACGGTGCGCTCGTGCAGACGTTCTGCGGCGTTTCGTTGCCTAAGACCGAGTCGCTGACCGACTGGTCGCGCCGCCCGCTGACCGATAAGCAGATTGAGTACGCGATCGATGACGTCAAGTATCTGATCGTTGCCTATACCGAGATGATGAGCCGCCTGCGCGAGCTGGGCCGTGTGGATTGGGTGCTCGATGAGCTGCGCCCGCTGGCAGACGAGTCGCACTACCGCGCCGACCGCCATGAGGCATTCCGCAAGGTCAAGCGCATCAACTCGTGCAGCCGTCACCAGTTGGGCATTGCGCGCGAGCTCGCCGCCTGGCGCGAGGACCGCGCCGAGCGCCGCAACATCCCGCGCAAGTGGGTCATGTCCGACGATACGCTGCTGGCGCTCGTCAAGCGCAATCCCGTTCGCGTTGAGGAGTTCCGTAGCATCCGCGGTACCGATCAGCTGGGGGAGCGCGACGTGGACGGCGCGCTCATGGCCATCAAGCGCGGCGCAAGCTGCCCGCACGATCGCCTGCCGCTCATGGTGCGCGGGCATCGCCAGATTTCGCCGGAGCTTGAGAGCGTGACGGACCTGATGTATGCGCTTATTCGCTTGGTTGCCGAGCGCTCGGGGGTGGCGACCTCGGTCATTGCCTCGCGCGATGACCTGGCCGATTACATCGAGCATCCTGAGCAAAGCCCCCTGCGCGAAGGCTGGCGTTTTGAGCTTGTGGGTTCGCGCCTGGACGATCTGCTTTCCGGCAATATGGGGCTCACCGTGAAGGACGGAAAGATTGAGTTGTTATAGGTATATAGTTACGCGGTTTTACCAAACCGCGTAACAGCTCGACGCTGCAAACGGCCGAGAGCGAGCAATCTGACGTTCAATCGTCGCTCGCGTACCAAAGTACGCGTCGCTTCTCTTTCACGTCACCTTGCTCGCTCTCGGCCGTTTTCGCTGACATTGCCAAAACATCGATGTTGATTTGCCTGCTGGGCGAGTGGGTAGAATGCCTCCAACGTGCAACTCGATTTGGAGGAATTCGCATGCCCTATTACTATGGATATGGCTTTGGCATCGACCCGCTGTACCTGCTGGTTGTTCTTGTTTGTACAGTGCTTGGCCTTGCTGCGCAGAGCTATATCAACTCGACGTACAAGACGTGGTCCAAGGTTCGCTCGGACGGCGACACGGGTGCCACGGTCGCTCGCCGCATGCTCGACGCCAACGGTTGCAACGCCGTGGGTATCAAGGGCGTCGCCGGTGAGCTCACCGACCATTACAACCCGCAGGACAATAACCTGTATCTGTCGGATTCCAACCGTTCGGGCGGCTCGGTCGCAAGCGTTGCTGTCGCTTGTCACGAGGCAGGCCATGCCGCGCAGCGTCAAAGCGGCTATGCCATGATGAAGGTACGTACCGCCCTCGTGCCGGTCGTCAACTTTACCCAGAACACCTGGACCATCGTGCTGCTCATGGGCCTGTTTATGAACATCGCGGGACTCACGACCATCGCGCTGATCTTCTTCTCGTTTAGCGTGCTGTTCCAGCTCGTTACGCTGCCGGTCGAGATTGATGCCAGCCGCCGCGCCGTGGCGTACATCGAGCAGTCGGGCATGAGCTCCAAGCAGGTCAACGGTGCCAAGAAGGTGCTGACGGCCGCCGCGCTTACCTATGTGGCTGCGGCGCTCACCTCGATTATTCAGCTGCTCTATCTTATGGCTCGCTACAACAGAAACTCCAACCGATAACAAATTGGGTCGCTGGGCGCCGCGGGAATTTGTGTCCCCGCGGCGCTGTACTATGTGTTGGACTTGAATTTGCGCAGGGCCAGAGCCTTTGTGCACGATGACGAAAGGAGGCTGCGTGGCAGGCTGGAATCTAACCGGCAATAGCGTTTCCGCCGAGTTCGACGGTTCGGACGAGCAAGAGCGTAAAGAGCTCAGCGTGAGCCAGGCGGTAGAGATCGCCGCCGGTGCGCTCGATGCCATTCCGCAGCTGAGCGTTCTGGGCGAGGTCACGGGTTTTCGTGGCCCAAACGCCCGAAGCGGCCACTGCTATTTCCAGATCAAGGACGATTCGGCGGCCGTCGACTGCATCATCTGGAAGGGCGCCTACCTTAAGCGCACCTTCGACTTGCGCGACGGCATGCAGGTAAGCTTTAAGGGCAGCTTCAATCTCTATAAGGCCACGGGCCGCATGAGCTTTGTCGCTCGCTCGTTCTCGCTGGCGGGGGAGGGTCTGCTGCGTCAACAAGTGGCGCAACTGGCCGAAAAGCTACGCCGCGAGGGCCTGATGGACGAAGCGCGCAAGCGCCGCATCCCGGTGTTCTGCTCCCGCGTGGCGGTCGTCACCTCGCTTTCGGGTGCCGTAATCGACGACGTCAAGCGCACATTGCGTCGTCGCAACCCGCTCGTCGAGCTCGTCTGCGTGGGCGCCAAGGTTCAAGGCGAGGGTGCGCCGGCCGAGCTCATTGAGGGCTTGCGCCGCGCCGCTTCCATTACGCCGGCGCCCGACTGTATTTTGCTGGTGCGCGGCGGCGGCTCCTTTGAGGACCTCATGACCTTTAATGACGAGGAGCTTGCCCGCGCGGTGGCGGCTTGTCCTGTGCCCGTGGTGACCGGCATTGGCCATGAGCCTGACACCTCGATTTGCGACATGGTGAGCGACCGACGCGCCTCTACGCCCACGGCGGCGGCAGAATCGGTGGCGCCGGCTATGACGGAGTTGGCCGATGTGCTCGAGGCGCGCCATCAGCGTCTGGGTGCCGCGATGGCATCGATGATTGGGTCGGCCCAGGTCGACCTGGAGATGCTCGATCAGCGCGGTCGCCGTGCCTGGGATACCTATACGGCTCGCTTGGGTGATGCGCTCGATGCCGCTGCGTGTCGCCCGTGCCTCAACGACCCCACATTTATGGTCGAGCGTCGCGAATCGGAGCTTGCGCTGACTGCCGATCGCCTGTCGGGCGCCATAGTACGCTCGGTCGGGACATTCCGCTCCAACTTTGAGCGCTTGCCCGAGCGTCTGATTACAAGCACCTCGGGGCTCGATGGTAAGCGCCATGCGCTCACGCTTGCGAGTTCCCGCCTAGAGCATCAAGGGCGCACGATGCTCAGCAAGCCAGCGTCCGACCTGAGCCGTGCGGCAGCGTCGCTCGATGCCCTGTCGCCGCTCAAAGTGCTTGCTCGCGGCTATTCCATCGCGTACAGCGATGATGGTGTGGCTACGAGTGCCAAGACCTTTAAGCCTGGCGACGCCATTCGCGTGCGCATGGCAGACGGCAACGTGGCAGCAACGGTCGATACGGTCGAGTAGACCGCGTTTCGCAGTGATAGACCCTTAGGAAAGGAAACAGATATGGCAGAGAAGACCCCGGTAGAGCAGCTTACGTACAAGCAGGCCTCGCAGGAGCTGGAGCTCATCATCCGCAGCTTGGAGTCGGGCGATATGGAGCTCGAGGAGTCGCTTGAGAGCTACACCCGCGGCGTCGAGCTCCTCAAGAGCCTGCGCACCCGCTTGTCCGATGCCGAGCAGAAGGTCTCGGTGCTCCTTAAGGACGTCGACGGCAACGACGTACTCGCCGACGGCGAGGCCGCCAACACCGACGACAACCTTTCGTTCTAACCATCCCGACCAAATATAATTACCTTGGTCTGTAAGAAAGGAACCAGCTATGTGCGATTGCATCTTCTGCAAAATTGCCAACCACGAGATCCCCTCGACCGTTGTCTATGAGGACGACCAGGTCATCGCCTTCGACGACCTCAACCCCCAGGCGCCGGTCCACACGCTCGTGATCCCCAAGAAGCACTACAGCGACATCGCCGACAACGTACCTGCCGAGACCATGGGCGCCATGGCTCACGCCATCCAGGAGGTCGCTAAGGCCAAGGGTCTGGAGGACGGTTTCCGCGTCATCTCCAACAAGGGCGTCAACGCCGGCCAGACCGTCATGCACTTCCACATGCACGTCCTCGGTGGCAAAAACCTGGGCGAGAACCTCATCTGAGGACGCGTAGCCCGTCGACTTGGCTGCCTTTGGAGTAATCTATGCAGCTTTCTCAACTCGAATACCTTCAAGCGGTAGCGAACTATGGCGGCGTGCGCAAAGCAGCTCGCGCCGTTCATGTGAGTCCGCAGGCCGTTTCGTCGGCAATCAAAAAGTTGGAATCTGAGTATCAGATTGTTTTGCTCGATCGATCGGCGGGGGAGGCCGTTTTGTCTCCTGCGGGCCGAGAGTTTGCACGTCGCGCACGTATGATCCTGGCGCAAGTCGACGATCTCAAAAACTACGCTCAATCGAGGGACGACGGCGTCTCGCCCGACGGCCACTTTCGTCTTTACGCCCCCTGCCTTCATGGGCGGGGGCGCCTTTTTGCCGAAAGCTGGTATGACTCGTTTGAACGCTCGCACCCTCAGATTCACCTTGATGTGTGGCATCAGCCAACGGCTACATGCTTTGAATCACTTGTGCTTGGTATTTCGGATGCGGCCATCTCATTTGAGGAACCAAGGGACAGTGTCCTTTCTTCGAAATACTTAGGTGAAAAGGAGCTCAAGGTTCTTTCGTGCCCAGCGGGTCATCAATCTGTGGGCGCTATGACCGTTCGTGAGTTACTGGGCGGCAGGCTCGCTGTTCCCATTAATTTGTCACCCTGTCTCAATGCAATCAATCAATGTCCCGAAGCTCAGCTGGTTAATTTCCGCTTCCGTGATGTTGAATACGGAAACAGGGCTCAGACTGAGTTTCTTCAAGCCGGGGGATTGATATTGAGTTTGTCTGGGTCCTCTCTCGCATCGGATGGGTCAGAAGTGAGTGAGTGCTCCATTGAAGGTTCGCGTGATGTAACCTTGCCTATCTACTTTTGCTATCGGCAAAATTCCTGGACTGATCGACACCAGACGGTTTTTCTGCACCTATTGCGTCATCTTGCTTCGTGAGATTAATTGGCTTCGAGGCATCAAGTGATTATTGACGCCTTGTAACACATAGCTGACAGCTTTGCCCTCATGCTTTTCCAAGATTCCGATTTAGATTGCTGACTCTTGGAGGGCGGAGCATGAAAAACCGTACGGTTTTGCTTTATATGACGTTCGTTTTTCTGTCGAACTTCAGCACCATCTTGTATTTTCTAACTGTCTACCTTGAGTTCGTCGGACTTTCGATGGTATCGATTTCTAGCATGATGATTGCATATCAAGTGAGCAAGTTCATCCTTGAAGTTCCCACTGGCTATATTGCTGATAGGTTTGGACGAAAGACAAGCGGTCTCGTTGGCGTCGTGGGAATGCTTGGATACTACGCCGCCCTGCTTCTCGTCCGTTCTCCCCTGCTTTTAATCGGTGCGTTCGCTCTCAAGGGTTTTGCCGTTGCGTGTGTGAGCGGATCCATCGAAGCGATTTACATTGACAGCGTCTCTCAGGACCAGCTCGTAAGACTTAATGTCGTTGAGCGATTTGTTTTCTATGCCTCTTATGCCATCTCCGCTTGCGTGGGCGGTTTCATTTCGTCCGTCGGTGCATATCTCATTGGTCTTTCGGCAGATATCATCGCAATGGTGTTGACGTTGGTTGTCGTTGTCTGCATTCCTGAGATGCGAAGAGGGGGCACTGCGACGACACCTGAACATGGGATTAGCCCGAAGATGATCGGTGCTGCTATTGCGGGTAATGGCATTCTTCGGTCAGCGTTCATCATGGACTGTTCTCAGGCATTTGCTTTTGTCGCCCTGGAAGACTTCTTCTCACTGTTGCTTGCAGGCCGCGGAATGAATGCCGTCGCTTCGGGTGTGACCATTGCGGTCCAGCTCCTTGCCTCGGCCTCCATGGGGCTTATTGTGCCCAGTGTGATTGCTCATGTCGACAAGGGCCGTTTTGCGCGTATTTGCGGCATCATTCGCTTAGTGTTGACAGCTTTGTTTTTGATCCCCCTTACTCCGGCTAATTTGCTGCCCGTGTTCTATGTGCTGCAGACGGTTGCGTACTCGCTGTTTGCCCCAATCAAATACTCAGTTTTCCAAAATGCTGCCGATTCATCGATGCGCTGTTCACTGATTTCGGTTCAAAGCCAGATGGTGGCGGTGGGTGCTGTTCTTTTCTATCTGCTCAACTCTGTGCTGAGTAGCGTTGCGGGCATTCGAGTCGTATTGCTTGTTGCGCTCGGGATTTCTTCCCTGGTGTATATCCCCGCGCTATTTCGTCTTACAAGTCAAAGGCCATGAGTATTTAGGCACCGATAACTTATATATCAACGCAATAAACCCGAGCGCGAGGGCGTTTGGGTGTATTATTGAAGCGTATGTAACCTGGCGGAGCCACACCGCCTGTTAGTAGGGAGACACATGAACGTTCTGGTCGTCAACGCAGGATCTTCGACCCTTAAGTATCAGGTCATCGATACCAAGTCCCACAAGGTGTCCGCAAAGGGCTCCTGCGAGCGCGTCTGCTTTACCGGCGGTACCTTCACCCACGCTGCCAACGGCTCCAAGAAGGTGACCGAGAACATTGAGTTCCCCGACCACAAGGTCGCCATTGAGGTCGTCCTGAAGGACCTCGAGGCCAACGGCGTCAAGATCGAGGGCATCGGCCACCGCATCGTTCAGGGCGGCTGGTACTTTGGCGATTCCTCCCTCGTTGACGAGGACGTTCTCGCCAAGATCCGCGAGGTCGCTCCGCTCGCCCCGCTGCACAACAACCCCGAGGCCAACGTTATCGAGTACTGCCTGGAGCAGTATCCCGACCTGCCCAACGTCACGGTTTACGACACCGCTTTCCACTTCAACATGCCCGAGGTCGCCAAGACCTACGCCCTGCCCAAGGACGTCTGCGACAAGCTGCACATCCGTAAGTACGGCGCCCACGGCACCAGCTACCGCTACATCTCCAAGAAGGTCGCCGAGATGACCAACGGCGAGGACGGCAAGTGCATGGACACCACCATGGGCTTGACGCCGCTCGACGGCGTCATGATGGGCACCCGCTGCGGCTCCATCGACCCGGCTACTGTGTGCTACTTGCAGCGCGAGGGCGGCTATACCTTCGACGAGGTCGACGAGATGATGAACAAGAAGTCTGGCCTGCTCGCCGTGACCGGCGGCAAGACCAACGACTGCCGCAATGTCGAGGAGCTCGCCGCCGCTGGTGACCCCGAGGCCCAGCTCGCCTTCGATATGTTCGTCTACAAGATTGCCGCCAAGGCCGCCGAGATGGCTACTTCTATGTGCGGTATGGACACCCTGGTCTTTACCGCCGGCATCGGCGAGCACGCTCCGGCCGTCCGCGCTGGCGTGGCCGACCGTCTGGCCTTTATGGGCGTCAAGATGGACCATGCCCGTAACGCCCTGCGCGGCGACGGCGCTTGGTGCCTGTCCGCAAAGGATTCCAAGGTTAAGATCTTCGTTATCCCCACGGACGAGGAGTTCATGATCGCTTCCGACGTCGAGCGCATCGTCAACGGCAAGTAATTGATGCAAGGGGAGGGGACTGGATGGCCTTGTGCCGTTCAGCCCTCTTTTACGCTCTTTGGACGAAGAGTTTAATAGATATTTATTGAATTCTGATAACTTCTTATTAAGGGTACGGCCGCCTTATAGGTTTGCCGACCGTACTGTAATCACGAAGGAGTCTCATGAACGTACTTGTTGTCAATGCCGGCAGCTCGAGCCTTAAATATCAGCTTTTGGATACCGATACCCGCGAGGTATTCGCCAAGGGTAACTGCGAGCGTATCGGCTCGGAGATGGGCATCTTTGGCCACTCCGAGAACGGTGGTGCCAAGCAAACCGAGGAGGCCCCCTTCCCGGATCACCGTTCGGCTATCGCACGCGTGCTCGAAGAGCTCGAGAAGACCGACTTTACGATCGATGGCATTGGGCATCGTATCGTTCAGGGTGGCTGGTACTTTGACGATTCCGCGGTCGTCGACGATGAGGTCATGGCTAAGATCCTCGAGGTGGCGCCGCTTGCCCCGCTACACAACTACGGCGAGGCAGCGGCAATCGAGTATTGTCGCGAGAAGTATCCGGAGCTGCCCAACGTGGCCGTCTTCGACACCTCGTTCCACATGACTATGCCCGAGGTCGCCTACACCTACGCCCTGCCCAAGGACGTGCGTGACAAGTATCACGTGCGCAAGTACGGCGCCCACGGCACAAGCCACCGCTATGAGTGGATGATGGCCAAGGAGATCTTGGGTTCGCGCTGCCACCGTCTGCTTTCGTGCCATCTGGGCAACGGCGCTTCGCTTGCCGCCATCGAGGACGGCGTGTGCCGCGATACCACGATGGGCCTCACGCCGCTTGACGGCCTGATGATGGGAACCCGCTGTGGTTCCATTGACCCGGCTACCGTGTGCTACCTGCAGCGCGAGGGCGGCTATAGCTACCAGGAAGTCGACGACATGATGAACAAGCAGTCTGGTCTGCTTGCCATCTCGGGTATCTCCAACGACGCCCGCGACATCCGTACGCGCGCTTCCGAGGGGGATGAGCGCTGCCTGCTCGCCTTTGATATGTTCGCCTACAAGGCCATGCAGCAGGCCGGCTCCATGATCGCTTCTATGGCGGGCGTGGATACTATTACCTTCACTGCCGGCATCGGCGAGAACGACTGGTCGATCCGCAAGGCCTTCTGCGACTGCTTTGAGTGGCTGGGCGTGCGCATCGACAACAACAAGAACCGCGAGGCCGTGGGCAACGGTCCGCAGGTCATCAGCGCCGCCGGCTCTTCCGTCACGGTTATGGTCATCCCCACCGACGAGGAATACATGATCGCCCACGACGTCGAGCGTCTGACCAAGAACAACTAACGCATTCGTCTGTAATTGACAAAAAGGCCTCCAGAGCAACAGCTCCGGAGGCCTTTTTACTAGCAGGCGGAAATTCCAGTCCCAAAGTGATCGTCACCAGCAACGCCTGCGCTCCCAGCAACGACACCCGATCATTCAGATTCTCAGCCCCAGCTCGTAGCCAAGCCGCCGTCCACTTCAGATGCCCTGATTGCAACGTAGCGGCAGGGACCCTACAGGGTAAAGCTCTGAAAACTTTCCGCAGGACGCATGAAACCCCCGCCGCACGAAGTGCGCAGCGGGGGTTTCATGCATGTCCGAGGACGTTTTCAGAGCTTTACCCTGTAGGGTCCCGAGGGGATACGTCCGCTATTCAGCCATCTGAGCCTGGACGGCGGTGATGGCCACGACACCCACGATGTCGTCGGCAGAGCAACCGCGCGAAAGGTCGTTAACCGGCTTGGCGATGCCCTGCAGGATGGGGCCGTAAGCGTCGGCGCCGGCGAAGCGCTGGACCAGCTTGTAGCCGATGTTGCCGGCCTCGAGGTCGGGGAACACGAGCACGTTGGCCTTGCCGGCAACGGAGGAGCCGGGAGCCTTGAGCTGGGCGACGGTGGGAACGATGGCGGCGTCGAGCTGCAGGTCGCCATCGATGGCGAGCTCGGGAGCCTTCTCCTTGCAGAACTTCACGGCCTCCTGGACCTTCTTGGCGACGTCGCCGCCGGCGGAGCCCATGGTGGAGTAGGAGAGCATGGCCACGTGCGGCTCAACGTTGCCCATGAAGGTGGACCAGGAGTGAGCGGAGGCGATGGCGATCTCGGAGAGCTCGTCGGAGGACGGGTTGATGTTGAGGCCGCAGTCGGCGAAGATCAGCGTGCCGTCGGTGCCGAACTGCGGGGTGTCGGTGCACATCACGAAGAAGGCCGAGACCAGCTTGGTGCCCGGGGCGGTCTTGAGGATCTGCAGCGCGGGGCGCAGAGTGTCGGCGGTGGAGTGGCAGGCGCCGGAGACCAGGCCGTCGGCGTCGCCCATCTTGACCATCATGGTGCCAAAGTAGGTAGCATCCATCACCTGGGCGCGAGCCTGCTCGATGGTGACACCTTTCTTGGCGCGGAGCTCGGCAAACTTCTGCGCGTACTCCTCGTGCTTCTCGGCATTGCGCGGGTCGATGACGGTAGCGCCGGGAACGTCGATCTCGTCGGGGTTGCCCAGGATGACGATCTTTGCCAGGCCCTCCTCGATGATCTTGGTGGCCGCGACGATGGTACGCGGATCCTCGCCCTCGGGCAGGACGATCGTCTTAAGGTCGGCCTTGGCGGCAGACTTCATACGGTTTAGGAAATCGCTCATGTTACTCCTTGCAAGCGTTTCGCTAAGCTCCAGGCGCCCGGCTGTTCACGAATAAACCCGCTGCTAGCGGGTCTACCTTTCAATTATGTACGCCGCGGTGCTTGAGCTTTCCTTGTGTGGCAAGCTCATTATAGGACGCATTAGCGCTATAATCGCTCTGATAAATATGTCTCGAAGAATGTTCGAGAAAAGCCCAGCTAACGAGCCCGTGGCTTTTGACAAGGAGTATCGATGCAGATTACCTCAGGCCTGCCTGAAGGCTTTAACGCCGGCGCATACGACATGATTGTCGTCGGTGCCGGATATGCCGGTGCCGTTTGTGCCCGCCGCCTCGCCGAGACTATCGGCTATCGCGTTGCCGTTCTGGAGCGCCGTAGCCACATTGCGGGCAACGCCTACGACTGCGCTGATGAGGCCGGGATCCTGGTCCACGAGTATGGTCCGCACATCTACCATACCTTTAACGAGCGCGTCCACAATTTCCTGTCGCGCTTTACCAAGTGGACGGACTACCAGCACAAGGTGCTCGCCAACATCAACGGCACCCTTATGCCCGTGCCCTTTAACCACGCGAGCCTCAAGCTCGCCTTTGGCGATGAGCACGGCGAAGAGCTGTATCAAAAGCTCGTGGAGACCTTTGGTAAAGACGTCAAGGTGCCCATCATGGAGCTGCGCAAGAAGAACGATCCGGATCTTGCCGAGGTCGCAGATTACGTCTACGAGAACGTTTTTTTGCATTACACCATGAAGCAGTGGGGTCAGACGCCCGACCAGATCGATCCCTCGATCACCGGCCGCGTTCCCGTCTTTGTGGGCGACGATGACCGCTACTTCCCGCAGGCTCCCTTCCAGGGCATGCCGCAGGACGGCTATACCGCGCTGTTCGAGCATATGCTCGACCACGATCTGATTGATGTGTTCTGCGACGTGGACGCCCGCGACCTCTTCGAGATCGACGAGACCACCGTCAAAATCGACGGCAAGGTCTATGGCGGCGAGATCGTCTACACCGGTCCGCTCGACGAGCTGTTCAACCTCGACCTGGGCGCTCTGCCGTACCGTACGCTCGACATGAAGTTCGAGACGCTCGATATGGACCAGTTCCAGCCCGTGGGTACCGTCAATTACACCACGAGCGAGGATTACACGCGTATCACCGAATTCAAGAACATGACTGGTCAGGTCCTGCCCGGTAAGACCACCATCATGAAGGAGTATTCCAAGGCCTATACGCCCGGCTCGGGCGAGACGCCCTATTACGCCATTCTGGAGCCCGAGAACCGCGAGCTCTATGAGCGCTATCTTGAGCGCGTCCAAAACCTGACGAACTTCCACCCGGTGGGTCGCCTGGCCGAGTATCGTTACTACGATATGGATGCCGTGACCAACTCCGCCCTCGATCTTTCGGATGAGATTATCGCCTGCCATGCATAAAGTCATATCATTCGGTATTCCCTCGTATAACGCCGCCAAGGACATGGACCATTGCATCACCTCCATTCTGGAGGGGAGCAATTACGCCACCGATATCGAGATCATCATCGTCGATGACGGTTCCAAGGACGAGACGGCAGCTAAGGCCGACGAGTGGGAGACACGTTATCCCGGCATCATCCGCGCGGTGCATCAGGAGAACGGCGGCCACGGCATCGCCGTCCTTTCGGGCTTGCGCGAGGCGCAGGGCACCTACTACAAGGTCGTCGACTCGGACGACTGGCTCGATGGCGCAGCCCTATCGACCATGCTTTCGATCTTGCGTGGTTTTGAGGAGCGCGACCAGCGCGTCGACCTCTTTATCTCGAACTATGTGTACGAGAAGGTTTACGAAGGTACGCATACTGCCATTGGTTACAAGTTTGCCCTGCCGCGTAAAAAGATCTTTACCTGGGACCAGATCGGTCATTTCCGTCTGGACCAGAATCTACTCATGCACAGCCTGTGCTATCGCACGGATGTGCTGCGCGAGTCCAACCTGCCCATGCCGCCGCACACGTTCTATGTGGACAACATCTACGCCTACGTGCCGCTGCCGCGTTGCAAGACCATGTACTACGCCGACATCGACCTCTATCGCTACTTTATCGGTCGTGAGGGCCAGAGTGTCAACGAGGCCACGATGGTCAAGCGTCTGGACCAGCAGTTCCGTGTTACGCGTATCATGATGGAGTCGTACCACCTGTACAGCGATGTTGGGTCGTCGCGCCTGCGTTCGTACATGATGGGCTACTTCACCATGATGATGGCGATCTGCTCGGTGCTGACCAAGCTTTCCGAGGAAGATTGCGCCGACGAGCGCCTAAAGACGCTGTGGAATGATTTGAAGGCCTATGACGAGCGCATGTATCGTCGTGCCCGCTACGGTGTGGTCGGGTTCTTCACTAACCTCCGCGGTCGTGCCGGAGACAAAACCACACTCGGCCTATACCGTCTTGCCTCAAAGATCTTCAAATTCAACTAGCACAGAAATGCTCGGGTAACGGGGACCCCTGGTCCTTAACTTGCTACTTCGAACAGTCCTGCGCAAGACGGAGGCGCCACTGGCGCCTCCTTTGCGTGCGGAACTCGTATCAAGTTAAGGACCAGGGGTCCTCTGCTATGTCTCGCTTTATGTCAGCAAGCTGAATTTGAAGATCTTCGACGCGTGGTACAAAGGGGCCTGGGCTGAAAAGAATTTGGTTGGTAGTCGGTCGGAGGCGGGCGGACGTTACGTTTGTCGCGAGTTCCGCATGCAAAGAAGGCCACTTAATGTGGCCTTCGTCTTGCATAGGACTGTAGAGCAGCAAACGTAACACCCGCCCGTCTCCGACCGACGGTCGAGTGAGATTACTTTGCGGCGCCGGGGATGCCGTGGGAGGTTTTGGCGGTTTTGGCTCCGTTTACGATGGCGGTTTGCAAAGCCCTTACGGCGAGCATGCCCAGCAGGTCTAGGGGAACGGCGGCGCTTGCCTGGGCGCCCAGTTTGCCGCTGGCGAGGGTGTAGATGGTGTCGCCGTCGTTGGTGGTGTGCGTGGGACGGATGGCGTGTGCGTAGGCGTCTGCGGCCATTTGGGAGACCTTGGTGGCTTGGGCCTTAGTGAGCTCCATGTTGGTGACGATGCAGCTGATGGTGGTGTTGGTGCGGTCGAGCGGCATCTGCATGGATCCGGCGGCGGCAAAGGCTGCGAGTTCCATATCGACGATTTGGTCGCTATCGGCTGAGGTGCGCATGCCGGCGACCCACTCGCCGGTGAGGGGGTCGACAACGTTGCCGCAGGCGTTGACCGAAACCACGGCGCCTACCTTAACGGGACCGAGCGCCACGGCGGCAGCTCCAAGGCCGGCCTTCATGCAGGTGGCAGGGCCCATGAGCTTACCTACGGTGGCACCGGTGCCGGCGCCCACATTGCCTTGCTCGAGCGTGGTGGGGGTGTTGTCGAGTGCCTCGCGCACGGCGGCGATGCCGGCCTCTATGTCGGGGCGTACGGTGGGGTCGCCAAAGGCAAGGTCGAAGATACAGCTGGAGCACACGATGGGCACCTGCGTGGGGCCGACGGACAGACCAATGCCGCGGCTCTCGAGTTCGCGAGCGACGCCGCTTGCAGCCTCGAGGCCAAAGGCCGATCCACCCGACAGGCAGACGGCGTGGACCTTGTCGACGGTGTTCTCGGGACGCAGCAGGTCGGTTTCGCGCGATGCTGGAGCACCGCCGCGAACGTCAACGCCGCCGGTGGCGCCCTCGGGTGCCACGATTACGGTGCAACCGGTGCCGGCCTCCTCGTCCGTATAGTTGCCAAAGCAAAAGCCATCGACATTGCAAACATCGATGGCTTCGAGCAGTGTGTCCATGTTTTCTCCTATCGGTTTTCCGCCGGGCCTTATGCCCGGTCGGGATCCGTACGGTACGGCAAAATTGTAGGCGCTGGGGGATACCCAGCGCCAGATGCAATTACGATAGTTTTTGAATCGCGCGTGCGACGCGAGCGATGGGCAAGCCCACCACGTTGTAGAAGTCACCCGAAATATCGTGCACAAGCATGCGGCCGCCTGTGCCCTGGATGCCGTAGGCTCCGGCCTTGTCCATGGGTTCGCCGGAGGCAACATAGCGCTCGATCTGCTCTTCGGTAAGCTCATAGAACGTCACGTCGGTCACATCGACAAACGACAGGCTCTCGGCGGCATGCGGAGCTGAAGCGTCGCCGGCTTTAACGATGCAGGCGCCGGTCGCCACCTGGTGCGTGCGGCCCGAAAGCTCGCGGAGCATGGTGCGCGCCTCGTCCTCGTTTGCCGGCTTACCCAAAATCTTGCCATCGAAGGTGACGATGGTATCGGCCGCGACGGTCAGCTCATTGGGCTTGGCATACTCGGCGGCGACGGCAGCTGCTTTGGCACGCGCCAAGCGCTCGACGAGCGTAAGCGGAGCTTCGCCATCAAAAGGCGTTTCATCGATGTCTGCAGGAATTACGCGAATGTTATAGCCTGCCTCGCGCATCAGCTCTATGCGGCGCGGCGATTGCGAAGCCAAAATCATAGTTGGATGCCCTCGGCGACCTTCTCGACGGCCTTGTCGCCGGCGAGCGTGCGCAGCAGCTCCAAGGCAAAGGGGAGTGACTGTGCCATGCCGCTGGCAGTAATGATGTTGCCGTCTTGCGTGACCTTCTCGCCGGTATAAGCTCCCTCGGGGAAGCTCTTCTCAAAGCCGGGGAAGCACGTGGCGCGGCGTCCCTCGAGTAGACCAAGCTCGCCCAGGATAAATGGGGCGGCGCAGATGGCGGCAACGTGCTTGGTCGCGGCGAACTCGCAGACTACGTCGCAGACGCGCTGGTCGGCGCGCAGGTTGGTGGCACCGGGCAGGCCGCCGGGCAGCACGACGCAGTCGTACTCGTCAAAGTTGATCTCGTCAAAGAGAGCATCGCAGGTCACGGGAATCTGCAGCGAGCTCACGACTTCGCGCGTGGGCATGATCGAGACAAGCGTGGCGCGCACGCCGCCGCGACGCATGACGTCGACCATGGTCAGGCATTCAATCGTTTCAAAGCCATCGGCGGCGAGAACGGCAACGCTGGGCATGAGAGTTCCTTTCGTAAGGCGGCATACAATTAGCCGTCTTATACCCCGAAGACATACGCTTGCCACGCTCGATTTTCCAATGTTTAAAAAGGGACGGGGATTAAATAATCATTCGGTGCAAATTGATTATTTAATCCCCGTCCCAGAAAAATCATCGGGCGTGGTCTTGGGCAAACAGTCTAGTTGCGCTTGAGGTGGACGACGGTTTCGCAGTGGAAGGTTTGCGGGAACAGGTCGACCGGTGTGATCTTGACGGGGGAGAAGGTGCCTTCCTCGACAAAGCGCTTAAGGTCGCGCGCCAGGGTGGCAGGGTCGCAGCTCACATAGGCGACATCGCGCGCACTCGTGCTAGCGATGAGGTCGATGGCCTCGGGTGCCAGACCTGCGCGCGGCGGATCGACCACCAGGACATCGGCATCCTGGTCGGGGAACTCGCGCACGGCATCGCCGCCGATGACGTCGACGTTGTCGAGCTTGTTGATCTCGAGGTTACGGCGCAGGTCGCGCACGGCCGGACCGTAGGCCTCGACGGCGGCGACAAAGTCGCAGCGGCGGGCGAGCGGCAGGGTAAAGGTGCCGGCGCCGCAGTACAGGTCCACGGCAAGCTCGTCTTCCTGCGGGTCGAGGGCGTCCATAACGAGCTCAATCAAAAACTCGGCGCCCTTGGTATTGACCTGGAAAAAGGATGGGGCGGACAGGCGCATCTGACCATCAGCGATGTTCTCGGTCCACGAGCCCTCACCGGCGAGCATCTCCACCTTGGAAACGCGGCGGGCCTTCTTCTCGCCCTTGCTCATGACGCGCACGACGCTCGTGGGGTGTGCGGCGTCTGCCAGTACGCGTGAGACCTGTGAGCGCGGGAAGGAGCCTGTGGGTGTCCAAAGTGCGACCTCGAGTGCTTTGGTGCGACGTGAAGCGCGAATGCCCACGCGCTCCAGACCCAGGTCGTGGCTGCCGCTCAGATAGTTGAGCGCGCCGACGACCGATTTGAGCGCCTTGGGAAAACGCTTATCGAACAGCGGGCACGAATCGACGGTCACGATCTTGCTGGGGTCGACGCCGTGCATGCCAAGGCGAACACGGCCGTTAACGAGAGTGGGCTCCAGCTCAATCTTATTGCGGTAGCCCCAGTCGTCCTTGGTATGGCGGATAGGCTGGACAAGATCGTTGACCTGCTCGGGGGTGAACTTGCCAATGCGCTCGAGCGTGGAGCGCAGGTTTTGCTCTTTGGCGGCAAGCTGTGCCGTGCGTGAGAGATTTCCCCACGAGCAGCCGCCGCAGATGCCCACGAAGGGGCAGGGAGGCTGAATGCGATCGGGGCTCGGCTCCAGAATCTCGGTCGTGCGGGCGCGCATAAACGACTTGCCGTCCTGCACGATCTCGGCTTCGACGGTGTCGCCTGCCACAGCGCCCTGCACAAAGACGGCCTTGCCGTTGTCGGCATGTGCCAGACCGTCGGTGCCGTACGTCATCGATTCTATGGTGAGCTTCATATTCCTGCCTGTCATTCGCGTTGCTGTTCGCACCATGGTAGCAGGGAAAAGCGCCCCGCATCCGAGGCTTTCCTCAAATGCGGGGCGCTTCTACAAACGTCTATTTCGTCTTGCCGGTAATGAGCGTCTTAAGGCCTAGGCCGATCAGGCCCAAGCCCATGCGCACGCGGCCAGGGCGATGGCGCTCGATGGCCTTGGCTTTGCCAGCGGGCTTCTTGTGACACGCGTTGCTCTCGGGGGTTGTTGTGGGTGCCTGAGGTTGGGCTGCGGGAGCAGGTTCGGGCTCGATAACGATCGCTCGGACCTTCTGGACCTCGGGAGCGGCCGGCTGCGGCTCGGGCTCAGACTGGGATGCGAGCGCGGGCTCTGCCTCGGTGGCGGACTCGGCGTTGCGATAAGCGCGCTCCAACAGGAACTCCTGCGAGTTAAAGGGCTTCTCACCCTCTTTTCGCTCTACGGGAACCCAGGTGCCGTCGCTCGTCAGGCTACGTGCCTTCACGTTGTCGCGCAGCTGCACGCCCATGTACTCGTGCACCAGCGCGCGGCAGGTGGGGTCGAGCACGGGGAAGGCGATCTCTACGCGATGCTCGGTGTTGCGCGTCATCATGTCGGCAGAACTCAGGTAGATCATGTCCGAGTCCACGCCGAAGGCATAGACACGCGCGTGCTCCAAGAAACGTCCGACGATAGAACGTACGTGCACGTTTTCGGTCTTGCCCGCAATGTTGGGCTTCAGGCACGAGATGCCGCGGATGATCATGTCCACGCGCACGCCGGCACACGATGCCTCGGCGATCTTGTCGATGACCTCGCGGTCGGTCAGCGAGTTGAGCTTAAAGAACACGCGGGCGGGCTCGCCGGCGAGCGCACGTTGGATCTCGCGGTCCAGACCGCGCATGATGAGCGGCTTGAGACCGACGGGCGCCACGCCCAAAAAGCGGTAGTCGCCGCGCAGGTTGCCCAGCGACAGGTTGCGGAAGAACAGGTTGGCGTCTTCGCCGATGCCGGGATGGGCGGTCATGAGCATAAAGTCGCTGTAGAGCTTGGCCGTCTTCTCGTTAAAGTTACCGGTGCCCAAAAGCGTGAGTCGAGTGAGCGCCATGCCCTCGCGATAGGTGAGCTGGCAGATCTTTGAGTGGCATTTAAAGCCCTCGGAGCCATAGATGACGGTGCAGCCCGCTTCTTCCAGACGCTCTGCCCACTCGATGTTATTTTGCTCGTCAAAGCGCGCGCGGAGCTCCATGAGCACCGTGACCTCTTTGCCGTTCTCGGCGGCGTCAATCAACGACTCGCACAGACGACTCTGCTTGGCCACGCGGTAGAGCGTGATACGCAGCGAGATGCACTCGGGGTCGTATGCGGCCTCGTGTACCAGGTCCAGGAACGGATTCATGGCCTCGTAGGGGTAAAAGAGCAACTTGTCGCCCTGCAGCACCTGCTCGCGAATGGAGCGGGACATGTCGATGGTGGGGTTGGGCTGAGGCTTAAACGGCGTAAAGAGGAGCTCGTTGCGTAGATGCTCGGGAATCTTGCCCTCAATGCCGAAGACGTAGCCCAGGTCGAGCGGGATATCGCAGGTAAAGACCGAGCGGCGAGAAAGCTCGAGCGCCTTGCGGATGGTCTTGAGCGTCGCCTTCTCGAGCGACCCCGAGACCGCGAGCACTACCGGCTGCAGACGCAGGCGCTTCTTGAGGATGCGCTTCATGTGCTGGCGGTAGTCCTCTTCCTCCTCGACGCCCTCGCCGTCCGGATCGATGTCGGCGTTGCGGGTGACGCGGATGAGCGCGCGGTCGAGCGGCTTATAGGAGCCAAAGCAGCTGTCCAGGCAGGCGAGGATGACGTCCTCGAGCAGAATGTAGGAGTAGGTGCCGGCGGGCGAGGGGATCTCGACCACGCGGTTCATCGAGGCGGGAATCTCGATTAGGCCCAGCAGACTTTCCTCGTCGGTGACGCCGTCCAGGCCGCAGGCCAGGTAGAGTGCGCCGTTGCGCAGGTTGGGGAAGGGGTGGCGCGGGTCAATCACCAGCGGTGAGATGACCGGCGACACGTAGGCCTGGAAGTAGCGGGTTACAAAGGTGCGCTCCTCGGGCGTAAGCGAATCGGCACGCGCGCGGTGAACGCCCAGGGCGTCGAGCTTGCCCTCGATGCTCTTAAAGATGGACTCCCATCGGGTAAGGAGCCCGGGCATTTCGGCCATGACGGCATCGACCTGTTCGGAGGCGGTCATATTGCTCTTGTTGTCGACAGGCTGTTTTTTGAGCTCTGCCAGATCGGACAGGCCGCCCACGCGCACCATGAGAAACTCGTCGAGGTTGGACTCGAAAATCGACACGAACTTTAGACGCTCGAACAGCGGAACGGTCTCGTCGAAGGCCTCGTCAAGCACACGGTTGTCAAAGCGCAGCCAGCTGAGCTCTCGGTTCTGCGTGTACGAGAAGTCGCGCGGCGGTTTGCGCAGCTTTGCGGCGGCTTGCTTTTTTTCGATTGTGCTCAGCATATGCATCTGTCCGTTCAGTCCCCGCAGGGGACGGTTGCCTAACACTATTCACTATTGTCTCAATTTAGTCGACCTATGGCACGGACGTATCGCGTGAACGGTATCTTTACCTACTTCTTACGCTGACAAGCCATAGAACTGACGCCCGTCACGTTGTGAAAAAACGGTCTATATCCTCACTCAACTGGTGAGTATATGTGAATAAGAATGATAGGTAGCTGAATATCATCGAATACAGACAGAAACACGAACAAGCGTCATTTATATACATAAAACCGTTTTAGATATGCAATTCCTAATCGAAAGATTGGAGTTGTAACTGCGAATGATTTTTGAGAAAAAAGAGCGTTTACCTTAGAAAAGTTACTTTAGAACGCCGAAGTACATCATGGGGGAATCACATGCGATATACCGTTCATCGCACTTTGTTGACCGTTCGGGGGCGAGGTGGAATTGCGGCTGATTTTTGGATATAACTAGAGCTGTCAGCAAGCAGCGTCTCATATGGAGGGGCGCTAACGAATCGGCCCTGACAGGGGCCCGAAAGAAAGGTAGGAGGCCATGACGAAAGGTCTGCACGTGCCTTCCGAGATCGGCAAGCTCAGGAAGGTCTGCCTGCACCGTCCCGGCGACGAGCTCCTCAACCTGCCGCCCGACGAGCTCGAGCGACTCCTGTTCGACGACGTCCCGTTCCTGGAGGTCGCGCAGCAGGAGCACGACACCTTCGCCCAGATCCTGAGGGACCAGGGCGTCGAGGTGCTCTACCTCGAGAACCTCGTCGCCGAGGTGTTCGACCAGGTCCCCGGCGCCCGCGCCGAGTTCACCGACCAGTACATCGCCGAGGCCGGCATCCGCGGCCAGCACATGCCGCAGATCGTCCGCGAGAAGCTGGACTCCATCGAGGACAACCTCGAGTTCGTCAAGAAGACCATGGCCGGCATGACCAAGGCCGAGATCGACATGCCCCTCACGGCGTCCACGACCCTCGACTCCCTGGTCAACTCCGAGTCCGAGTCCGACCTGATCATCGACCCGATGCCCAACCTCTACTTCACCCGCGACCCGTTCGCGGTCGTCGGCGAGGGCGTCAACCTCAACCGCATGTACTCGGTCACCCGCAACCGCGAGACCCTGTACGGCAAGTACGTCTTCAAGTACCACCCCGACTACAAGGACGTCTCCCTGTACTTCCGCCGCGACTGCCAGTTCCACACCGAGGGCGGCGACGTGCTGAACATCAACGAGAAGACCCTCGCCGTCGGCATCTCCCAGCGCACCCAGGCCGCCGCTATCGACGTCATGGCCCAGAACATCTTCTGGAACTCCGACTCCAAGGTCGAGCGCATCCTGGCCTTCGACATCCCCGTCTCGCGCGCCTTCATGCACCTCGACACGGTCTTCACCCAGATCGACGTCGATAAGTTCACGATCCACCCCGCCATCATGGGCACCCTGCGCGTCTACGAGCTGACCGCCGGCAAGAACCCGGGCGACGTGAACATCCGCCTGATCGAGGACACCCTCGAGCACGTCCTGGAGGACGCCACCGGCGTCGACCAGGTCAAGCTGATCCCCTGCGGCGGCGGCGACCCGATCGCGGCCTCCCGCGAGCAGTGGAACGACGGCTCCAACACCCTGTGCGTCGAGCCCGGCAAGATCTGCGTCTACGCGCGCAACACCGTCACCAACGACGTGCTGTACAAGGAGGGCCTGGACCTTCTCGTCGTGCCCTCCGCCGAGCTCTCCCGCGGCCGCGGCGGCCCGCGCTGCATGAGCATGCCCTTCTGGCGTGAGGACCTCTAAGGTCTTCTAGGACCCGTATAGGTCTTAATACATACATCTAGCTGACGTTAGATGTCTCCCATTGGGGCGGTGCGGGTTTTCGCGCCGCCCCATTCTTGTCTAATAAGCTAAATTAACATCAGATAAGGTGTCCCTTATGTCTAGAGGCGGTCACGTTGATACCCCAACGGTGTCGGCTTCTTTGCCTTTTGGGCATCATCTCGATTCCCATGACCTTTGCCGGCATCATCCCCGTATTCTAGCGATTGGAGCCTAGCCATGGATATCAAGACGATTGGCGTTGAGGAATGGCTCAACGTTTGGGAGAAGAGCGCTACGTGGGACATTGCCCAGTCGACGATCTCGTCGCTGACCATGGGCGAGCTTCGCGCGCTCGACGAGCAGGACGGCGCCTCGTTCTACGAGCGCCTGGATCGTGAGAAGATGAACTACGGCTGGATCGAGGGTTCGCCGGAGTTTAAGGCCGAGGTCGCCAAGCTGTATCGTTGCGAGGTCAATCCCGATCACATTCTGCAGACCAATGGCTGCACGGGCGCCAACCTCAACGCCATCATGGCCGTTGTCGAGCCCGGCGATCACGTGATTGCCGAGTGGCCTACCTATGCGCCGCTCTATGAGATTCCACGTACGCTCGGTGCCGAGGTCGAGTATTGGGAGCTTCGCGAGGAGCTCGGATGGAAACCCGATATCGATCAGCTCAAGCGCCTCGTTCGCCCCAACACGAAGCTCATCTGCATCAATAATGCATCGAACCCCATCGGTACGGTGCTTGATGCCGATACACTCGGCCAGATTGCCGAGATTGCCCGTTCGGTGGGCGCCTATGTGCTTTGCGACGAGGTGTATCTGCCGCTCGAGAACACTGAGTCCTTTATGTCGATGGCCGACGTGTACGAGAGGGCCATTGTCACCAACTCGGTGTCTAAGACCTATTCGACGCCTGCAGCCCGCGTGGGCTGGGTCGTTGCGGACGAAGAGGTGTCCAACCGCATCCGCACCTACCGCGACTACACCATGATCTGCGGCGGCGTGTTTAACGACGCTTTGGCGACCTACGTGCTCGAGCACAAGGATAAGATTCTCGAGCGCAACCGCAAGATCGTGTTTGGCAACCGCGATATCGCACAGGCTTGGATTGATACGCAGCATCGTGTCTCCTGGACGGCCCCACAGGGCGTGTCCACCTCGTTTATCCAGCTGGATATTTCCGAGGATGACGAGGAGTTCTGCAAGCGCCTGCTGGCCGAGAGGGGAGTGCTGTTGGTCCCCGGTAGCCGTTTTGAGCTTCCCTGCGGAGCGCGCCTGGGCTACTGCGCGAGCGAAGATGTTCTTCGCGAGGGCCTGAGGCTTCTGGGTGAGGCACTGGCCGAGTTCGATTGCTAGCCCCTTGAGGTTCTCGAAGGCCTAAACCTTACTGGGCCCTAGGTGTACCGAATGCAGACCTGCTCCCTTTTGGGGAGCGGGTCTGTTTGTCTTTGCCGCCGGAAAAGTCAAGTTGTTACAAATGAAGACGCAAGTTAGATCGGGTATTCGACGGGTCTTATACTGAGCTTCCGGTGAACGGTATCCAGCGTCTGGTAAACGGTAATCTGTTTGCTAAAAATGAATAGGACTCACTTTTTTCTGAATAAAAATCAAAATGGTTGAGACACAGCGAGAATTGCGAGTTCTATTCATATCGTTGCATGAAATATGCAATTTGAGGGTGGTTTAACAAAGATTAGTTTCAATTGATTTTTCGGTTAAAAAAGCGTTTAAGCACGTAAATAAACTTTATTAAATCAAAGTGTGCCATGCATGAAGTATATGTGTATGCCGTTCACCCCTCATATAAAACCGTTCGGGGGCAAGGTGGAAGTATGGACTGATTTTGGATATAAATATGTCGTCAGCAATAACGCCTCACACGGAGGGGCGCTAACGAATCGGCCCTGACAGGGGCCCGAAAGAAAGGTAGGAGGCCATGACGAAAGGTCTGCACGTGCCTTCCGAGATCGGCAAGCTCAGGAAGGTCTGCCTGCACCGTCCCGGCGACGAGCTCCTCAACCTGCCGCCCGACGAGCTCGAGCGACTCCTGTTCGACGACGTCCCGTTCCTGGAGGTCGCGCAGCAGGAGCACGACACCTTCGCCCAGATCCTGAGGGACCAGGGCGTCGAGGTGCTCTACCTCGAGAACCTCGTCGCCGAGGTGTTCGACCAGGTCCCCGGCGCCCGCGCCGAGTTCACCGACCAGTACATCGCCGAGGCCGGCATCCGCGGCCAGCACATGCCGCAGATCGTCCGCGAGAAGCTGGACTCCATCGAGGACAACCTCGAGTTCGTCAAGAAGACCATGGCCGGCATGACCAAGGCCGAGATCGACATGCCCCTCACGGCGTCCACGACCCTCGACTCCCTGGTCAACTCCGAGTCCGAGTCCGACCTGATCATCGACCCGATGCCCAACCTCTACTTCACCCGCGACCCGTTCGCGGTCGTCGGCGAGGGCGTCAACCTCAACCGCATGTACTCGGTCACCCGCAACCGCGAGACCCTGTACGGCAAGTACGTCTTCAAGTACCACCCCGACTACAAGGACGTCTCCCTGTACTTCCGCCGCGACTGCCAGTTCCACACCGAGGGCGGCGACGTGCTGAACATCAACGAGAAGACCCTCGCCGTCGGCATCTCCCAGCGCACCCAGGCCGCCGCTATCGACGTCATGGCCCAGAACATCTTCTGGAACTCCGACTCCAAGGTCGAGCGCATCCTGGCCTTCGACATCCCCGTCTCGCGCGCCTTCATGCACCTCGACACGGTCTTCACCCAGATCGACGTCGATAAGTTCACGATCCACCCCGCCATCATGGGCACCCTGCGCGTCTACGAGCTGACCGCCGGCAAGAACCCGGGCGACGTGAACATCCGCCTGATCGAGGACACCCTCGAGCACGTCCTGGAGGACGCCACCGGCGTCGACCAGGTCAAGCTGATCCCCTGCGGCGGCGGCGACCCGATCGCGGCCTCCCGCGAGCAGTGGAACGACGGCTCCAACACCCTGTGCGTCGAGCCCGGCAAGATCTGCGTCTACGCGCGCAACACCGTCACCAACGACGTGCTGTACAAGGAGGGCCTGGACCTTCTCGTCGTGCCCTCCGCCGAGCTCTCCCGCGGCCGCGGCGGCCCGCGCTGCATGAGCATGCCCTTCTGGCGCGAGGACCTCTAAGTCTTTCCGTTTCCGGTGCGGTCCCCCTACAACCGCACCGGTGTCGCCCGTCAAACGGGCGACACTAATACTTACGTAATTCATTTCTTCGAAAGGAATCGAACCATGGGTGTTAACCTCTCCGGCCGTAGCTTCCTCAAGCTCCTCGACCTCACCACCGAGGAGATTGAGTACCTGCTCAAGCTCTCCAAGAACTTCAAGGACATGAAGCGCGCTGGCGTTCCGCACCGCTATCTCGAGGGCAAGAACATCGTTCTGCTCTTCCAGAAGACCTCCACTCGCACCCGCTGCGCCTTCGAGGTCGGCGGCATGGATCTGGGCATGGGCGTCACCTACCTCGATCCGGGTTCGTCGCAGATGGGCAAGAAGGAGTCCATCGAGGACACCGCTCGCGTTCTCGGCCGCATGTATGACGGCATCGAGTTCCGCGGCTTTGCCCAGGACGACGTCGAGGAGCTCGCTGCCAAGTCCGGCGTGCCCGTGTGGAACGGCCTGACCACTGAGTGGCACCCCACCCAGATGCTTGCCGACATCCTGACCGTCCAGGAGAACTTCAACTACGACATCAAGGGCAAGACCCTCGTCTTCATGGGTGACTGCAAGAACAATGTTGCTCGCTCCCTCATGGTTGTCTGCTCCAAGCTCGGCATGAATTTCGTGGCCTGCGGCCCCGAGGAGTGCATGCCCGCTGACGACGTCATCGAGGCCTGCAAGCCCATCGCCGAGGCTAACGGCTGCACCATCAAGCTGACCACCGACGTCAAGGACGGCGTCACCGGTGCCGACGTTATCTACACTGACGTGTGGGTCTCCATGGGCGAGCCCGACGAGGTTTGGGCCGAGCGCATCGCTCAGCTCACCCCGTATCGTGTCACCTCCGAGGTCATGGCTATGGCTAACCCGGGTGCCATCTTCCTGCACTGCCTGCCCAGCTTCCACGACACCAACACCACCATTGGCGCCGAGAAGTGCGAGCAGTTCGGCATCACCGAGCAGGAGGTCACCGACGAGGTCTTCGAAAGCCCCGCTTCCAAGGTCTTCGACGAGGCCGAGAACCGCATGCACACCATTAAGGCTGTCATGTACGCCACGCTCAAGTAAGAGCATCTAGCATCTTGCTCGGGGTGTATTACTGCACACCCCGAGCGGTTTTATCTGGTAAAAATCTCGCATCTAGCGGCAGGCACGGCACGGAAGAGCCGCTTCGGGCGAGATCAGTAAATGATTTATGAAGGGGGGATGAGAACTATGACTGAGACCGCTAAGAAAAAGCGCGGTATGCCTTCATCGTTCACCATTCTTCTTGCTCTGCTGGCAATTGTTGCAGTGATTACCGTTATCGTCTCCGGCACGTCCGGCGGCGAGGTTACTGCCGCCCGTCTGAGCGATTTCTGCACCGCCCCGATTAAGGGCTTCGCTGACGCTCTGCCCGTCTGCCTCTTCGTTATGATCCTGGGCGGCTTCCTCGGCATGATGACCGAGACCGGCGCCCTGGACAACGGCATTGCCGTTCTGGTGCAGAAGCTTAAGGGCAACGAGATCATGCTCATTCCCGTGCTGATGCTCATCTTCTCCCTCGGTGGTACCACCTATGGTATGTGCGAGGAGACCGTTCCCTTCTACGCCCTGCTTGCCGCTACCATGATGGCCGCTGGCTTCGACCCGATGGTCGGTGCCGCCACCGTCCTGCTCGGCGCTGGCTGCGGCTGCCTGGGCTCCACGGTTAACCCGTTTGCCGTCGGCGCTGCCGTCGACGCTCTGACCGGCGTTGGCATTGAGGTCAACCAGTCCATCATCATCGGCCTCGGTGCCGTCCTGTGGATTGTTACCACTGCCATGTCCATCTTCTTCGTCATGAGCTATGCCAAGAAGGTCAAGGCTGACAAGGGTTCCACCATCCTGTCGATGCAGGAGCTCAAGGACGCCGAAGAGGCTCACGGCAAGGCTGCTTCCGAGGTTCACAATGAGGTCAAGCTCACCGGTCGCCAGAAGGGTGTTCTGATCGCCTTCGCCTTCACCTTCGTCGTCATGATCGTTGGCTTCATCCCGCTGGCCGACCTCAACGAGGGCGTCGCCAACTTCTTTGACGCTGGCGCTGTCTACGATGCCGACGGTAACGCCGTCGTCCAGGGCTGGTCTGCCCTGATCACCGGCCTGCCCATTGGCCAGTGGTACTTCGACGAGGCTTCCACCTGGTTCTTCCTCATGGCTATCCTGATCGGTATCATCGGTGGCCTGTCCGAGAAGCAGATCGTCAACACCTTCATCACCGGCGCTGCCGACATGATGTCCGTTGTCCTCGTCATCGCTCTCGCCCGTGGTATCTCCGTTCTCATGGCTAACACCGGCCTCGACGTCTACGTCCTCGACGCTGCCGCCAATGCCCTGGCTGGCCTGTCCGGCGTGATCTTCGCTCCCATGAGCTTCCTGGTCTACTTCGGCCTGTCCTTCCTGATCCCCTCGACCTCCGGTATGGCCACCGTCTCCATGCCCATCATGGGACCGCTGGCTGTTAAGCTCGGCTTCTCGCCCGAGGTCATGGTCATGATCTTCTCCGCCGCCATCGGTGTCGTGAACCTGTTCACCCCGACCTCCGGCGCCATCATGGGCGGTCTCGCCCTGGCCAAGATCGAGTGGACGACCTGGCTCAAGTTTGCCCTTAAGCTCATCGTCGCGCTCTCCGTCGTCTGCGCCATCATCCTGACCGTCGCCTGCGTGTTGATCTAAGTACCCAACGGGTACCCCACGGAAACCTTGACGATCCTGTAAAGGATCACCTGGTCATCGTCTGTCCGGTGGGGTCAACCCACCGGTAGACTCCTACCTTTAGCCCCCTTCCGTTCCGTGCGCGGGAGGGGGCGCTTTTTTGTTCCGCGGTTTTACCAAACCGCGGAACCGGTCGACGCTGCAAACCCGCCAGAGCGGCAATCTGACGTTCAATCGTCGGGCATGGCCAAAAGGCCTATGCCCTCCTCTTTCACGTCACCTTGCTCGCTCTGACGGGCTTTCGCTGACTTATGCTCCACCTGCGACGTTCCCCTTGTTGGTGCAGGGGGAAGCTTGCTCGCTCTGGTGCCCGTTCGCTGGCTTCAGCTCTGCCTGCGACGTTTTCATTGTTGGTGCTGAGTGACTTGTTCCCCGTTCCAAACGAGCTGCCCCGGGTCCCCGGTGGTTGTGGTGAGCGTGTTTGGTTGGTGCCTGTTGATGGTCTGGGTATCGGGGAGGGCGGGCTCCGTTATAATCGCCTAGGACATTAAATGGAAACGGGACGGGAGCCACACATGCGCCAGGGTTTCGACAATGCGAAGTACATCGAGCTGCAGGCTGCTCACATTAAGGAGCGCATCTCGCAGTTTGGTGGCAAGCTCTATTTGGAGTTTGGCGGCAAGCTGTTTGACGACTATCATGCGAGTCGCGTGCTGCCGGGTTTTGAGCCGGACAGCAAGTTCCGCATGCTCAAGAGCATTGCCGACGACGTCGAGGTCATCATCGCAATCAATGCAAACCATATCGAGAAGAACAAGGCCCGTGGCGACCTGGGCATTACCTATGACGAGGACGTCTTGCGCCTGGTCGACCTGTTCCGCGGCAACGGTTTTGCTGTCGCGGCCGTGGTTATCACGCAGTATGCCGGTCAGCCCGCTGCCGACGTCTTCCGCAATCGTCTGAATGCACTCGGCATTCCCGCCAAGCTGCACTATCCCATTGAGGGCTATCCGCACGACGTCGATCTGATCGTTTCTGACGAAGGCTACGGCAAGAACGAGTTCGTCGAGACTACGCGTCCGCTCGTTGTCGTGACGGCGCCCGGCCCTGGCTCGGGCAAGCTCGCCACCTGCCTCTCACAGCTGTATCACGAGCATAAGCACGGCACCGCCGCCGGTTATGCCAAGTTTGAGACCTTCCCGGTCTGGAATCTTCCCCTGACGCATCCGGTCAATATTGCCTACGAGGCCGCCACGGCGGACCTCGACGATGCCAACATCATCGATTCCTTTCACCTTGAGGCCTACAACAAGACCACGGTCAACTACAACCGCGACGTCGAGGCCTTCCCGGTGGTCCGTGCCCTGATGGAAAAGATCCTAGGCAAGAGCCCCTACCAGAGTCCCACGGACATGGGCGTCAATATGGTCGGCTTTGCCATCACCGATGACGATGCCTGCCGCGACGCTTCCAAGATGGAGATCGTCCGCCGCTACTTTACCGCGGTCGAAAATGTGCGCCGTACCGGCGTGGGCGATGAGCAAGTCGACCGTCTCAAGATTATTATGAAGAAGGCCGGCATCGATAAGAACTACTCACCGGCGCGCTCGGCGGCCTTAACCAGGGAGCAACTGACGGGTGGTCCCGTGGGCGCCATGGTCATGCCGGACGGTTCCGTGGTGACCGGTAAGACCTCCACGCGCCTGGGCGCCGCAAGTTCGCTCATTATGAACGCTCTCAAGCATGTTTCGGGCGTCGACCTTGAGCTTGAAGTCAGCAGCGACGAGGCGATCGAGCCCATCAGCAAGCTCAAGACGCATTTCCTGGGCAGCAAAAACCCGCGCCTTCACACCGACGAGACGCTTATGGCGCTGTCGATCACCTCGGCTACGAGCGAGACGGCCGCTCGTGTCCTTTCGGGCCTGGAGCAGCTGCGCGGTTGCGATGCCTTCTTTAGCGTGATTATCTCGCCGACGGACGAGACGGTGTTGCGTAAACTGGGCATCAACGTGTGCTGCGAGCCCAAGTTTGAGCGTCGTGGTTTCTTCCATCGCTAAGTTTGAAGTACCGCGGTAATTGCATCGCCTTTTGGCCGTATCGGGTTAGCGCCCGGTACGGCTTTTTGATCAATAAAGCGTCTATTTCGGCGAAAAATAGCCGTTTACCTGCCTAAAAACAATTTGGGCGGTATACAATAATCGTAACTGTTTCATCCTTAGCGGGATGCCGCATGATGGATATTACCTGCCATCGTGAGGTGTGTCGGTCGTGCACGGCGCGCTGGATGCTCGTGCTCGGTTAGAGGAGGCTGCCATGGCGGGCAAGGGTCGTGCGAGTGTCAACGATATGAAGCGTGTCGAAGTGCTGGTGTTGATGGAGATTGCCCAGCAATCCGAAAGTGGCGGGACATATGGCTTCTCGCGCAAAACGCTTGCGGAGCACGTTGGGGTGTCTCCGTATCGAGCCCGCGCCGCAATTGAGCGCTTGGATTCTGACGGTTTGATCGAGGTCGTTTCGCGTTATAGCGAGGATGGCGGCCAGCTTGCAAATGGTATTTGCCTTACCGAGCGTGGCGGGTGGTATCTGAAAGGCATCCGCGCGGGTATGCTCGTTCGGGATATGCTCAGGGACGAGCTTGCCGATCGGTAGCGATCTGCCGCCTAAGTTGTTGCTACGCCGCTCGGGTCCCGGGCGGCGTTTTGTTTCGAGATGGAGAAATGCAAGCACTTTGGTGAAAAATGGCGAACTGCTTCTTTCTCGAGTATTACAATGAAGACCCGTAAGATGTGTATGGACAACTTCTACGGGAAGCGCAGGTAATTCAATATGACTAAGCATGTGTTTGTGACCGGCGGCGTGGTTTCGTCTTTGGGCAAGGGCATTACCGCGGCATCGCTGGGCCGTTTGCTCAAGTCGCGCGGCTACAAGGTGACGATGCAGAAGGCCGACCCGTATCTGAACGTCGACCCCGGTACCATGAGCCCGTTCCAGCACGGTGAGGTCTTTGTGACCGAGGACGGCTACGAGTCCGATCTGGACCTGGGCCACTACGAGCGTTTTATTGACGAGAACCTGACCCGCGATTCTAACTTTACGACGGGCGCCATTTACAAGAGCCTGATTGCCCGCGAGCGTCGCGGTGACTTTTTGGGCGGTACCGTCCAGGTGATCCCGCATGTCACCAATGCTATCAAGGACAAATTCCGCCGCATTGAGGAGCAGACTGGCTCCGACGTTGTCATTACCGAGCTGGGTGGCACGATCGGCGACATCGAGTCGCAGCCGTTCGTGGAGGCTATCCGCCAGTACCGCAAGGAGGCCGGTCCCGAGAACGTCTGCTACATCCACGTATCGCTCGTTCCCTATATCGCCGCCGCCCACGAGGTTAAGACCAAGCCCACGCAGCACTCCGTCAAGGAGCTGCGCAGCTTTGGTATCCAGCCGGACATCATTGTGCTGCGCTCCGATCACCATATTGATGACGCTATCCGCGGCAAGATCGCGAGTTTCTGCGACGTCGACACCGACTGTGTCTTTACCAACGAGGATTGCGCGAGCATTTACGACGTGCCGCAGCTGCTCGCGGAGCAGGACTTTGACCTGCGCATTTGCGAGCGCCTTGGCCTCGATCCGCGCGAGCGCGATATGAGCGCATGGAATGAGTTCCTGCGCAAGCAAAACCATGCCAACCATCACGCCGATAAGGTTAAGGTTGCCGTCGTGGGAAAGTACACCCAGCTTCCCGATGCATATCTGTCGGTTATCGAGGCCCTGCATCACGCGGGCGTTTTCTACGATCGTCACGTAGATGTGCAGCTGGTCGATGGTGAGAGCCTCGATGCCGAAAACGTCAATGAGGTTCTGGGCGACGCATCGGGCATCCTGGTTCCCGGCGGCTTTGGCAAGCGCGCCCTGGAGGGCAAGATCCTTGCTGCCGAGTTTGCTCGCGAGCACAAGATTCCGTATCTGGGCATTTGCCTGGGTATGCAGGTTGCCGTGTGCGAGTTCGCCCGCAACGTTGTCGGCCTTGCCGGTGCCAGCTCCTCCGAGTTTGATCCGGACGGTCCGTTTAGCGTAATCGACCTGATGAGCTCGCAGGAGGACGTGACCGAGAAGGGCGGCACCATGCGCCTGGGCGCCTATCCGTGCAAGCTCGCTGCCGATACCCTCGCGCGTGAGGCGTATGGCGAGGAGCTTGTCTACGAGCGCCACCGTCACCGTTTTGAGTTCAACAATGCCTTCCGCGATCAGCTCGAGGACGCCGGTCTTGTCATCTCGGGTCTTTCGCCTGATGAGCGTCTGGTCGAGATGGTCGAGCTGCCGCGCGATGTGCACCCGTGGTTCGTGGCCACCCAGGCTCACCCCGAGTTTAAGAGCCGCCCCACCAATCCTCAGCCGCTATTCCGAGAGTTCGTGCGTGCCTCGATTGGCCAGCATGAGGGCGTCGATCGCCTGCAGGTGACGCCCATGAATCGTTCGACGGACTAAGGTTGCCGGCGAACCGGGAACATATCGGAGAAGCTCCTTCGCCGCTCGCTGTGGCGGCGGGGGAGTTTCTTGATTACCTTGCAGTCGAGCGGGGCTTGGCGCGTAACACGATTGCCGCCTATCGCCGAGACCTGACGACCTACTGTGCCTATCTGGAGCGGACGGGCATTGCGTCCTTTGAGGACGTGAGTCGGCGGGTCATTGAGGACTTTATCGCCGATCGGCGCGATGGGGGCTATTCCGATGCCTCGGTGGAGCGCGCGCTCGCTGCCGTCAAAGGCCTGCATGCCTTTTTGGTGCGCGATGGGGCCGTGACCCAAAATCCTACGGCGGCGTTGCGTTTGCCAAAAAAGGCCGAGCGCCTGCCGGAGTGCCTTTCGGTGGAGGATGTTTCGGCATTGCTCGACCAGGATTTTCCGGATGGTGAGATGGGTCTGCGCGATCGCGCTATCTTGGAAGTGCTGTATGGGTGCGGCCTGCGCGTGAGCGAGCTGGTGGGGCTCGATGTGAGTGATATCCATGCCGATGACGGCTTTGTGCTGGTTCGCGGCAAGGGCTCCAAGGAGCGTCTGGTCCCTTTGGTGGGAAGCGCGGCGCGTGCCCTGACGCACTATAAATGTGATGGGCGCCGACTTCTGGCGGCTCATGCTCGTGGGACAGAGACGCCGGCGGTCTTTTTAAACAAGAACGGCGGGCGTCTGTCGCGTCAGGGTGTTCACGTCATATGCGAGCGCTACGGACGCCAGGTGGGGTTGGTGGGACTCCATCCGCACACGTTGCGCCATTCCTTTGCCACCCATATGCTCGCGGGCGGCGCGGACCTTCGCGTGCTGCAGGAGATCTTGGGACACGCCGATATATCGACGACGCAGGTCTACACGCATGTCGATCGTACGCAGCTGACTGAGGTTTACCTGGCGGCCCACCCGCTGGCACATCGCTAATACGCTGCTGAGCTGCGATTACATGCTATCCGAGGACGGACCCCCGATTGCTGGAACGTGCTGTTGCGCACGTTTTGGCAATCGGGGGTCCGTCCCATTTTGCGCCACCGGCCAATGGCGCGGCGGGGTGCACATGCCGCGCGTGGGAGAGTTTGGGGGCGATGTGAACGGGATGTAAAGGGACGTAAAAATCGCCTCAAGGTCAACTTGAAGGTTGAGGTTGAAAGGCGGGGTGCTACAGGTGGCATCCCGCCTTTGCGTTAAACACAACATATTGTGTTTTCGAACATATGCTCGGGGGTGGCGCCCAATAGTTAGGGGGTGGAGTGGTGGGGTAGGGTGGGGGAAGGGGTGGGGAAAGGTGTTGAAAAATGGGGCAGTTCCCCATATTATTAATGACGTCGACAGGCGGGGTGGTTCCCCGCGTACGTGCCATCTGAGTAACCGAGGGGAGGGCGCACATGGGAATGACTGGTGCATACGAGCGCAATCTCGATGCAAAAGGTCGTCTGTCCCTGCCTGCACCCCTTCGCGAGGAACTTGGAGAGCACGTTCGCGTGTTCAAAGCCCTGGATGTCGATGCTCTGTACGTGTTCTCTGCCGAGGCCTTCGATAAGTGGGTCGAAGGACTCTTCGCGGGTCGTGAGGGCCACGAGGGTTTTAACCCGCGTGACATCAACGACCAGAAGCTCATGAGGGCGATCAACAAGCGCACCACGTCGATGGATGTGGACAGCGCCGGTCGTATCGGTCTTTCTGAGTCTCTCCGCAAGCAGGCGAACCTTGACCGCGAGGTCACGGTTGTGGGCAACTACGACCACCTTGAGGTTTGGGACCGCGCCGCGGCCGATGAGGACGATGACGACGAGGCTCTGCTTGACCTCTTCTTCTCGTAAGGGCAAGGCACGAGTAACGGATGGAGCGTGGGATCTTGACACAAGAATATCGGCATGAACCTGTCATGCTCGGCGAAGTGCTTGAGTCGCTGCAGCTCAAGAGCGGCTCCGTTGTCTGCGATTGCACCCTTGGCGGTGCCGGTCATTCGGTAAAGATGGCCGCGCAGGTGGGGGAGACGGGCCTTTTGCTCGGCGTCGATCAGGACGACATGGCCCTCGAGGCCGCTGGCGCCCGTCTGGACCGCGAGGTTCCCGGCGTCCCGCACCAGCTGCTGAAGGGCAACTTCGGCGACTTGGACGAGCTGCTTTGCTCGGCCGAGGTGCCCGGGGTCGATGGCTTCCTGTTTGACTTGGGCGTTTCGTCACCGCAACTCGATATCCCTGGCAGGGGCTTTTCGTATAACGAAGATGCCCCATTGGACATGCGGATGGATCCGGGTAACAACACCCTAAACGCAGCTGAGGTCATCAACACCTATAACGAACACGACCTCGCCCGGATTCTACGCGTCTATGGCGAAGAGAAGTTCGCCTCGCAGATTGCGCGCGAGATCGTGCGCCGTCGCGAGCAAGAACCGATCGAAACCACCGGTCAATTTGTCGAGATCATCAAGGCTGGCATTCCGGCTGCCGCTCGTCGGCATGGTGGACACCCGGCCAAGAAGAGCTTCCAGGCCATTCGCATCGAGGTCAACCACGAGCTCGATGTGCTCGAGAGGGGGCTTGACGCCGCCACCAGGTGGCTCAACCCGGGCGGACGCATCTGCGTCATCTCGTATCACTCGCTCGAGGACCGTATCGTAAAGAACCACTTTAAGGAGATGAGCCAGGGGTGCACGTGTCCGCCGGAGATTCCGGTGTGCGTGTGCGGCAACGTGCCGATACTCAAGGTCATCACCCGCAAACCCTTGGTTGCCCAACCCGATGAGGTCGCGCGCAACCCTCGGGCGAGATCAGCCAAAATCCGCGTGGCGCAGCGCCTGTAGGCGCGACCGCGCGAAATTGGACCTCCCGCTCGCACCATAAACGAAGCTTAAACACACTACCAACGTACTCGGGATGGGAGGCGGCATATCATGGGCTATAACACCTCAAACGCAGCACTCGCCTATGATATGAACGCCATGCCCGCCTACCGCGAGGCACCGCAGGCGCCCGTTGCCCCTCGTGAGCAACGCGCGCCGCGTTTTGATGTCTACACGGGCGCGGGCCGTCAGGCAAACCAGGCGGTAAGCCCGGTTTTCATGAGCGTTCTTAAAACGGTTTGCATCATTGCGGCTGTCTTCATGACGATCGGTGTCGCGCGCGTGGCGCTTGCCGGTGTTACGGCCCAGGTGCTTAACGGCAACGCAGAGCTTACCAACACGCTCGAGAAGGCGACCGACGAGAGTTCTAACCTTGAGGTCATGCATTCGGTCTATGGTGCCGACACGCGTATTCGCGATCTTGCGGGCGCCTATGGCATGGTGGAGCCCAGCGAGAGCGTTACGCTTGACTTTTCGCAGGATGCAGCCGCGGGCGCTAGCTCGACTGCGGCCGCTCAGTAAATAAGACGGTAGCTGAGTATGACAAATGACTATCGCCGCGGTTCCGACGGGGACCACGGGTCTGGACGTCCCTCCTCGCGGGGACGTTCTGGTTATCAAGGAACGGGTCGGCCATCTTACAACGCGGCGCCGTCCTATGGCAACGACCCTGCGTCGCGTCTTCGTGGTTCGGGCGGACCTCGGGTGCGCAATACGGGCGCGCGCAAGGGGTCGTCGTCTGAATGGGTTACGGGAACGCCGCTGCCTCGCCGCGATGTCGTTATGGGCTGTATCGGGGTTGGCCTTGCCGCGGGCGTCTTCCGTCTTGCCGAATACCAGATCGTGAATGCTGACAAGCTGCGCGAGCGCGCGGACGCGCGTCGTCTGCTTTCACAGACGCTCTATGCCAAACGTGGCACTATCTACGACCGCAACGGCAACGTGCTGACGTCGTCAGTCGAATGCCGCAATGTCGCCGTGAACCCTCAGCTTGTCGAGGACGTCGACAAGACGGTCTCGGCGCTGGTCAAGGCCACCGGTATCGATAAAAAGACCTGTCGCAAGCTGGTACTGTCTGATGGTTCCTGGGTGTATATCAAGCGCCAGGTCGACGAGGATGACGCTGCCGCCCTGGAAAAGAAGAATCTACCCGGCGTGCTCTTTGAGCAGGCGATGAAGCGGGTTTACCCGTATGGAAACCTGGCTTCTCAGGTGCTGGGCGTCGTGAACGTGGACAACGCTGGCCTGACTGGACTCGAAAAACAATACGATGAGCTTCTGACCGGAACGAATGGCTCTCTTGTGCGCGAGCGCGCAAGAGATGGCGGCTACATCGCGGGCGGTGCCTATAAAAAGGTTGCCGCGATTGATGGCGTGGATATCGTGACGACGATCGACGTCAACATTCAGCGCGCCGCGGAAGATGCCTTGGCCGAGGCGGTCGAGAAGACGAAGGCCAAAAACGGGTCGGCCCTGGTGACCGACCCGACGACTGGAGAGATCCTGGCCGCCTGCTCGTATCCGACCTACGACCAGACCAATTTGGAAAACGCCAAGACCGAGGACATGAACCTTCGTCTGGTGACGGATGCCTACGAGCCCGGCTCGGTCTTTAAGACGCTGGTTGCGGGCGCCGGATTTGATTTGGGCGTTGTGCGCCCGAGCACATCGTTTGAGGTTCCCGCGAGTATCAAGGTGGGCGACGATACCGTTACCGATGCCGACAAGCGTGACTACACCATGACAATGGACGTACGCGAGATGATGCGCCGTTCGTCCAATGTCGGTTTTGTCCTGGTGGGGCGCAAGATCGGTGCCGATGATTTTGCCACCTATGTGGACAAGTGGGGCATCGGTCACAGCTCGGGTGTCGATTTTCCGGGCGAGAGCCTGGGCATCGTCAAGGAGCGTGACCAGTATGACGGCGCCACGCTGGGCTCGATGAGCTTTGGACAGGCGCTGTCTGTCTCGCCGATTGAGATCGCACGTGCCGTGGGCGGCATCGCCAACGGCGGCGTGATGATGACTCCGCACTTCTATAAGTCCAGCAAAGGCGACGAGAAGGACTGGGGCGAAGGCGAGCGCGCGATTTCGGAGGACGCCGCATCCCAGGTGACATCGTGCATGCAGACGGTCGTGTCCGAAGGCACGGGCGTTGGCGGTGCGGTCGATGGCTATGACGTGGCGGGCAAGACCGGTACGGCCGAGCGTGCTGACGAGAACGGCGGTTACCTCAAGGAGAACTACATGTCGTCCTTTATGGGCTTTGCACCGGCGCAATCGCCCAAGGTGCTGTGCTATATCACACTCGACGGAACGCCGAGCGGCTCAGATGCCGCTGCGGTTCCGTTCCAGTTCATTATGGCCAACGCGCTCGACGTGCTGGGTATCCCGCACACGAAGTAGGGGGTTACAATCTTTGGGGCGTGGTTTGTTGTCCCATATGAGGGGTGTTCACATGCCCTGCACCACGCATGCGCGGCGCTGGGATACAATACGCCGATAGCATTATTTAGGTTTACAGGGGAGCTGCAATGATAGAGATCGCCGTCAACAACCTCGCGGCCGCAACAGGGGCCCGAACCGTGACGGGAGAAGCCGATCGGGTATGCCGCGGGTGCGTTATCGACTCGCGCCAGGTCGAGGAAGGGACGATTTTCGTCGCCTTTCCCGGTGAAAACGTCGACGGCAATGATTTTGCTTCCCGTGCCGTCCAGTCGGGTGCCGGCGCCGTCGTGATGACGCGTGAGCCCGAGGCCGAGCTGGTCTCGCTGGCGCAGGACAAGGGCTGTGCCATCTTGCTGACCGATGATCCCGAGGAGTTTCTGCTGCGTTTGGCGCATGCGTATCGCCTGGAGCTTGGCTGCCTGGTCGTTGGCATTACCGGTTCCATCGGCAAGACGACGACCAAGGACGTGCTCGCCGCTGTGCTCGCCAAGCGCTATCGCGTCTGGGCCACCAAGGGCAATTTCAATAACCTGATCGGCATGCCGCTCACGGTGCTTTCCGCTCCGGCCGATACCGAGGTCCTGGTGCTCGAGATGGGCATGAACCATTTCCACGAGATCGAGCGCCTGTCCCAGTCCGCCAATCCCAACCTTGCCATCGTGAGCAAGATCGGCACCTCTCATATCGGCATTTTGGGCAGCCGCGAGAACATCGCCCGCGCTAAGGCCGAGATTGTACAGGGCATGTGCGCCGCCGGCGACTATTTGCCGCTGCTGGTTTTGGGCGGCGAGGACGATTTTACGCCGTTTATTCGCGATACGTTCGCCCAGCCTGCTGGTATCGACGTTATGCTGGCCGGCGTCTCGGACGATGATGAGGTCCGTGCCCGCGACATTCGCGTTGATGACGAGGGCCGTCCGGTCTTTACGCTCGATTTTGGCCAGGGCGAGACAATCGATACCATGCTTGCCATCCCCGGCGTGCAGTCCGTTCCTAATGTCGTTAAGGCCGCCGCGGTTGCCTATCGCCTGGGCGTGACGCCCGAGCAGATCGATGCTGCCTTTAGGGGCCTCACGATCACCGGGCACCGCCAGGAGATCAAGCGCGCCAAGAGCGGTGCACGCATCATCGACGATTCCTATAACGCCAGCGCCGAATCGATGGCAGCCGGTCTCGATCTGCTGTGCTCGCTTTCGTGCACGGGGTCTCGCATGGCGATCCTGGGCGAGATGGGCGAGATGGGCGATGAGGCTCCTCGCATGCATGAGCTCGTGGGCGCTTATGCCGCCGCCAAGAAGCTCGACATGCTGGCGTGCGTGGGTGGTGAGCTGGCCCAGCTTATGGCCGATGCCGCACGCATGATGGGCATGGACGAGGACCGCATCCAGGTGTTCTCCGATTATCAGCAGGTGCTCGACCGCATGGGCGGCGCGCTTGAAAAACATGATGTTGTACTGGTCAAGGGTTCCCGCTTTGTTGAGCTCGACCGCTTTGTGGAAGGTGTGTGCTAGCCCATGTTCGGCAATCCCTCGTATCCAACGTATCAGGCTTTTTTGGGGCTTGGCATCGCCGCAGCCATTGCGCTGCTGCTCATGCCGTGGTGGATCAAGCTGCTCAAGGTCGAGGGTATCGGCCAACAGGTTCGTGCCGACGGCCCCAAGCGTCATTTGGTTAAGCAGGGAACGCCCACCATGGGTGGCGTTGTCATCCTCGTCGCGATCTCGCTGACCTGCCTGCTGATGGGCAAGCTCACCACCGAGCTCGTACTCGTGCTGCTCGCCACGCTGGCGACCGGCGTGCTGGGCCTGATCGACGACCTGACCTCCGTTACGCATGGGCGCTCGCTCGGTCTGACGCCCCATGCCAAGATGATCGGCCTAACCATTATCTGTGTCACCTTTACGGTACTTGCCGTCAACTGGTGCGGCGTCGCCCCCGAGATTCGTTTTCCCGGTGGGTTGACGATCGACCTTGGCGTGCTTTCGACCACCATCTGCGGCTATTCGTTCCCGTGGCTCTATATTGTCTTTTGCTGGTTGATGATTGCCGGTCTTTCTAATGCCGTGAACCTGACCGATGGCCTTGACGGTCTTGCTGGCGGCACCTCCATGATCGCCATGCTCGCCATGGCTGCCATGGCGTTTCTGCACGGAGACGTGAACCTGTCCATCTTCTGCACCGCGTGTGCCGGTGCCTGCTTGGGCTTTCTGTGGTTCAACTGCTATCCGGCGAGCATCTTTATGGGTGATACCGGCTCGCTTGCTCTGGGTGCCGCGTTTGCCTGTACGTCCATCATGACTAACACCGAGGTCGTCTCCCTCATCATCGGCGGCCTGTTTATCGTTGAGACCCTGTCGGTCATGATTCAGGTTGTCTACTTCCACTTTACGCACAAGCGCGTCTTCCTTATGGCGCCCATCCATCATCATTTCGAAAAGAAGGGTTGGGCCGAGACCAAGGTCGTCATCCGTTTTTGGATTATCGCTGCGGCATTTGGTGCCGTTGGCCTTGCTCTGTTCTTCCAGTTGGGATAGTGGTCTTTCATGCCTCTTGCTGAAGTCTTTAGCCTGCTCGTTTTGGGTCAGGGCAAATCCGGTCTCGATGTCGCCCGCTGGGCGCTGGCACATCCCGAGCGCGTAAGCGCCGTTACCGTGTATGGCGGCGGCACCTCTGAGCCCAATGACGCCACGCGTGCGCTCGAGGCTGCTGGTGCGTCGTTTGTCTATGGGACCGAACAGGTCGAGGGCGCCTATGACGTATGCGTGACGTGCCCGGGCATCTCGGAGTTCTCGGGCTTCTTTAAGGCCGGGCGCGAGCATGCCGCCCAGATTATGGGTGAGCCCGAGTTTGCCTATCGCCTGTCGCCCGATAACTGGATTGCCATCACGGGCACCAACGGCAAGACGACCACCACGTCGCTGACCGATTATCTGCTCAAGGCTGCCGGCGAGGCCAGCGTAGCTGTCGGCAACATCGGCGAGCCGCCGGTCAACGAGATTGACGGCCGAGCCCACAACGAGTGGTTTGTGGCTGAGCTCTCGAGCTATCAGATTGCTACGACCACCGAGCTCCACCCTCGCGTGGCAGTGCTGCTCAACATCACTCCCGACCACTTGGGCTGGCATAAGAGCCATAAGAACTATGCGCTTGCCAAGATCAAGCTGTTTGACAATATGGTCGATGACGATCTGGTGGTCGTCGACGTCGAAGACGCCGGCATTCACGAGTTCGATGAGTACATCTATACGCCGGGTCGCCGCATCTGCAAGGTCGCTTTTGACGAGCCCGAGGGTGCAGACGCCGCCTTTGTGCGCGACGGCAAAATGGTCGTGCGCCTGAAGGGCGTCGAGACTCAGCTTGTCGCCACGTCCGAACTCAAGATCTCGGGCCATCACAATGTTATCAATGCCTTGTGCGCTGCCACGGCTGCCCTGGCAGTCGGTGCCGATGTCGATGGTGTCTGCCGCGGTCTGGCCTCGTTCCAGCCGCTCGAGCACCGCGTGGAGCCGTGCGGCGAGATTGACGGCGTGCGCTACGTCAACGATTCCAAGGCGACCAACACCGATGCGGTCGAGAAGGCGCTGACGGCATTTCCCGATGACGACGTGATCTTGCTGCTCGGCGGCCACGATAAGGGCACGCCGCTCACGGACTTCGCGCGCGTTGTTATGGATAACGTACGCTCGGTCGTCTGCTTTGGCGATGCGCGCGAGCGTTTCACCGCCGCTATGGACGAGGCCGATGTCGATGGCGATGTGGATATCGCCCAGGCGGATGACCTGCGCGATGCCGTGGACGTCGCCCGTTCGCTGTCGAGCCGTGGCGACGTGATCTTACTTTCTCCTGCCTGCTCTTCGTTCGATGAGTTCTCGGGCTATGAGGAGCGCGGCCGCGTGTTTAAGGACTATGTGGCCCAGCTTGCCGCTGCGGCGAAATCGCAAATGGAATAGGGGTTGCCGGTGAGAGAGGAGAGCCCCCGACAAGGTATGAGGAGGCCCGACTCGGACCGTGCTTCCTCGCGGCGTAGCACACCGCGTTCCGGTCGCGGCGGGCAGTCGTTTAGCGAACGCTATATTGCCGGCGTTCCCGCCCGCATCATGCGCCCCCGTCTGATATTTATGGCCTGCCTGTTTACTTTGGTGTGCTTTGGTCTGCTGATGGTGTACTCGGCGTCTTCGGTCGAGGCGCTGCACGAGAATGGCTCGGCGACGTTTTTCCTGGGTCGACAGGCCGCGTTTGCCGTGGTTGGTGTTCTGGCGCTGATTGCCATCGTGCGCGTTTTGCCGGACAGCTGGTTTGGGGAGGATGTGCTCAGGATCTTTCTCATAGGCATGATAGGGCTACTGTTTCTGGTGTTCTTGGTGGGCAGCGGCAGCCGTGGCGCCACGCGCTGGCTCAACATCGCCGGCATTCAGTTCCAGCCTTCCGAGTTTTTAAAGCCATTTGCCATTGCGTATTCGGCCATCATGCTTGATCGCTTCTTCTCGCCCGGTGGCAACATCAACGAATTCCTTCGCAAGATGGGCATCTACCTGGGCATTTCGCTCTTTCTGATCTTTATCCAGCCCGATTTCGGTACCGTCCTGATCATCCTATTGACCCTCATGTGCATGGCGTTGTTTGCGGGTCTCGACCCCAGATTTATCATCGGCGTGATAATCTTCGGCATTCTCGTGATCGTGATTGCGCTTGTTGCAGAGCCGTACCGTATGGTGCGTATTCAGGTTGCCTTGAACCCTTGGGCCGACGAGTATGGTGACGGCTATCAGGCCACGCTTGCCATCATGGCGTTTGCCTCGGGCGGACTGTTCGGCCGTGGTATCGGCAACTCCACCATGAAGTACTCGTATTTGCCCGAGGCGCACAACGACTACATCTTGGCTATTATCGGCGAGGAAGTTGGCTTTATCGGAACCGTGCTGTTCTTCTTGGTGTTTGCGATGCTGATCTACTCGGCGTTTCGCATTGCTGAGCAGGCGACCGATCGTCGCGGAGCACTTATGGCATCGGGTTCCGCGGTCATCCTTGCGGTGCAGTTTTTGATCAACGCGCTGGGCATCCTCAACGTGTTTCCCATGACGGGCAAACCGTTGCCGTTTATTAGCTACGGCGGTTCGTCGATTATTGTGTCGCTTATGCTTGCCGGGTTGATCCTGCGCGTTTCGTACGAGAGCGCCCGCCGCGATGAGTATGACCGCCGCCGTGAGAGCTTTGCCGTTATGGACGAGAGCACCGCCGGCGTGGCCCATGTGCGCGGTGAACGACCTTCGCGTAGCGGCTTTACCGTTCTGGATGGTTCTGCATCCGAGCCGGCAGCTCGTCCACGCTCGCGAACGGCTCCGCAAGGTCGTCCGCAGCGCCCCAGCCCTCGCAACGCGGGCGGCGGATATAATCGAATCGATTTGAACTCGGACCCGTCGGCGCGTCTGCGCACCGACGACCAGGGACCGCGTGTACGAAGGGACTACCATGACCGATAAAATGACCGTTGCTATTGCAGCCGGCGGCACGGCAGGACACATCAACCCCGCGCTCGCCTTGGCCGAAGAGCTGCGTGACCGTGGCCACCACGTTGTGTTCGTGGGCCAGTCGCGCAAGCTCGAGGGTCGTTTGGTCCCCGAGGCTGGGTTTGATTTTGTGCCCATTACGGTCACGGGCTTCGACCGCTCCCGTCCTTGGACGGCGCTGACCTCGCTGTGGCGTGTCAATAAGGCCAAGCGTGCGCTCGCCAGTCATTTCTCAAAGGTCGGCAAGCCCGATGCCGCCATCGGTTTTGGTGCCTATGTCGAGGTTCCGCTGCTTGGGTGGTGCAAGGGCGCAGGCGTTCCGTATCTGCTGCATGAGCAGAACTCTGTTCCGGGCCTGGCCAACAAGATGATGAACTCCCACGCCGCCCGCGTGTGCATCTCGGTGCCGGCAGCGCGTTCGGTCTTTGAGCGCGAAGGTGACCCTGACCACGTGCTCATGACCGGCAACCCCGTACGTCGCTCGGTGATCGAGGGCGATCGCGCTCGTGGCCGCAAGGCACTTGGCGTTCCCGAGGACGCTACGCTGCTGCTCGTCTTTGGCGGTTCACTTGGCGCCCAGCACCTCAACGAGCGCGTGACTTCGCTCAAAAACGAACTGCTTTCGCGCAAGAACCTCTATGTGTTGCATTCGACGGGTGCCGACGGCTTTGAGGAGACCGAGCACGCTTTGGCGCTGACGCCCGAGGAGGCGAAGCGTTACCGCGCCCAGCCTTACATCGACAACATGGGCGATATGCTGGCTGCTGCCGATTTGGTGCTCTCGCGTTCGGGTGCATCGAGCGTGGCCGAGATCGCTGCGCTCGCCGTGCCCTCGGTGCTCGTGCCGTATCCGCATGCGACGGCCGACCACCAAACCACCAATGCTCGTTATCTGGTCGACGCCGGGGCCGGCGTGCTCTGCGCCGATGCCGATATCGACGGTTCTGCCTTTGCCGATGAGCTGCTGCACCTGGTCGATGACGCGGCGGCGCGCGACGTCATGCGTCAGGCGGCGCGTGGTCTGGCTCAGGATAGGGCCGCCGCTCTTCTGGCCGATGCGGTAGAGGGTTTGCGTTAGTTAGACGGGATATCGTCGGTCGCCCTCGCGCTGATGCGGTAGGTGCGGTACAGTTAACGGGTTACAGGCAGTGTTTACGCAAGGAGTACACGAGCACATGGCTGATTCCCAGACTGCAACCTCCGCGCCCGAGTTTAAGAGCGCCCACTTTATCGGTATCGGCGGCGCCGGCATGAGCGGCATCGCCCTCGTTCTGCACGAGCGCGGTTATGCCGTTACCGGCTCCGACCTTAAGACGTCACGTTATATCCGCCAGCTTACACGCGCTGGTGTGAAGGTGCATGTGGGCCATGAGGCAGCCACGATCGACGAGGTCAAGCCCGACGTGGTTGTTGTCTCCACCGCTATTCCGGAGTCCAACCCTGAGCTCGTGCGCGCTCGCGAGCTGGGCATTCCCGTGTGGCCCCGTGCCAAGATGCTCTCTGCTTTGGGCCACGGCTACACTACCGTCGCTGTTGCCGGCACGCATGGCAAGACCACCACGTCTTCGATGTGCGCCACCATGCTCGACCGCATGGGTCTGGATCCGAGCTTCCTGATCGGTGGCATCGTCGAGGGCTATGACACGAACGGCAAGAACGGCTCGGGAGACTACTTTGTCGCCGAGGCCGACGAGTCCGACAGCTCCTTCCTGTTCCTGAACCCCAACGTGGTCATTGTGACCAACGTCGAGGCCGACCACCTCGATCACTACTCGGGTATCGAGGAGATCGAGGCAACTTTCGCCAAATTCATGAGCCTGGTGGGCGAGGACGGCACCGTCATCGTCTGCGGAGAGGACCCGCATCTGGTCGAGCTCGCCAAGTCGACGGGCCGTCACGTGCTTTCCTACGGCTTTGCCGAGAGCAACGACATCGTCTGCGTGCACCCGGATGTCAAGGGCATCCAGAGTGACTTTATCGTTCGCTTTGAGGACGGCACTGAGCACGCTGTGGAGATCAAGAGCAATCCCGGTCGCCACAACATGCTCAACGCCACGGCCGTGCTCACCGTCGCCCATGTCCTGGGCCTTGACATCGACGCCGCCGCCAAGGCGCTCTCGAGCTTTGAGGGCGTCCGCCGTCGCTTTACCCACGTGGGCGATATCGATGGCATCACCGTGGTCGATGATTACGGCCATCACCCCACCGAGATCAAGGCGACGCTTGCCGCCGCTTCGTCGCTGGGCTACAAGCACGTCGACGTCGTGTTCCAGCCGCACCGCTATTCGCGCCTGCAGGCCCTGTGCGACGACTTTGCCGATGCATTTGCCAATGCCGATAAACTGCTGCTGATTGATGTGTTCTCGGCTGGCGAGATGCCCATTCCGGGTGTCACCTCTAAGATGCTCGCCGATACCGTGCGCGCCAAGCATCCTGGCAAGGAGGTCGTGTACTGCTCCAGCCGTCTTGAGCTCAATCAGGAGCTCGAGCAGATGGTGGGCGAGGGCGACCTGCTGCTCACCATGGGTGCCGGCGACGTTACGACCGTCGGCCCCGAGTTCATTGAGTATCTGACTGCCAAGAAAGACGCTTAAGTCTAATGGGTCTGTTTAACGCCGTCATGGCGCTCTCGGGCATGATCGACACGGATGTGATCGAGGACGAGCGCCTTGCGCGTCATACGAGCTATCGTATCGGCGGCAAGGCCGACCTCTTTGTGACGTGCCATAGCTATCATGCCCTCCGCCGCGCCGTGGCGGTGCTCGATCGCGAGCAGGTGCCGTGGGTCATCATCGGCAAGGGCTCCAATCTGCTGGTTGCCGATGGCGGTTATCGCGGTGCCGTCATTTCGCTCGGACGTGAGTTTCAGCGCACGGTTGTTGCCGATGACGGTTGTACGCTGACGGTCGGTGCGGGCGTGATGTTTGCGCGCCTGGTCAACGATGCCCTGTCGCGTAGCCTCTCGGGCCTTGAGTTTGCCGTTGGCATTCCTGGTTCGGTCGGCGGTGCGATATCTATGAATGCCGGCACACGGACCGAGTGGATTGGCTCGCTGGTTGAGGATGTCGTAACGTTTGACCCGGCATCCGGTATCAAGCATTATGCGGGGTCCGAGATCACTTGGGGCTACCGCGAATGTAGCCTTCCCCGCAATGAGATCATCCTCGAGTGCGTGTTCAAGCTTAAACCGGCGCCCAAGGCCGACATTCGCGAGCGCATGGAGCGGTACCTGACGAGGCGCAAGCGTACGCAGCCCATGGGTCGCGCATCCTGCGGGTCTGTCTTTCGCAACCCGCCCGATGCGAGTGTGGGCAAGCTTATCGAGGATTGTGGATTAAATGGTTTTTCGATTGGCGGCGCGGAAGTTTCGCCCGTTCACGCTAATTTTATCGTTAATAACGGAACTGCCTCGGCCGATGACGTTGCCGCGGTTATTAGACATGTGCACGGAAAGGTGAGGGAGGCGTATGGCATCGAGCTCAGACCGGAAGTTAAATTCCTCGGCTTCTAGAGCATCGAAACCCACCTTCCGCCGCGCCGGAGGGCGTTCCGGCGCGCCTGCCAAACCTCAACGCAATACCGTCGCGCACTCTAAGTCTGTCGGGCATGCTCGACAGACCAGTCGACCGGTCGTCGGCTCGCAGCTCGGTAATCGTCCGACCGCAAAAAAGTCCTCGCGTCCCTCGGTGACGTCAAAGCCTGTTATGGGCGCCAAGCCTGCCCGTCCCATGGCAACTCCCAAGCCCTCGACGGGGACTAAGGCGGCGCGTCCAGGTCGCACGCTGGGCGCATCGAAACCGCGCTCGCTGACATCGGTGCCGGCTACCGCTAAGAAGCCTTCGACTAAAAAAGG
>JAHYYL010000008.1:69976-80443 GCA_019424965.1 Collinsella sp.
TTGGAGCGATGGCAAATAAAACATCAGACGCCGCTTCTGTCGTTACAGGCAAAGGCAAAATCGTGGGCGGCGTTCTGGCCGTCTTGGCCGTGCTCGTCGTCGTTGCCATCGTGGTGATCAACTCTGGATTGTTTACTGCCACTGATATTCAGATTCAAGGCAGCGAGCATGTGACGAAGCACGATGCTATCCAGCTGATCGACTTGCCCGAGGGAACGTCGCTTTTTAACGTCGATCCCGACCAGATTACCGAGGATCTCAAGCAGAACCCGTGGGTCTCGGGCGTGGATGTCCAGCGCCAGTTTCCCCATACGCTTATCATCACGCCGACGGAGCGTAAAGTTATCGCCATTGCATATATCAGCTCCGACGACCTTGCCTGGGCTATCGGAGACGATGACACCTGGATCGCCCCGCTGTCGACGTCGGTCGAAGTGGACGACCAGGGCAACGTCATCACGACAGGGCAGGGCTCAAATACCTTGACCGGAATCGATGCCGCGCTGGCGCTCGCCAAGCATTATGGCGCGGTGTTGTTGACTGATGTCTCGGCGGATGTCGCTCCGGTTTCCGGCCAGGCGGTGAACTCCAAAGCCGTTAAGGCCGGCCTGGATTATGTGCGTGGTTTTTCGAGCGAGTTCTTGGGACAAGTCAAGGATATTTCCACGCCTTCGGTCGAAGCCATCTCGGCAAACCTCAATAACGGCATTGAGGTGTCGCTGGGCGATTCGGACGATATCGCCAAGAAGGAACGCGTAGTCACCAAGTTGCTTTCGCAGGTAGAGGGCGTAACGTATATCAATGTGCGCTCTCCGGGCAACTACACATTTAGGAATGCTCCGACCTCGTAGCGCTGGTTGATGCTTTGTTGAGGGGCCATACCACGCCGTTTATCTGGTTTGTTTGGTTTTCACGGTCAATTATTTGACTGATACGTTCATAATGTGCAAACATAATACGGTTTACCTTTGCATTTACTTTCAACCTGAAGGTTAATGTGCGCAGGGGTCGACCCATGCTATGGCTATAACCTTTGTTCGGAGGACCGACATGCACGAGACAGAGATCAACAACTACCTTGCCGTCATTAAGGTGGTCGGCGTCGGCGGCGGCGGTACCAACGCGGTCAATCGAATGATCGAAGAGGGCATCCGCGGCGTCGAGTTTGTTGCCATCAACACCGATGCTCAGGCACTCGCGATCTCTGATGCCGATATCAAGGTGCACATCGGCACCGACCTCACCCGCGGCCTGGGCGCCGGCGCCAACCCCGAGGTTGGCCGCAAGGCTGCCGATGAGTCCCGCGACGACATTGCCGAGGCGCTCGCTGGCGCCGACATGGTGTTTATCACCTGCGGTGAGGGCGGTGGCACCGGTACCGGCGCTGCTCCCATCGTTGCCGATATCGCGATGAACGAGGTCGGCGCACTGACCGTCGCCGTCGTGACCAAGCCCTTCACCTTCGAGGGCCGCAAGCGTAAGAAGAGCGCCGAGGAGGGCATCAAGACCCTCTCCGATTGCGTCGACACCATGATCGTCATTCCTAACGATAAGCTGCTCGACATCGCCGAGAAGAAGACCACCATGCTCGAGGCCTTCGCGATTGCCGATGGCGTCCTTTCCCAGGGCACCCAGGGCATCACCGACCTCATCACCGTCCCCGGTATCATCAACCTGGACTTCGCCGATGTTAAGACCATCATGAAGCAGGCCGGTACCGCCATGATGGGTATCGGTACCTCTTCTGGGGATACTCGTGCCGTCGACGCTGCCCAGCAGGCCATCTCCAGCCCGCTGCTCGAGAGCTCCATCGATGGCGCCACGCGCGTGCTGCTCTCCATCGCCGGTTCCAAGGACCTGGGCATCCAGGAGATCAGCGACGCCGCCGACGTTGTCGCCAACGCCGTCGACCCCGAGGCCAACATCATCTTCGGTACCGTTGTCGACGAGTCCCTGGGCGATCAGGTGCGTATCACCGTCATCGCTACGGGCTTCTCCGACTCCAACGTCAACCGTCAGGATGAGCTCTTTGCTGCTCAGCAGTCTCAGAGCAAGGCCGCTGCCTCCGCTGAGCCGCAGCGCACCGCTCCGGCTGCGAGCCCGGCTCAGGCCGCTCCGACCCGCAACGTCGGTGGTACCGAGCTGCCCAACTTTGGCAACGACCAGTTCGAGCTTCCCGACTTCCTGAAGCGCGGTAGCTTCTAGTTCGTTTTTCTCAACGACCTGCACGGGGTGTGTCCATTTGGATGCACCCCGTTTTGTTTCTCGTTTGTAAACGAAAGCCTCCAATCTCCTTACGTTCCCTTTACGTTTGGTCCCTACCGCTGCGGGTATCCTTTTAAGGAAGTATGACAGCCGTATAAACGCGGACTGCGCGGCGACGCCGCGGTACTTGTGTTATTAGGAGGCTTTAGTATGGCAGCACGTGCGGACAACGTTTCGCGTGTCGACCATGATGGAGTTACGTTGGTGGAGGGCGCGACATCCGATGTCCGCTTTGCCTTTACCGAGCGCACCGGTGGCGTTTCTGAAGATGCGTACTCCTCGCTCAACCTGGGCTCGCATGTAGGCGATGACCCCTTTGCTGTTCAAGAAAATCGTCGTCGAGCGCTCGAAGCGATGGGCGCCACTGAGTGCGAGCATAATCTGCTCGTGCCCAATCAGGTACATGGTGACCATATCGTTACGGTGACTTCGAACGGCGCCGACGATCTTGAGGCTGTTCGCGAGCAGATTGCCGAGGGCTGCGATGCCATCGTCTGTACGGCCCATGACGTGCCCGTGCTGCTCTGCTTTGCCGACTGCGTTCCCGTGGTGCTGGTGGCCCCTGGCGGATTTGCCGTGGTGCACTCCGGTTGGAAGGGCACGATTGCACGTATTTCTGCCAAGGCGTGCCAGGCGCTTTGCGATGCTGCCGGCTGCGATGCGAGCGACGTTTCCGCCTATATCGGCCCCCATATCTTGGCTGACGAATATGAGGTATCCCAGGAACTCATGGATCGCTTTGCCGTCGAGTTCTCTTGCATCGATGCGAGCATCTCTCGCATGCTCGATCTTTCCGCTGCCATTTGTGAGGCGCTGGTAGATGCCGGTGTGGACGCGGATAATATCGTGGATACCCAGCTTTCGACTGTGCGTCAGAACGACCGCTTTTATTCCTACCGTAACGAGGACGGCACCTGTGGGCGCCATGCTGCGATCGGCGTGATGCTATGAGAAAGATCGTATCGGTCCTGAGCGCCGCTGTGCTTACGCTTACGCTGTGCGCCTGTTCTTCGGGAACTTCTACCTCTTCCATTACTGTGGCCGGCTCCACGACCTGCCTTCCTATCGCCGAAATTGCGGCAGAGGGCTTTAAGGAGGAGACCGGCATCGACGTGCTCGTTTCCGGTTTGGGCTCTTCCGCTGGCATCGAAGCCGTCAGCGCTGGCACGGCCGATATCGCCAGCTCCTCCCGTGGACTCAATGCCGACGAACAGGATCTGGGCCTGACTCCCATCGTCATTGCCCACGACGGTATCGCGGTCATCGTGAACGAAGACAACCCCGTCGATAACCTCTCGACCGAGCAGCTCCGCGATATCTATGCCGGCAAGATCACCAACTGGAAAGAAGTCGGCGGCGAGGACCTGAGGATTCAGGTTATCAACCGAGATGAGGCGTCTGGCACGCGTGAAGCCTTCCGCACCATCGTGATGGACGGCACCCCGTTCGATCGCCGCTCCGCCGTTCTTTCGGGCACGGGCCAGGTGCGCGACGTGGTATCTCGTTCGCGCGGGGCTATCGGCTACATTTCGCTGGGCTTCGTCGATAGCCTCAACGCCAAGACCTCGGTCAAGGCCGTCTCGGTCAATCATGTTGAGGCGTCCGAGAAGACGGTCGCGAGTGGCGGCTATCCCATCTCGCGCGACCTTTACTTCTTTGTGAAGGGTGCGCCTTCGCAGCGGGCGCAGGATTACATCGACTACGTGACGTCCGAAAAGATGGACAAGCAGATTCGCGAGGCGGGCTTTATTCCCGTCACCAACGACGAGAAGGGGAGTGAGTAGCATGGAAGCACAGGAAAACTCCCAGACTGAGCAGAATGCTCAGGCGCCCAAGAAGCGCGAGCTGGCGCTCGTATCGCGCAGCACCTATATCAAGGAGAAGGCGCTGCAGTGGATTTTCTTTGCCTGCGCGTTCTTGGCGGTTGTTACCGTCATCCTGATTTTTGTCTTTACCACGTACTCGGCGCTGCCCGTCTTTACCGACATCGGTCTGGCGGACTTCTTTAGCTTTACGTGGGCGCCCTCTGAGGGCCACTACGGCATCGTGTCGCTGCTTGCCGGCTCGGGTCTGGTGACCGTCGGTGCGCTCGCCATGGGTGTGCCCCTAGGCGTGGGCACGGCCGTGTATCTGGTCGAGATCGCCAGCAAGCGCGTGCGCAAGCTCATCAGCCCTGCCGTTGACCTGTTGGCCGGCATCCCTTCTATCATCTATGGCTTCTTTGGCATGATCATCATCCGTCCGTTTATCGCGCAACTGACCGGTGGTCTTGGTTTTGGTGCGCTGACGGCGTGGTTCGTGCTTGCCATCATGATCGTCCCTACCATCACCACGCTCACCATCGATGCCCTCAATTCCATTCCCATGGGTATTCGCGAGGCATCGTATGCCATGGGTGCTACTAAGTGGCAGACCATCTATAAGGTCGTGCTACCTGCCGCCAAGCTGGGTATCGTGGATGCCATCGTGCTGGGTATGGGCCGTGCCATCGGCGAGACCATGGCCGTGCTCATGGTCGTGGGTAACGCCCCGGTTATTCCCGACAGCATTGCGAGCCCCATCTCGACGCTCACGAGCCAGATCGCGCTCGACATGAGCTATTCCTCGGGTCTGCATCGCTCGGCGCTGTTCGGCATGGGCGTGGTCCTGTTTATCATTTCCGCCACGCTGGTGGGCATCGTCCGTCTGATTTCCAAGAAGAAGAGGGGGTAGGCTATGTCCGATTCCGTTGACACGACGGTCGATACGACCTCGTCGCGCGAGCGCATCAAGCGTGCCCTTTCCCGCGGCAAGAAGGGCCGCATCAACAAGGACTTGTCCAACAAGATCATGCTCGGCGTATTCCGCGCGGCTGCCTACATCACCACGCTGGTGCTGGTCGCTATCATCGCCTATGTGGTCATTAACGGCCTGCCTCATATCTCGCTCGACTTTATCTTCGGTTGGCCCCAGGGCGTCAACGCCGAGGGCGGAATTTGGCCCACGATCGTCTCGACCGTCTATGTGACGGCGCTCGCCATGCTTATCTGCACGCCGATTGCTGTGCTGGCAGCCGTCTATCTGGCCGAGTACGCCAAGCAGGGCAAGGTCGTCGAGCTCATTCGCTACGCTGCTGACGCTTTGGCCTCGGTGCCCTCCATCGTTATGGGCCTGTTTGGCTACGCCTTGTTTGTCGAGGCCATGGGCCTGGGCCTTTCGATGGTCTCGGCCGCTCTGGCGCTCGCGCTCTTGATGCTTCCCATCGTCATGCGTACCACCGAAGAGGCCATTCGCGCCGTCCCGCGCTATATCCGTTGGGGCGCGTACGGCCTGGGCGCCACCAAGTGGCAGGTTGTCTCCAAGATTGTGCTTCCTTCTGCCTTTGGCCGTATTGCCACGGGCATCGTCCTCGCCATCGGCCGCGCCATTGGCGAGACCGCGGTGGTGCTCTACACCATGGGCCAAGCCATCAATCTACCTATTTCGCCGCTCGATTCCGGCCGCCCCATGACGGTTCACCTGTACCTGCTTGCCAACGACGGCATCAACATGAACGCAGCCTACGGCACCGCGCTCTTGCTGATGGTGATCATTCTGGCCTTCAACCTGTTTGCGCGCTTCCTGTCGCGCAAGCGTCGCTAGTTAAGGAGTCCCATGTCCGTTTATCAGTCCGCTCCCACGCTGGAGCAAGCGGCCATCACGGCCAAGGATTTCAACTTTTGGTACGGTGACTTTCATGCGCTGACGGGGCTCGACCTCAACATCGCCAAAAACGCCATCACCTCCTTCATTGGCCCTTCGGGCTGCGGTAAGTCGACGTTTTTGCGTTGCATCAACCGCATGAATGACCTGATCGAGGGTGCGCGCGTCGAGGGCACCATGACGCTCGACGGCAACGATATCTATGCCGAGGGCGTCGACCCGGTCGACCTCCGTCGCCGCGTGGGCATGATTTTTCAGCAGCCCAACCCGTTTCCCAAATCCATCTACGAGAATGTCGCCTTTGGCCCTCGTCTGCAGGGCGTGACTAGCAAAAGCGACCTCGATGACATCGTGGAAGAATCGCTCAAGCGCGCCAACCTCTGGAAAGAGGTATCCAATCAGCTCAACAAAGATGGTTTGGCGCTCTCGGGCGGTCAGCAGCAGCGTCTGTGCATCGCGCGCGTGCTTGCGGTGCAACCCGATGTCCTCCTGATGGACGAGCCCTGCTCCGCCATCGACCCCACGTCCGTCTCTAAGGTCGAGGATTTGATGGCCGAGCTGGCGCCTGAGATGACGATCATCATCGTCACGCATTCAATGCAGCAGGCAGCTCGTATCAGCGACTACACCGCATTCTTCTTGCAGGAAGTTGCCGGTGAGCCTGCCACGCTCATCGAGTATGGTCAAACCGACGCGATCTTCACCAGCCCGGTGGACTCGCGGACGGAAGACTATATCACCGGCCGCTTTGGCTGATCGGTGCGACTAGTCCCAAGCCGATCGGACCTGGTCCGGTGCGTATTCACTGTGCGGGCGGCATGACCGCACCCAACTGATTGGAGTGAACCATGCGCAAACTGTTTTCCCGTCAGCTCGTCGAGGCCCGTCACGAGATGCTGAGCATCTATGAGGCCGTCGATCTAGCCCTCCACGATGCCGTTAAGGCCTATGTGACCGACGACCGCAAGCTCGCCACCAAGACCAAGAAGCGCACGCTTTCGATTGACGCGCGCTGCGCTAACTCGGAGGCCGTGTGCTACAACCTGATCGCCACGCAGTCGCCGGTCTCCTCCTACTTCCGCCCGCTTCAGCCAATCATCTACGTCGACTTTAACCTGCAGCGCATGACCGATAAGGTTCGCCAGATCTGCCGCGCCACGCGTCACATGGTCAAGGCCGACATCTCGCTGCCCCAGGAGCTCGTCGGTACGGTTGAGGCCGAGGCCGAAGCTGTTTACCAGGTGCTGGGCTCTTCGCTTTCTGCGCTCGTCACCAATGACATGTCCATCATCTGCAACTTGGCCGTCGAGGACGAGCCGGTGCACGCCGCCTACGAGAAGTTCTTCCGCACCTTTAACCGTATGGATACGGGCGACTTTATGGACGACGACAGCAACTATGACGACCTGCGCCGCGCCATCATGGTTTCGCGCTACCTCGATCGCATCGCTTCGATTTCCATCGATGCCGCTTGCCGTCTGACCTTCCTGTTGACTGGTCAGCGTATGAACGCCGGCGATATCGCCCGTGTGGACGAGGATGAGCTCGAGAGCATGCGCGTGCCTTCGGGCGAGGGTGTTATCATGAGGCCCGCCGTCGACGCTCACTACGTTGCCAAGGTGCCCGCTAACGAGGTCAGCGAGGGTCTTCGCTACCTGCTCGATCATCTTGAGGACGAGGACGATGGCGAGGACGACGAGGAGTAAGTGACCCCGTTCGTCGAAAGATTGTAAATACCTAAGTGAGCGCGGCCTTGCACATGCGGGGCCGCGCTCTTGCGTTAGCATGGGACTACTTGTTTGGCTGTCAGCGGAGGCGATTAGCAATGGATAACTATTTGGACTTGATGCGCGCTCGCCGCGAGCAGATTCTGGAACGTTTTTATGCGGCGCTCGATCGCGCGGGCCGTTCTCACGACGCCGCGCGCCTCATTGCCGTGTCCAAGACCGTTGGTGTCGATGAGACCGTTGCCGCCATCCAGGCGGGGTATCGCCATTTTGCCGAGAACCGCCCGCAGGAGCTGGTTCGCAAGCTCACGGGTCTGGCGGAGCATCCGGAGCTGCCCGAGGTGCGCTTCGATATGATCGGCAACCTGCAGACCAATAAGATCAATGCGGTGCTGGGCTCAGCCGAGCTGATTCATTCGGTAAGCTCGCTGCATTTGGCTCAGGCGATCTCGAGTCGTGCGGTTCGCAAGATTGAGGCGGGCGAGCTCTCCGTCCCCCAGCACGTGCTGCTCGAGGTCAATGTGAGCGGCGAGGAGTCCAAGGGCGGCTTTTCGCCCGACGAGGTTCGCGACGCCGCAGGCGAGCTTGCGGAGCTTGAGGGAATTTGCGTACAGGGGCTTATGACTATGGCGCCCCGGGGGAATAAGGATGTGGCACGCCGCACCTTTGCGGGGCTTCGTGAGCTGAGGGATGAGCTGGAGGCGGCGCATCCCGATTTGAACCTGCCTGAGCTTTCCTGCGGCATGAGCGAGGACTTTGAGCCTGCCCTTGAGGAGGGCTCTACGCTCGTTCGCCTGGGCAGAGTAGTATTTAGCCCGGAGTTTGCAGTAAAATAAGGCTCTGAAGTGCGCACTGATTATCGGGGCGCCTGCACTAAACCGCGAGAGGACACAACCATGGGCTTCCTTGACGAGATTAAAAATAAGATGCACCTGGGCGGCCAGCAGGGTTACGACCAGGGTTATGGCCAGGACGACGACTACGGCTACGATGACGGCTATGACGATAGTTATCAAGGCAACGGCTACAGCGGTGCTTCGGGCGAGGGCTTCTACACTCAAGACGAGCCGAGCAACGGCCTGCTTGGTCAGACGCGCCGCGGTGAAGCTGAGTCGGTTGCCGTGTATACGCGCTCCGGTCAGCTGGTCGGCGATGACTCGCGTCATGCAACGACGTACAATCCGCCGTCGCGTTCGCAGGATTCTGTCGCGGGCGGCTATCGTCCCGGCGCCTACGACACGCCGTCGAGCTATGCCGAGAACACCCGCGCCCGTGCCGCCGCTGCGCCCGCGCCTGCACCGAGCGATGCCTCGGCCTATGCGAGCAACATCATCAACGCCACGCCGCAGCTGCCGGCCTATGTCCTGCGCCCCGAGAGCTATGACGACGTGGAGACCGTGGTGCGCCGCGTTCGCACCAAGCAGCCTGTTGCGCTGATTTTTGTTGGCGTTCGCACCGAGGTCGCCAAGCGCGTCCTGGACTTTAGCTATGGCTTTGCCTGTGGCCTGGGCGCCACGGTCAAAGAAGTGGGCGATCGCGTATTCATGGTGCTGCCCGCCGGCTGCGAGGTTAAGGATTCGGACCTCAAGAAGCTTCGTGCCGACGGCTACCTTAAGTAAACCCAAGACGAGGAGATTCTCATCAACATCTACACCATTGTCCAGCTGGTCAACACGCTGTTCAACTTCTACTCCACGCTCATCGTGGTCTATTGCTTTATGACGTGGATTCCCATGAAGCAGGGCGGCCTGCTGCAGGATATCGCTGCAGTGCTCGATAGCGTCTGCGGCCCGTGGCTCAACCTCTTTCGTCGGTTTATCCCGCCGATGGGCGGCGTTGATTTTTCGCCGGTCGTTGCGATTATTGCGTTGCAGTTGGTGCAGAGGCTGATTCTGCAGCTTCTTATAGGTATACTCGTATAGAACTGACTTAGTAACTTACGTCGGGCGTGTAGCGCCGAGGCGATGAAAAAGGAGACTTGTTATGGCTATTACCCCTGCAGACATCCAGGCTCAGACTTTCTCTGAGGCCAAGCGTGGCTACGATCCTGCCGAGGTCGACGTCTTCTTGGAGACGCTGTCCTCCGAGGTTGACGCTATGCTTGCCAAGATCGTTGATCTTAAGGGTCGCCTGACCGCCACCGAGCAGCAGCTTGCCGACGCGCAGGCTCAGCTTGCCCAGGCCCAGGATACCGCCGCTCAGGCCGTTCCCGCTGCTCCTGTGGCCGCTCCCGCACCCGACTTCTCCGCTCAGGAGCGTCAGATCTCCGCTGCCCTGATCGCTGCCCAGCAGACCGCCGAGGCAATTGTCAACGACGCCAACGAGAACGCTGATCGCATCCGCAACGAGGCTGACGCCAAGGCCCGCGAGGTTATCCGCCAGGCTCTGACCGAGAAGCAGGCCGAGCTCGAGGAAATCGACCGTCTGAAGGCTTCCCGCGAGGAGTTCAAGGCCGAGTATCTCAAGCTCATCCAGCACTTTATGGACGACGCCCAGAACTCCTTCCCGGCCGACCTCATGGCCTCCACGCCGGTCGGTTCTGCCGCTTCTCCCGCGGTGACCGTTCCCGCCGCCGAGCCGCTGCCCGTCGCCGATCCGGTTGTCCCCGTGGCCGATCCCTTCGCCCCGATCGACAACTTTGCCGCCGACGACCTGGACTAGCACCAGAACTACAATCTAGTGTCCGTAAGAGGAGCTCGCATTAGTGGGCTCCTTTTTTGGATGCATGCGGGTTGGAAAAGGCTTATAGGACAAAATGTGTGTCTACTTTAGGGGCATCGGCGCAGGTCGATGC
>JAHYYL010000009.1 GCA_019424965.1 Collinsella sp.
CCAGCTCGGGCAGCTCGGCGGTGCCGCACATGACGGCATACGCGCCGCCAAAGGGATGGTCGCGGTAAAACGCCGTAAAGCAACCCTGCTCATTGGCCTTGCCGCTCTCCCACAGGCCCTGGGCCATAGTGAGTTCGTACAGATCGGTGAGCATTGCGATGTCGGTGGGATGCGAGATGTCGGTCAAAGCCATGGGGCGACCTTTCGGATGTGTTGTGCAGAGGTTGAGGTTGGGCGAGGTAGACGTGCAGGCATGGAGTCCGGCGCGAACAGGTTAGTGTAGGCCCATGCTGCCCGTGATCGTGTAGACCATAAAGACGACAAACGCGATGAGGGCGAGCACGATGATGATTTTTTGAGCCGGAGCCATGCCGGGGATCTCATTCTCGCCCGTAGGCTCTTTAGAGGTGACCATGCGCTGGGCAAAGGTCATCTCGTCACGGCTCGGTTTGGGCTCGACGGTCTTAGGGTGAGCGGCTTTTTTGGGCTGAGGTTTGGGTGCAGCGGGCGCGGGCTTCGCGGCGGCGGGCTTGGGCGCAGGCGCGGGCTCGGATGCGGCCTTGGCAGCGGCCTCCTCGGCCTTCTCGCGCTCGGCACGCAGGGCGGTCAGCTCCTCACGCTCGCGGCGTGCCTCTTCCTGGGCCTCGCGACGAGCTTTCTCGGCGCGGAGCTCTTCCAACTCGGCGCGTTCCTCGGCAGACAGTGGTTGGGACTCAAGCTCGGCCATGGTACAGCCCTTTCTTTTAAAAAAAGCCGCCGACACAATGTCAGCGGCTTATCAAATCCAAGGGTGGAGACGAAGGGAGTCGAACCCTCGGCCTCTGCCATGCGACGGCAGCGCTCTCCCAACTGAGCTACGTCCCCAGGACAAGTTGATATTTTACCTACGGCTCGCCAACTGTCAACGCCCAATACCCAGTCTTTTTGGGACGGGGCTTTTTTGACTACCCCTGCCGCTGTTCGGCCAAACCGTTCGCGCTGCCTGTCGGGGTAGCTAAAACAGCCCCGTCCCAAAAAGACTACTTCTAATGATTTTTTAATCCCCGTCCCAGAAAAATCATCGGCGAACGCGCTACTTTGCGCTGGTGAGGACGCCGGTGGTATCGAACGCCGGGGTAAAGCTCTCGTCTACCGCGCCGCCTTCTTGCCAAAACATCGTCGTAAAGCCCAGGTCGTCGGCATGGTCGAGCACCTGCTCGTACTCCTCGCGCGTCACGGCGCGCGCCAGGTCGCCGCCTTGTTCGCGCATGAGGGCATTGGGCGTGTACTGGTTCATGACCGAGATCGGCACGTCGCCCACCGTCTGCCACACCAGGTCCAACACGCGGCACGAATCGTCCGCATGCCCCGGCAGCACCAAATGACGCACGATTATGCCGCGCCTCATGAGCCCGTCCTCGTCTACCAGCTCTCCCCCGCGGCGCTCAATCTCGCGCGCCATCTGGGCCAGACCCGACACGGCCACGCGCGGGTAGTCCTTAATATGAGAAAGCGACTGCGCAAGCCCGGCATCGGCATATTTAAAGTCCGTAAGCCACACGTCGACCAGGTCGCCCAGCGCCGCCACGGCACTCGCGCGCTCGTAACCACTCGTGTTGTAGACAATTGGGATGACCAACCCGCGCGTCCGTGCCGCGGCAATCGCGGCAGGCAACAGGTGCGCATAGTGCGTCGCCGTCACCAGGTTGATGTTATTGGCGCCCTGGTCCTGCAGCTCCAGCATAATCTCGACCAAACGCTCGGGCGAAATCTCAAGGCCAAAATTGCCCGTTGAGATCTCGTGGTTCTGACAATAGATACATTTGAGCGAACAGCCGCTAAAGAAAATCGTACCCGAGCCGGCCTCGCCCGAAATGGGCGGCTCCTCCCACATATGGAGCGCCGCGCGGGCGACCTTAAGCGTGTTGTCGGCGCCGCACACGCCACGCGCGCCCTCGTCGCGCGCCGCACCGCAACGGCGCGGACACAAATGGCAGGCGGGCGAAAAAAGTTCGGTCAACGACGTCGGCATAAAAACATGCTCCAAAACAATGATTCAGCAGCTCAAACGTAAAGGGACCAACCGCACAGACGGCTCGAGCCCAAGGCGCCGTAATCGTCCGACACGATTTTTATAATGTCAAGACTGGAATCGACAAAGTGCCGCTTTATGATGTAGGTATTCCGCCCCCCGCGGAGCAACTGGGTGAACCGTCGCGTTTATTTAGGGAGCCCACACAGTCGTACCTAGTACAGGTATCCTTCGTTGTTAAGGACGCTGGAACAGTCGATGAGGGCACCCACCTGTTTTAGGTGGGTTCATTTTCGTAACGTGGGGGGTGGTTTTCATTTGCCGAAAACCACCATTACAGCCCATATGGATCCCCGCCGGTATCCCGACAAGCCATCGACAACATCCCAATATCTGGTAAGCGCGTGATTATCGCTGCATGCAATTCCATGCACCCCCCGTGGTCGAGTATCATGGTTCGGCTATGCCCTTTGCGCATGGCGTTCTTCTGACCTTTTCCTTCGACGCTTGGCGGTTTTTAGATTCATGGCTTCATCCCCGAGCTACATACCGTACCTATGCGTGGCAGCGGCGGCCTTTATCACGACCTTCCTCATGGTGCCCCTGGTCAAGCGCTTGGCAATTAAGCTCGACGCCGTCGACTATCCTTCCAAGCGCCGCATCAACACCAAGCCCATCCCGCGTTTGGGCGGAACGGCGGTGTTTTTGGGCCTGGTCGTTGCCTGCATTGTGCAAATCCTAGGCACCTGGTACCTAGGTTGGCCGCCCGTTTTGGTGCCCCACCCCCGTCTGCACATCAGCTACCCCATACTTGCGCTTTCTTTTACCGTCATCTTTGCGACCGGCGCTATCGACGACGTCTTCCAGCTCAAGCCCAAGCAAAAGCTGGCCGGACAGGTCCTCGCCGCGCTTATCGCCTGTATCGGCGGCCTACGGATCGGCGTCATCGTCAACCCGTTTGCCCCCGGCGAAATCATGCTCGGATGGCTCGCCTACCCCATCACCGTGATCTATCTGGTGGCATTCACCAACATCATTAACCTCATCGACGGCCTCGACGGCTTGGCCACGGGCATCTGCGGCATCGCGTCGTTCACCATGTTTTCGATGGCCGTTCTCTCGGGCCGCATCGACGCCGCCGCGCTCTCCATTGCGCTCTTTGGCGCCTGTCTGGCCTTTTTGCGCTACAACTTCAACCCCGCAAGCATCTTCTTGGGCGACTCGGGGTCGCTGCTTCTGGGCTTTGCGCTGGGCTCCATCTCGCTGCTCAACGTGAGCCGCACCGCCGCGCTCACCTCGCTTATCATTCCGCTCATCGTTGCCGGCGTGCCCATCATCGACACGTTTAGCGCCATCGTGCGCCGCAAGCGCGCCCACATTAGCATCGGGCAGGCCGACAAGGGCCACATCCACCACCGCCTGATCCAAGAAGGCTACAACCAAAAACAGGCAGTGCTCCTCATCTACGCCTGGTGCATCATGCTTTCGGCCGGCGCCGCCGCGATTAACCAGGTCGAGGTGCCCATGCGCGTGCTCATCTTTACCGTGCTCGCCATTGGTTCGGCGGCCTTTGCCAAGCATCTACATCTGTTTGAGCCCGTGCTGCGCCACCATTACAACAAGCGCACACACGAGGATGAGCTCGTCACGCCCGACGACCCCGCCTTTAAGCAGGAGGAGCAGGCAGCCGAGGAACGTAAGGAAGAGCGCCACCACAAGCTCTAGGGTAAGCTGCCGAGGAAGCGCCCAGGCGCCGCCGGCCAAACGCGCAGCCATGCCGCGCCCATCGCACATGCCGCCGATCTCCCGCCCCTCGCCTACTTACGACCCGCCCCTCCAATAAACGCGTTATCATCTTGACCAATGAACATACGTTAGGAGCAATTATGCCAAACGAGAACAGCTACGAAGTCGCGCTGCAAAAGAGCAACGCCATTCGCGAGGGCCTGGCCAAGACGCCCGACAAGTTCACCATGCTCACCGGCGACCGCCCCACCGGCCGTCTGCATCTGGGTCACTACTTCGGCACCCTTAAGGGCCGTGTTGAGCTGCAGAACATGGGCGCCAAGACCAACGTGCTCATCGCCGACTACCAGGTCATCACTGACCGCGACACGACCGAGCACATCCAGGACAACGTGTACAACATGGTCATGGACTACCTTGCCTGCGGCATCGACCCCGACAAGACCATGATCTACGCGCACTCCGCCGTGCCCGCCGCCAACCAGCTCATGCTGCCGTTCCTGTCGCTGGTCTCCGAGGCCGAGCTGGCGCGCAACCCCACGGTCAAGGCCGAGATGGAGGCCTCGGGCCACGAGCTCACCGGCCTTCTGCTCACCTACCCGGTGCATCAGGCCTGCGACATCCTGTTCTGCAAGGGCAATGTGGTGCCCGTCGGTCGCGACCAGCTGCCGCACATCGAGCTCACCCGCACCATCGCCCGCCGCTTTAACAACCGCTACGGCAAGGTGTTCCCCGAGGTCGACGCGCTGCTGTCCGAGACCCCGCTGCTGCCCGGCCTGGACGGTCGCAAGATGAGCAAGAGCTACGGCAACGCCATCAACATCTCGATGACCGCCGAGGAGACGGCAAAGCGCATCAAGAAGAGCCAGACCGATTCTGAGCGCATGATCACGTTCGATCCCGAGAACCGCCCCGGCGTATCCGGTCTGCTTTCGACGGCCGCCATCTGCACCGGTCGTTCCGAGGTCGAGATTGCCGAGGAGATTGGCATGGGCGGCTCCGGCCAGCTCAAGAAGTACGTGACCGAGGCCGTCAACGAGTACTTCGCGCCGATCCGCGAGCGTCGTCAGCGCTATGAGAACGATCTGGACTATGTGAAGGACGTGCTGCACGAGGGCAACCGTCGCGCCAACGAGATTGCCGAGCAGACCCTGGCCGAGGTTCAGGACGCCATGGGCATGGTGTACTAGATCGATCTGCTGGCTAGAACTTTCGATTGCTATAGGGCGGGCGCTACGGCGTCCGCCTTTTTTGGTGCCCGACCGGTTCGGCTCTGCCCATTGCACTCCCTCGACAAACAGGAACAGGCCCGCTGGCAGTTAGTTGCCAGCGGGCCTGTTCCCGAAGTACACCGTTGAATCGCACAGAGGGGAGGAATGCGAATCAAACTCAACAGGGCAGGCTTTTTCATCGCCTATTGCCTGCTCCGTTGCTGAAACCAATATAGTTCACCGTGGTTTACTTTGCTGCATCAATATCGCCCGCCATAGCTTCTCCATAAGTTAGCCCCAGTAAACTAAACCACCACAAAGGGGACAGGCACCTTTGTGGTGGTTTTAACCACGGCAGAGCCGCTAGAGCCCTGCAGGCCAGCGACAGGCGGCCAAGTCGACGTGCATGTCGTCCTTAAACGCCACACCCTCCCCTAGCAAAAGCTCACGTTGAGCATCGGGACCGCCAAAAGCAAAACCATCGCATATGCGGCCATCGGCAAACACCACGCGGTGACAGGGAATCTCGCCGGGGCGCGGATTGCCATGCAGGGCATACCCCACGTACCGCGCACTTCGTGGACGTCCAGCAAGCAGCGCCACCTGACCATACGTGGCGACCATCCCCTCGGGAATCTGCTCGACCACCTCGTACACCCGCTCAAAAAAGCCCTCAGACGCCATTGCTCGCTCCCTTCCACCCGGAATAGCATAAACCACCACAAAGGTGCCTGTCCCCTTTGTGGTGGTTTTGGCAGGTGGGCTAGTTAACGGGCTGGAAGAAGGCTACGGCTACGGCGCCGGGGCCTACATGGGTGCCGATGGTGGCGCCGATGGTGTGAACGGGCAGTTCGCCCTCGGTGTGGCCAGCCCACAGTGCCGCGCTGTCCTCGATATACTTCTTGAGCACCGCATCCGAAAGGCCCGTATAGCCGAGCGCCAGCGGCATGGAAAAGTCGATGCCGCCCGCCTTTTCGACCTTCTGGTTGAGCAGGTTACGTCCGTTCTTGGAACCGCGCGCCTTGCCCAGCTGCACGATCAGACCGTCCTCGGCAGCCACCACGGGCTTTACGTTGAGCAGCGTACCCACGGCACCGGCCGCAGCAGACAGGCGACCGCCGCGCACCAGGTACTCCAACGTCTCGAGCAGGCCGATGACGACCACGCGGTCGCGCACGGCCTCGACAGCCGCCGCAACCTGAGCCGCGCCCTGGCCCTCGTCCACCAGGCGCAGCGCATACTCGACCAGCACGCGCTCGCCCAAGGTCACGTTATTGCTGTCCACGACGAACATGTCGCCGCCCGGCGCCTCGGCAAGTGCCGTACGAGCACTCTGGTTGGTGCCCGAGAGCTTGGCTCCCACGGTAATAATCACGGCCTCATCGCCGGCCTCACGCGCTTCGGCAATCGCCTGCGAAAAGGCGTACGGGTTGACCTGACCGGTCTTGGGCAGCTCATCGCGCTCCACAAGCATCTCGTAAAAGCGCTGGTGATCGATGTCGACGCCATCCATATACACATCGGTGCCAAAGGTGACGGACAGCGGCAGAACACGCAGAGCGGGGTGCTCCGCCGGCGACATATCGCTTGCGGAATCGGTAATAATGCGGACGGACATAACGAATCCTTTCTTGCGCAGGTCTCGCGCAGGGAATTTTGACAGCAATGTCCCGGCACGGCGTACGCGCTCAAACGGGACGATGCAGTTCTTGGCTGAAAGCTAGCGCCAGCGCGGCTCTAGATCTCGCGCAGGGTGTTGAGGATCGTGCGCAGCGATGCATACATCTGCTCGCGCTGCTCCACGCCCATGGCCTTGCCGGTGGTATCGAGCACCTCGCGAATGATGCGATCGGCCTCGCTCATGCTCTCGCCGCCCAGGGCAGTCAGGCGCACCGGAGCACGATACTTGACGGCCGCATCACCCGAGTCGTCAACCTCGACGTAGCCGCCCTCCTCCAGATGTGCCAGTGTGCGCGAAACGGCGGCACGGGTAACGCCGGCCATGCGGGCAAGGTCGGCGCCAGTCAGGCCGTCCTTGCTGCGCTCAAGATAGTACAGGCACATAACGTCGGAGCCCTTGAGGCCCAGCCTTGCGCCTTCGGACGTCTTGATACGCTGAATCTCCTTGTAGAGGCCGCTGATCAGTCCGACAAAGTCCTCAAAACGTGTCTCGTCGTTCTGCTGCATGGTGACGACCGCCTTTCGCTTACATGATGCTAACGGGTAAACATCTTAGCCGCACAAGGCAACACCCGTACCCAAATATCCCATTTGTTAACCCCTCAACATAAAAACCACCACAAAGGGGACAGGCACCTTTGTGGTGGTTTGGGGCATCGAGTTTGATCCGCAGACTTCGCTACAGCCCCACGCAAGGATTGTCGCGGGTCACAAGCGTTTTAACGACAACCGTCGCTCCCAGATAGCGCTCGAGCAGCTCGGCTAAGCGATCGATCGCGGCCTGGCAATCCCCCATCCGCTCGGGCTCCACGCACTCAATCGCCAGGAAAGCATCGGCCGAATCATCGGACAACGCCGTTCGAACGCCATCGCGCCAGTTCCAGCAGCGGCATACGGCGCCCGCATCATCGATGTAGGCGAGCTCGCCGGGCAGCGTCGGGTCATCTGTCTCCTCGCCAAGCGGCAGAAATGAATCGCCACCGTCGGTCACCTTCAGGCAAAGGTCTCCCTCAATCGCGTGCAAATCCTCGCCGCCTACGGGCAGCGCGTAGGACAGCGACACCGTGTTGTAGATGTCCACCGCGGGCGTAATGTGGCCCACCGGCTTTCCTTTGAGCACGCGCTTGAGCAGGTTCTCAATTGAGCACCGCGCGCCCTTCTTGGTCTTGAATAGGCGATATGCCTCGCGCCATGCCTTAACCGGCGCATTCTCGCTGATGGTATCACTCGTCAGGTGACGCTCCGCATCGATATTGGCGCGGTCGAGCAACGCGGCAATCGCATCAACGTCCTCTTGAGGAATCTGAGCCGCGGGCTTCATGCCCTTTACGACCACAACACCGACAGCCGCCTGCGGAAATAGCTCCCAAAACGAATCCTCGGCAACGAAACTCTTCATGTGCTCTCCCTTCATAGCATGCGCCCGAGCCCGGGTGCCTAAACAAAAAGCGCCCTTACGACGGCCACCTTCAAAGTCCTACGGTGCCGCCACAAGAGCGCTTACGCTGCCCCCATCCGGAGAAGGGGGCGATATGTCAGGCGTATTGTAACCCGAGTCATTCGCCCAAGCAAAACCGCCACAAAGGTGCCTGTCCCCTTTGTGGCGGATATGGACTCGCGGCGACGCTAGTGTCGGAGTCCCAGCAGGCCGCGGCCGCGATGACGGGCGTCGGCGTGCACCTGAGCGTGCGGACCGGCGGCCTTCACGGACTCGGGCAGGTGCGAGTACTTCTTCTCGAAGTTCTCCTCGAACATCACGGCCAAGTTGTGCGCCGCCTCGTCGTAGCGCGCGGTGCTCTGCCAGTACTGGCGCGGCACCAGGATGCCGTCGGGCACGCCGTGGCACGTGCCGGGAATGTCAACGTTAAAGATATCGTCATGCACGAATTCGCTGTCCTCGATGGCACCGTCGAGGGCGCGGGCCACCAGGGCGCGCGTGTAGGCAAGCTCGATGCGATGGCCCACGCCGTAGCCGCCGCCAATCCAGCCGGTGTTGACCAGGTACACACGCGTGCGGCCGTCGGCGATGCGCTCACCGAGCATCTTGGCATAGACCATGGGGTCGAGCGGCATAAACGGCTCGCCAAACAGCGAAGAGAACGTGGGCGTGGGCTCGGTGACGCCGACCTCGGTGCCGGGGATCTTGGCCGTAAAGCCCGTCACAAAGTGATACATGGCGGCGTCGGCCGTCAGGCGCGAGATGGGCGGCAGCACGCCAAAGGCGTCGCAGGTCAAAAACAGCACGACGCTCGGAGTGGTGCCCATGCCCTTGGTCCACGCGTTGGGAATGTGCTCCACAGGGTAGGCCACGCGCGTGTTGTGCGTGACCGAGACGTCATCGTAGTTGGGCTTGCGGCTCTCGTCGAGCACCACGTTTTCGCAGATCGCGCCAAAGCGGACGGCGTTGAAGATCTCAGGCTCGTGGAACGCGTCCAGGCCCTCGCATTTGGCGTAGCAGCCACCCTCGATGTTGAAGATGCCCATGTCGGACCAACCGTGCTCGTCGTCGCCGATCAGCAGCCGCGTGGGGTTGGCCGAAAGCGTGGTCTTGCCGGTGCCCGACAGGCCAAAGAACACCGCGGTCTCGTGCGTGACGGGATCCATACTGGCCGAGCAATGCATGGGCAGCACGTCGTCCTCGACGGGCAGCAGGTAATTCATGACGCTGAAGATGGACTTTTTGATCTCGCCGGAGTAGCCGGTACCCGCGACCAAAATCACGCGCTCCTGGAAGTTGATGACCACGGCGGCGCTGGAGTTGAGGCCCTTGATGGCGGGATCGCACTGGTAGCCCGGCGCGGCGAGCACACAGAAGTCCGGCTCGCCGGTGCGCGCGATTTCGCGGGCAAGCGGGCGGGCGAGCATCTGCTTAATGAAGAGTGCCTGGCTGGCGCGCTCGCAGGCGACGAGCAGTCGGCGCGTGTGGTTGCGGTCGGCGCCGGCCATGCCGCGGGTGACGAACACGTCGCGCTCGTTGAGGTAGTCGACGATGCCGGCCTTGATGGTCTCGTAGCTCTCGATCGAAAGCGGTCGGTTGACGGCGCCCCAGGCGATCTTGTCGTGCACGTCGGGCGTGTCAACGATAAAGCGGTCATTGGGGGAACGACCAGTGCGCTCCCCCGTCTCGATCACCAGCGCGCCGTTGGATGCCATGCGGCCTTCTTCGCGGCGGATAGCGTGCTCGACGAGCTCCGCGGCGGGTAGATCGACCAGCAGACGGGGCTGATTCTCGGCGGGATCTTCGACCAGCGTAATACCAAAGTTGGACAAAACATCTGCAGGGGTAACACCAGGCATGGGGCCTCCTTTAAAAACGCGACACGAGGACACGACGCGCACTTTACTCACGTAAAGCCCGTTGTACCCGATATGCAAAAACGTTTTTGCGGCAAGGGCGGCAAGCCCGCCCAACGGTCAAAAATCGCAGGCAAGCGGCCTAGTCATTGGGGACGTTTTTAAACGACTAATCGTTGGGGACACTCTTGAACAGGCAACAACCAAGGAGCGTCCCCGGATGCCGGCACTCGGGGACGTTCCTAAAGTGCCGGCACATAAGGAACGTCCCCGAGTGCCGGCTACTGAATGGCGCCGCCGAAATTATCGAACAACCTGTTCAAAAACACGAACGAACACCGTCGCGTCTATACTAGAGCGCAGCAATAGAAAGGACTCCGCTTTGAGCATCACGCCCATCGATAGCATTCGCCGCGCCATCGCCCGCCGCAATGGCGTCGCCGACCCCACCGTATCGGACGGGGCGCACGGGCAGGGCGGACGCATCGAGAACGGCCTGTTCCCCGCATCGCACACTGCCGAAGAGCTCGCGCGAATCCAAGAACTAAGCCAACGTAACGCCGGCGGTCCCGACAGCAGCCAGGCCACACGCCGTCGTCGCGAGCGCGATCGCCAACCCGGCCCCATCCACCGCATGGTTAACGCATGGTGGAACCGCCTGCTCGGCGCTGTCTACGGCGGCGGCTTCTCCACGCAAGAAGCCGAGTACGAAGATCACGCCACCCGTCGCGACTACCTTTGGAACACCCTGGGTACCACCGTTTGGGGCATGGCGTTTCCGCTGCTCACCATTGTGTCGACGCAACTCGTAGGCGCCGAGGAGGCTGGCAAGTTCTCCATCGCCTTTGTCACCGGCACGCTCATCATGATCGCGTGCAACTACGGCGTGCGCAACTTTCAGGTCTCGGACATCGACGAAAAAACCTCCTTCGCCTCCTACCAGCTCAACCGCTGGCTCTGCGGAGCGCTCGCCCTAGGCTGCGGCCTCATGTACAGCAGCGCCCGCGGCTACGATGCGCAGATGGCCACGATCGGCCTAGGCGTCTACTTGTATAAGGTGATCGACGGCATCGCCGACGTGTACGAGGGCCGCCTGCAGCAGGCCGACAAGCTCTATTTGGCCGGCATGAGCCAAACGCTACGCTCCGTCGGCGTCATCGCGGTCTTTAGCGTGGCACTGTTCCTCACGCGCAGCATGCCCATCGCCGCCATGGCCATGGGCATCGCCGCGATTGCCTCGCTCGCGCTGGTCACCGCCCCGCTCGCCCTGCTCGAAACCGAAAAATCACGCCGCATGAGCCCGCGCGAAGTCGGCCGCCTGTTTGTCCAGTGCGCCCCGCTCTTTGGCGCGCTGTTCCTGTTCAACCTCATCGAAAGCATGCCCAAGTTTGTGATGGAGGGCACGCTGGCCTACAAGTATCAGCTGTACTTTAATGCACTGTTCTTTCCGGCGCAGGCTATTTTGCTGAGCATCGGATTTGTCTACAAACCGCAGCTCCTGCGTCTGTCGAGCATTTGGGCGAATCCGCGCAAGCGTCGCCGCTTTGACCTGATTATTGTTGCCGTTATGGCACTGATCGTGGTCATTACTGGAGCGTGCGCCGCATTTATGGCAGGCCCCGGCATCCCCATCATGAGCTTTATGTACGGCCTCAACTTTGAGCGCTACCGCACGCTGGCACTGCTAATGGTTGTCGCCGGCGGCATCACCGCGGCAATCGACTTTATCTACGCCATTATCACGGTGTTGCGCCACGCCGGCGATGTCACCAAGATCTACCTGATCTGCTTCGCCGCAAGCGTGGTGCTGCCGGTGATCCTGATTAATGCTGGGTCTGATGGGCGCTGTGGTGAGTTACCTAGCCATCATGGCCCTACTCCTGGTGCTACTGATTATCGAGTACGCCCACATCCGCCAACGTATCGAACGCGACCGCAATCCGTACGGTGCCTAACCGGTGCAATGGGGAGCTAATTTGCGATGGAATCACCCCGGCTGGGGTCTCGTTGCGGACGATTTGCGACACGCAAAACTAAGTGAGTAGACTTTTGCCGAATCCCTGACCACGCCGGCAAAACACAAGTCAGTGACCTGCGGTTTTATTGAGGCACATTTGCCGGCTGCTCGGCATTTCCAAAAAAGTCTACTCACTTAGCCAGCGGGCAGCCAAATGATTATTTAATCCCCGTCCCAGAGAAATCAATTAGCGGGCAGAAGGGCAAAAGTAGTCAAAAAAACCCTTCCCAAATTAACTACCCCTTGCACCCGTTATTCGCCCGGGTTGATATTCGCGTAGAACTCCGCACCATCATCCAGGCGCAGGATCCCGACGCGGCCGAACTCGGAGCCGGTGGCGGCGGCGCAGTCGATATCGATGCGATCGGGCACGCCGGCGGTATCCTCGCCGCCCAGGCGCACAAAACGCCCCCGGCCCGATTCCTCATCGAGCCCCGCCAGGCCATCCACCACGCAATAGCGCCCAAGCGACACCGTGGGCGTGTGGCCGCTCACCACGACCGGACCCTTGCCCTCGGCAGAAAGCAGCCCTGTCGGCGTATCCCAGTAGCCGTGGCGAATCCATAGCAAGTCATCAGACGACTGCACGGCGAGCATTTGCCGCAGCAGCTCGCTATCGGCATCGACCGCTCCCCTGCCGTCACCGCAATCGACACCATGCTCAAGCAAAAACGCGCGCGCCGCCTCGGTCTGGATGCCGGCATGCACCAGCAGGTACGGGCGCTCCTCGGTCTCGGCCACCGCGTAGAGCGGCAGCGCGGCCATCCATCGCACGAGCTCCTCGTATGCCTCAAATTCCATGTCGTTGAGCTGCTCGCTCGTCGTCCAGCCACCGTTGATATCCCAGGTCTCGGCATCGAGCGGGTCCTGGCCAATGATGGCATCGAGCATGATCTGCTCGTGATTGCCCTTGAGCACGTGGGCGTTGGGCAGCGAGCGCACGAGCTTAATAACGCCGACCGGATCGGGCCCGCGATCGATCATGTCGCCCAGCACGTACAGCGTGTCGTCGGACGTCAACGAGATCTTAGACAGGGCCTCGTCAAGCGCACGCACGTGCCCGTGAGCATCAGATGTCACATAGATCGCCATGGTACGCCTCTCCTTGCATTGCGGTCTAAGCCCGGCGCCGCAACTAAAACTTCAAGTTGAACTTAAACGTTACCCATTGTACTCCGTTGCAATAAAGCTGGAAAGGGTTTCCGAGCAGAGGCAAAGACGGCAGCCGTCTATGACGATATCGCGCACGCCCGTAATCCGCCCCCATAAACCCACCACCTTTGGGTACAAATAACCGCAGACAACTGACCGTGCCACGCCAACCACCCAGGAGCGGACACTATCCATGAACCAGATACTTCTCTTTATCGGCCTCGTCATCATTTTGTGCCTGACCATCAAACCCGTCGGCAAAAAACTCCCCTTCCCCACCCTCCTCATCTTTATTGCGCTCGGCATGCTGCTCGGCGTCAACGGTCCGGCGCACATCGACTTTAGCGACTACGCGCTCACCGAAACCGTCTGCAGCACGGCGCTGCTGTTCATCATGTTCTACGGCGGCTTTAACACCAACATCGACCGTGCCAAACCCGTCGCCGTGCCCGCGGTACTGCTGAGCACGCTCGGCGTCGTCATCACTGCCGGCATTACGGGTGCGTTTGCGCACTTCGTGCTGGGTTTTGACTGGATTGGTGGCCTGCTGCTGGGATCGGTCGTGGCATCCACTGACGCGGCCAGCGTCTTTAGCGTGCTGCGCGAGCACAGCCTGTCGCTGAGGGGCGGCACCGACTCGCTGCTCGAGGTCGAATCGGGCTCCAACGACCCCGTCGCCTACATGCTCACCGCGGTACTTGCCACCCTCGCAGCTGGCGGCGACATCAACATTCCCATACTGCTGGCCAAGCAGGTCATCCTGGGTGTAGGCCTAGGCCTTGCCATCGGCTGGGCGGCGGGCCGCCTGATTGAACGCGCACACGCAACGGCCGAGGGTGCGCAGACTATCTTTTTGTTCGCCGTGGCGATCATCGCCTACGCGCTGCCGAGCTACCTGGGTGGCAACGGCTTTTTGGCCGTGTACCTGGCCGGCATTGTGCTGGGCGCGAGCGACATCACCGGCAAGGTCGAGATGGCGCACTTCTTCGACACCCTCACCGAGATGGCCGAGATGACCATTTTCTTTTTGCTCGGCCTGCTCGTGACGCCCGCCCGCCTGCCGCAAATGCTGCTGCCGGGCCTGGCGCTCATGGCGTTTATGCTCTTTGCGAGCCGCCCCATCGCCGTCGGTCTGCTGCTGGCGCCCTTTAAGACGAGCCCTCGCCAGGTCGCGCTCGTAAGCTGGGCGGGCTTGCGCGGCGCGGCTTCGGTCGTCTTTAGCCTCTTTGCCGTGGTGACCGGCGTTCCCGGCGGACACGACCTATTTGACCTGGTGTTTGTGATTGCCGTATCGAGCATTGTGGTGCAGGGTTCGCTACTGCCAGCGGTGGCGAAGAAACTCGATATGATCGATGCGGCCGGCGACGTGCGCCGCACCTTTAACGACTACCGCGACGAGGACGGCATGTCGTTTGTAAAGCTCAAGGTGGGCGCTGGTCATCCGTTTGCCGGGCGCTCGCTCGCCGATATTGGCAGCGCGACGGACATGCTCGTGGTCCTGGTGCTGCGCGACGGGGCGCACCCGGTACTGCCCAATGGCGACACCGTGATCCAAGAAGGCGACCTTCTGGTTATGGCCGCGCCAACGTTTGAAGAGCGTGCCGAGGTTACGCTACGCGAGGTCACCGTAACGCCCCATGGACGCCTGGCCGGTCAGCGCCTGCGCGACGTGCCGCAAGGCAAGCACCCGTTTATCGTCGTGATGCTCAAGCGCGAAGGCCAAACGATCATCCCCGACGGCGACACCCTAATATACGCCGGCGACGAAGCCGTCATCGCCACGCTGGCGTCGTAGTGGCTAGGGGTAGCCGTCCCGAATTGACCATATTTGAGCATAAATCGCCCCGGCTAGGATCTCGTTGCGGACAATTAGCGTCTCTCAAAACTAAGTGAGTAGACTTTTACCGAATCGCCGACCACGTCACCAAAGCACAAGTCTGTGACCTGCGAGTTTGTTAAAGCAAATTTGTCGTGTGCTCAGGATTTCCAATAAAGCCTACTCACTTAGCCAGCAGGCAGTCAAAAAAGAACGGTCGCGAGCTCATTAGACTCCATTGCGACGGTTTATCGTTCATCTTCGCGCAGCCGCGGGTGCAGACGCCCCGTCTCAAATTAGCTACCCTAGTCATCGTCGACGGCAAAGTCGCGGAGGTCGAGACCCTCGCGTTCGGCTCGGGCTAGGAGCTCTTGGGGCGACTCGTCCTCGATATCCATCACGTCGAGCATGGCAGCGGGAAAGCCAACGCCTGCCGCACTCCCCGCACGATCGAGCTGACTCTCGCGCAGCTGATCTACATCAACGTCGATCTTCAAGATGAAACCTCCTACCAGACCAGGACCCTACTCACTAGCACCGAGCGCGTCCACGGCAGCAACAAAAGCCGCAACCTGCTTGTCGTCCATCTGCGTGGCCAGGCGCCCCACGGGTTCATCGTAGGCGAACTGCACCTTATCGATAAAGCAATCCCAAGCACGCTCATCTACGCGCACGGCGGCCTCGCAATACTGGCTGAGCTTTTTGAGTCCATACCAAAACGCATTCACATGGCGCGCGGGATCCTCGTCAAACACGCCATCGTAGCAACGTCCGTTAAACTCGCGCATGCGCGCCACGGCAACCTCGAGCGAGTCGCCGCCCTCAGTCGAAGCCTCATCTACCAGCTCGCCGAACAGTATGCCTGGTTGCACCATCGTACTCGCCCACCAGCACGTCCTCATCAAGCCGAGAATCGTAGTCCAAATAGCTCGTGCCACAACAAATGCCGTGCGGGGAGCCCGTGCCAAACGCACAGAACAACCCGCCGTCGGCAACAACACGGCGGTAGGTCACAAACGACTTCTTAACCTGAGCGAGCAACTCGGAAAGCTCCCCGGTATCGCACGCCGTCTCGCACGCAACGCACGCAGACTCGGGCAACGATACCGGCTCCACCGTGCTCCTCGCAATGCGGACGGCGCGCTCCGCCCGATATGCCTGTGCCGCCAAGCGCGCTCGCTGCGCAGCGCCGCGCACGTTGGTAAGTTCACGCTCCAACACCACATCACCAGCAACATCACCGGCCACGTCGCCCACAAACCCGTCAGCGCTCTGCGGGCCAGTCGCGCTCAGCTCGGACTCAAACGTCGCTGCGATCATGCCCGCAAGGTCCGTCGCATCGGCGGCACAATGCAACTGCTCCAGCTGCGTACACAGCAGGTCGGCATCCAAAGGCACGGCATCCACAACGCGCACGTCATTCAGGCGCGCCACGGACTGCAGCACCATAGCTCCCGCAGCATCGTACGCTGCACGAACCCTGGCCGCCGTATTGGCCCGTAACTTTACCTCGATAAACGAAAGCGTCTGCTCCAGGCGCGCCAGCAACTCGGCCTTGTCCTCCATGCGCAAAAAGGCAGCATAGCGGCGCTCCATCTGCAGCGGACCCGCAACGCCCGCCTGCTTGCGAGCGCGTGCAAGCGCAGCGCCCTCAACACGGCGAACATACCCGTCAACAGCCCGCACGGCAGAGTCGCGCGCAGCGTGCTCGGCAGCCTCGACGCCCCTAAGTACGCCCAGCAGCTCGCGGGAGCGCGCCTTGCGCACCAACTCTCCGCGATCGTACTGCTCAAGCGCCGCCTGGCGCTTGGCCACCGATTCAAAGCCAAACAGCTCGTCGAGCAGCTCACCAACAGAACGCTCGTCCGCCATGGAAAGGCCTCCTCACGCACTACGCACCAACTGTTCGCGGAACGCCCGAGCACCGGACGCCCCGCACGCTCGCACCCCTACAGATCCAGCGCCTTTTTCGCGGCATCGACCGGGTCGCCATCCATGTAGAACACCGGGCTCAGCCCCGAGATAATCTCGGACGAAACGCTCTGCAGACCCGCGATGGCACTCAGCGGCAAAATCACACGCTTGGCGCCGGCGTTTTTGGCCACGCGCATAATGTCCTCGAGCCCACGAATCTCGTCCATGGAGCCCGACATACGTAAGATTCCCGGAATCGCCAGCGCGGGCATCACCGGACGGTTGCACGCCGCAGAGCACAGGCCCACAAACTCGGCGAGCGAAACTTCTTCGGACAGGCCCTTGCTCTGCAGGTCGTTGTAGAACAGCAAATAATCCTTGGAGCCGATGTGCATGCCCGGCGCCACGCGGTTCGCCAGGTTCACAAAGTTGTCGAACGCGGCCTCCAGCGTATCGCGCACCGGCTTGTTAAAGGCCACGCCCTCGTGCTTAAACTTGCACTCGCCGGCAACGGCCTTGTTCTCCAACTTGTACACGGCAACCTCGCCGCCCTGCGACCTGCCCACGCCAAACACGTGACCGGACAGCAGCGGCCCGTCGGGAATCAGCGTATCCTCGGACTGCTCGGGCACGCGCACCACGTGCACGTCCTGCGGATTGTCGGCATCCATATAGCCCAGGTTGACGTCGATAAACTCGACGCCCGCCATAATCTTGAGCTGCTCCTTTACGCGGCGACGGCCCTCGATGGCGTAGTCCAGCAGCCAACGAACGTCGTCCTTGTCCATAGCCTCGTCGGGGAACAGCAGCTTGGCCAGGCCGCTAAAGGACTTGCGCACGGCGATCTCGTCACGCTTGTTAAAGTCGCTGTTAAAGCGGAAGTAGCGGTCGATATGATGCGTAAAGTCCTTGCGGCGCATCTCCTTGCAAAACTCCGACAGGCAGTCGGTGATTAAGCCGTAATGCCCGGTCAGCAGGCTCGAGCGCATCTTGGGAATCTCCCAGCCCGGCAGGTAATAGTGGATACGGTCGAAGAAGGCCGAATCGTTGTTAAACTCCGGCGGGAACGGATCAAACAGGTGCGTGGTCTTAAGAACGTTTTGCACGGTGTCGTTGATGTTGCCCTCAAAGACCATGGAGGCATCGGCGTTAATCTGGTCGCGGCCACGCGCGTAGCTGCCGCTGGCCATGTAGTCCTTCATGATCTGCACGGCGTTGGTGTCCTTAAAGCGCATGCCGGCGACCTCGTCGAACGTCACGCAATCCCAGTGACCCACCAAGCCCACGCGATCGGCGCGCATGGAGTTCATGCGGCCGAACAGGTTGGCCGTGGTGGTCTGCCCGCCCGAAAGCAAGATGGCGTAGGGCGAGACCTCTTTGTAGATATGGCTCTTGCCGGTACCGCGGGGACCAAGCTCGCACAGGTTATAGTTGCGCTCGATCAGCGGCACCATGCGCTCGATAAAATGCAGGCGCTCCTTCTCCGAAAGCTCGCTGGGCTCATAGCCGGCAGAGCGCAGCAGCATGTTGAGCCACTCGTCGCGCGAGAAATACTGGCGCTCGTCGATCATGGCGTCCAGGTCCAGGTTGGGCATCTGGATGGGCGTGAGCGAGGCCACGCTAAACGGAGAGTCCTCGGGCCCGCGCTTTTTGCGCTTGGCCTTGGAGCGGCGCGGCGCATCATCGCCAAAGACCTCCATGCCAAACTCGTCTTCCTCTTCCATGGGATGACGATACTCGATACTCATGATGCACCAAATGCCGCCCTGCAGAATCTTGGAGTAGTCGCGCACGTACTCGGCCGGCATCACAAACGGCTCAATGGTCAGATTGGCAAACGACGCCACGTAGATGTCTTTGTACTCGTCGAGCTTGGCCGTCACCTTATCGATGATGGTAAAGCGCCCCAGCTCGCGAATCTTGGACTTGATGCGCTCGGACTCGTCGGGGCGCACATAGTTATCGGTGAGAATCTTGCGGATGCGCTCCAGGCCCTCCGCCACGGCATCCTCGTCGTCTGTTGAGCAGTACATGCCCAGCAAGTACTCCAGCACAAAGGTAGGCACGTTGGCGCCACGCTTCATAAGGGCCGTGAGGTCCTTGCGCACGATCTTGCCGCCAAAGTGCTCGAGCAGCTTGCCGTCCAGTACATCCATGTCATAGCCGTCGTCCTCGGGAGCGTCGGCCACGGCCTGGGCATAGCCATCGGTCGAGGACTCGTCCTCGGCGGGTGCCGCAACCTCATCGGGCGCAGCGGCCGCCACCGGCTCCAGAACAGGCGCGGCGGCCACGGCCTCCGGGGCAGGCACAGCCTCCACCGCAGGCACCGCGGCCTCCACCGGCGCACTCACATCAATCGAGGGAACTTCCCACAGATCGTCGTCATGGCTATCAAACATAGGGCACACTCCTAAAAACCAAAGTCAGCAACAGGGGCAAACGAAACAGCGATGGTGTACGTCTCGCGCCAAACGATCTTGCCCGTCTCGCGCTCGCGGCAGACCAGATAGTACGGACCCTTGGCCGAGAATCCATCCGCTGCATGCAACGCAAACTTGGCATGCACCACGCGCTCCTGCGAGTTAACAGAAGTCTTGTTGGCATGCGCCTTGACCGTATCGCTCACCTCGTTGCCACTTGCATCGGTAAACACCAGCTCGTACTCGCACGGCAAGACCTTACCTTGGGCAGGTTCTTCCTGGATCAAGTTGACCGAGAAGAGCGAGTTGGTCACTCGGCGTCCCTCGCTTAGCACGCGCAGCGTCGCCGCGCGCGTGTCGACAAAGTCCTTGGAACCCGAGCGCGCACGCCAAAAACCGATAACGGGCACGCAGAGCTCCTGCAGGCTCATGCCGCCGTGGACGTAGTTGTTAGTGCCGCCGGGACGCTTGAAGTGCACGTTCTCGCGCGGGGCAAATCCCTCAAAACCGGCACCCAAACGTCCCATGCCAACATTAACAAACACCCCGCATGCCTCTTCCGAAAGCTTGGCCACGGCCTCGTTGGGCACCACCAGATGACGCTTGCCGTGCATGACAGGAGCGTCAAGGAAGGGAGGGTCTGGCTTGCCGAGCATCTGGCACTCGCTGAGCTCCCGACGCGTGTAGATAAAGCCGTGGTCCGCCGTTATAACAACACGCGCGCCCGGGGCGTCGGTGCACACGCGACGCGCCAACGCAGCAAGTTCCTCCACGGTGTCCGCACAGGCATCGAAGACGTCATCCTGCGTAGCGGCCTTCTCGCCCGTAGCATCGATCTTGTTGTGGTAGAGAAAAACGAGCTTGGAGTCCTTGAGCAGTGCCTTGCGCTCGGTTCCCGCCATGTTGAGGTATGCGCTCGAGCGCAAAGCGCGGGCCGTGGGCTCAACGTGGGTAAGTACGGCCTCGCGCTGCGGAGTCGTCGCAGTGGGCATGCCGTCAGCCAACACAAGCGAGCCATCCGCTGCAAGTTCAAGCGCTTGGTGCGGCAGCAGCGCGGGCATGCCCACCTCGGTGATGGAGGGAAAGACCGCCTGCATGCTAGAAACCCTGACGTTGCCGCCGCGCTCGCGCTCGAGAAGCGCCGCGACATCACGGGCCACCTCATAGCGCAGCGCGTCGCTTACGATAACGACCGTCGTTTTGGCAGACCCCACAAAGGTGGGCAGCACATGCCAGTAGAATTCATCCTGCCGTGCAGGGCCATCGATGTAGCCGCAATCGGCCCACTCCCCTTGCGCAGCGGATGTCCAGCAGGCATTGGCATCGGCCAAAAACCAGTTGCTGTAGAGATTCTCCGCCCAGTCCACCACGGCTCGGGCAGGCTCCTCGAGCACATCGCACTCGACAGAGCGCGCCCGCAAATACGCGGTGCACATATGGCGATAGGCAGCATCCATGGAATACCAATCGGACGTATAGGCATCCCACACCTGCTGGGGTTGCGCCAGATGGAACCCGCCCGCGTGTGCCTGCCTAAACGCGCACATATCGGCCACAGCGGCAAGCAAGTCAAAGTAGCTCTCAACACGACGGTACCAGCTTAGGTCGCAACGGCGCGCAGCAAATGCGCGCGCACTCTCAACACGGTCCGCACCCTGAGCAAACGAGCTGAACAACTGTGAGAGCACAGCCTCGTTGACGCACGGGAACACGTCAAGCGAGACCAACGCATCGATTGGCAGGGTCTCGAACCGCGCAAAGAGTCCACGGGCATCCTCTACCAAACGGCAGATCTCAAATAGGTCCTCGCTCGATGCCTGGACATCGGCGGCCCGGTCCCACGTACGCACCGCCTCAAGACAATAGGGGCCGTAGGCGGGAGCCACATAGCTTTCGAGTCCCTTGAGCGCCCCCTCGGGAAGCGCGGTGGATGCCGCCGTAAGGAGCACATGGGATGCAAGCATAAGCAGTGAGTCGCGCTCGTACAGCGGCCCATCAAACCCATAGCAGCGCAGCATAAAGGCAGAGAGGACGTCGCGCAAGCTGTACTTATCCACCAGCGCAGCCAGCGCCTCGGGGCCCTCGTGCAGCAGTGTGGCCATGCAGCCGCGCAGCACAAACGCGGGCCGCGCGTCGCCCGGCTCCTTGCCGCCAAAGATCACCGTAAGGATTCCAAGCTCGATATCGGATGCGCCCGCGGCGTGCGGAACGCACGCGGCAAACTTAGCACAGCGGGTCTTGGCATCAAAGAAGGTCTTGTGCTCGCGCAGGCTCTCGCGCACGGCGTCGATATTCTCGATGCCCAGCTGATCAGCTAAAAGCGAAAGATAGTCAGCCTGGAACTGATCGGCATACAGCTCAACATCGGCAAGCCAATCGCCCTCAAGCCTGCCGCGCGGGCAACGGCGATACAGCAAGATATCGTTCGCAAGGTCATCGCGGTTGATGTGCTTCTTGACGGCAAACATGCGGCCCTCGCAGGCCTCAACAAACCGCACCGGACGCTCAAAGTCACCGTGAGCAGGCATTACGCCGGCATCGGCCCCCACGCCGTCGAAACCCTCGGCAGCCAATCGCTCAAACTCAGGAGCAAACTCGCCGTCCGCATCGTGCCAAACCACCACACGGCGCGGCGCGCATGCGGACAACGGCTGCAAAAACCGCAGCTTAAGCTGTTCTTCTACATCGATCTTGGGCATGAATATCCTTACCGTATCTGCATTTACTTGATCTTTGCCAGTACATCCTGAAACTTGGCGTAGTTGACCTTGACGCCGTCATCCAGGTCGATCTTAATCATCTGGTCTGCCAAGTGGTGCAACTTCTCCTCGTAGCCGATGGTCTCTTTAAGCTGGTCATTGAGCTTTTTGACACGCTTATCCAAGCGCACGCGCTCACCACGCTCAGCACTGGCAAGGGCATCGTTGGCATAGCCGATCTGCGAGCGATAGCGCTCCTGCTGCTCATGCACATAGTCGGTTCGGATGCGAGCCAACAGGTCGGGCTGATAGCGATGCATGTAAACAAGGCACTTGAAGCCGTTCTTTTTGCCGCTGTCAAACAGCCAGTAGATGGGGCGCTTCTTGTAGGTCTGACAGTGGTCCTTAAAGAAGTCCTTCAAAAAGTAGGTGCGGATGACCTCACGCGAGGTGCCCTTGCCGCCGAGCACCTCGGCAATAAAGGCCAGGTTCTGCTCGAGCGTCTCCTCGCCGTACACGGTACGCACAAAGTCAATAAAATAGCGCACGATGTCGTCGTCAAAGTACTCGTCATCGGTAATGGGCAACACGTTGTCGCCATCGGGCATAAAGGTCACGTGATCGGGATCGGGCATCTTGGCCAGATAGTCAGAGACCGTGGCGCCCTGGTCGGCCAGGACCAGACCGTCCACGTCCAGCGAATAGCGGCCAAACATGCAGCCCACGGCATAGCTTATGAGCGAGGTGATCTCGTCGCGCTTGGTACGCACGTGTTTGTTGCCCTTATAGCTCTCGGGAATCTCGTCGGCGGTGTCAAAGATGCGCGCCACCGAAACGTACTTGTCCTCGACCTCGATGGGCACTTCGCCCTCCATGTTGTAGATCTTGGCAAAGATTCGGTTGAGCTCTTCCTCGTTAGCGCGAAGTTGCTCAAAGCGAGCATTGACCTCGGCCTTGCGAGCCTCGTATTTATCTTGAAGCAAAGTGGCCATAACTACAGACCTTTCAATTTATCAATACAGTAGAAGTTAGAAAACCCGAGCCCATTCCATCAATCAATAAACACCAAGACTCGTGAGCTGAAAAACAGCGAAAGCCTTCCGATGCTCGACCGATATCTTCAGGACAAGTCTGGCTATCAATAAATCCCATAAGTGAGAGACGACAACTACAATAAAGTCAATAAAAGATGGGACAGAAAAACGAATGCCATGATTAATGACAGAACAGTCAGGCCAGTTGATATTTTCAATCGCTTCCACATGTTGTTATGTTTCAAAAGGTAAGCCCGATAGGTAATGTTTAGGGAAGAGCAGTAGGACTTAAGCAAGTCCCGTTCCCTAATTTGCCCGCCCTCGTCGCAAGCCTCTTTGTAAGTAGTCGAATACCTATCAAATTGTTCAGAAGGAGATGCGAGTGCAATATTGCTCCTTAAAAATATTGCACTGACAGCTATAACAAGAGCACAGCCAAGAAGACCAAGAAGAATCAAATAGACAAACAGTATTTGCCTCGTTGAAATCCCATAAACTTCCTCAAGACCTTGAATATTTGAAATATAGTCGAGAGGCGCCAGGTACGCAACGGACAGAATCGTGATGGTAACCATGAGGTTATCAACGTAGCGATTTAAGCTATCCCCCCTCTCTTTTTCAAATTCAAGTGAGGAAAGAACAATGTCTCTCAAGTAATCGCTAATCTGCCCCTCCTTGGAGAGAGCGCTTTTATCGACGTCATGTCGCTTGTTCTTTTTGCCCATGAAAGTCACCTTTACTACTTGGTTTTTCGATCAGGTAAACCCGCCGGTTTTTCATAAGTAAATTGCGTTAACCTTGTTATGGGTCCAGGAATCGTGACCGGCTTCTTTGCTCCCGCCCCTTCATCTTTTCTTTTCTTGTCATCTTTCTTTTTTTCAGACATATTTAATTTCAATCCAATCTATCCAATGACGTTCTTTTGTTAAAGATAGGTGAGTCCTAACAAGACAGCTAAATTAAAGGATGACGCTTGAAATCCCAAGAAGTTTCAAACGAGTCATAGTCAGCCTTTGAAATTGAGCGAGAGTCTTCAACGAGTGAACAAACAGTCGGTTCGGCGGCCTTATCTTGGATGATCGGTAACTGACCGATTTGGCCTACCTCAAAGTTTAGAGTCGGCGACATAAACGCCAAATCAATTTCGGCAATGGAACAGTTGCAGAAAGCCTGGATGTATCGAAGCTCGTTCGGCTCCGCAAAAAGACATGCTCCAGCTACCTCAAAAAGCATCCCTCGAGGTGCAAACCTAAAGGAGGCGAGGCTGGAAGAAATTTTAGACCAGGAAACTGCGGGCTTGAAATAGTCGTTCTGGTTCTTGATCACAAAATCAGGTGTAGAGAGATAGGTATACTTGGACAGAATTGCTTCCTTCATCTCCCGACCGTCATCAAACCAATTAACCACCTCATCGTAGTCACCCCACCACTTTCGATAGGAGCCGCCCCGAATAATCGGAAACCAACGGGAACCACTTTGCTTTGCCTCGGGCCTGCCACTGCAATCTCGCGATGTGTTGGAAGGCACCACTTCCCACCATTTCCTCAAAAAGCGGCCATTATCGCTCGTCGCCAAGCCCTGTCGCGGAGTAGCAATGGCATCGAGCCTCTTTCCTTTTGTGAACGATTCAACAAGAGCATCGCTGGCCCAGTAGGCTATGGGGGTGCCGGGGATTTGTTTGAAGGTGTCGGCGTTGCGGCGGTAGAACCAGCCACAGTCGGGGTTTTGGATGGCCTCCAGCGCCTTGGGAGCCTGAACCGCGGGGCCAGTAAAATCGGCAAGACGAACGTATCCGCCTTTATAACCATCGATATGCGAATTGTGATAGGTAAACGTGCAGATGGGCACGGTTGCCCCTGCAAAGCCAGAATACTCGAGCTGAATGAGCGTGGTTAGGGTCTTGTCATCGATAAGCCTATTTCGAAGCTTCTCGTAGCTACCGATAAACATCCAAACAAATGGAGTCATCATTCCGACTTCGCCGTGCTCGCCAGCAAAGTCCATAATGCGCACGATGAACGAAGAGAACAGGTCACTCTTCACGTCGGGATAGTTTCTCTTGACCCACTTGCTCATGAATGGATTAAAGCTGCTGCTGCCCATATACGGAGGATTCGCAACGGTGCAGGTAAAACGACGGGACAGCTTCTCGCAGATGGCGGCAGCGCTTTCGAGCTTAGTTTTGGCCGTAGCGGCAAAAAGGTCATCGGAACAACTCGCGGCGGCAGCCTTGAGCTCGTCGATCTCGTCCTCTGAAGGATTGAGCAGCGAACCGATCTCGCCCAAATGGCTCAGCTCCTCGGCGAGCTTCTTGTTGCCCGGGAGCTCGTCCTCTCCCAGCGGGATGCTCGAGAGCACGGTAACGTCGGCGCGCACGGCGCGCTTGAAAAAGCGACGATCGTGCTCGCGGGCGCACATGGCAAGCGCCAGTTCCGCGATCTGCGCTGCACGGGGATCGATCTCCATGCCAGCGAGGTTTTCAGTAAGAATGAGCTCGGGAATTTCGCGCTCACGATAGCCGCGCTCCTCGTACATATGGAAGAGCAATTCGAACGCATAGACCAGGATATGGCCCGAGCCGCATGCGGGGTCACAGAGGGTTATCTCCTCGGGGCTCGAGATGCGTATGAAGTCCTCGTGCTCAGCATCGGGCTCGATGTAATATTCCATGCGCTCGCGCAGCGAACTCCCCGGGTTATTGAGCATCCACAGACGGCCGAGCGAGTTCTCGACCATGTAACGCACGATCCACTCGGGGGTGAAGAGCTGCGTGGCGGGCGCGATGTCCGCCGCCGCTGCCTTGCGCTTGGACTTGAAGAACTCGTCTTTAACGTCAGCGTTGTAGTACTGATACATCCAGCCCAGAACGGTCACGCCCTTGCGCCAGTCCTCGTCAGTGAGGACGGCATTGAGCTTGCCCACCACGCCGTCGGACATCATGAGGCCCTGGGGCAACAGCAGCTCCATGGCTCCGCCCACGCGTTCAAAGACGCCCGGTAGGCAATCGGCAAGCTCCTCGCACTGAGCAACAAACAGGTAGCGCCACAGCGGTTCATCCAAGCCCGCCATCTTGAGCTCGGCTATGCGATCGGTATCGGCCGTCGCTATCTCCACGTCCAGTGCGTTCTCCACGGCCTCGCTGCCATGGCTGCCGTCCGCACGACTTAGCATGCGCATGCGGCTGGGAAGCCATCCGCGTGCATCCATAAAGCGAATGGCCACGATGCGGTTGAACCAGGTGTAGGCCGCACGGTCGTGCAGCACCTCGTGACCCACCTCTGCCTGCATGCGCAGCAGTTCGTCGCGTTGCTCAATCTCAGCCGGACTTAGGGGCAGGCCGCTAACGGTCTCGGACCCAACGGGCGCGGGTGCAGGTTCGGTGATGCCGTAGCGCACCATCTGCGCCTCCACGCCTTTGATGAGCTCCGTACGGGCCCAGGTGCAGAAGCTCTTAAGAGCAGAATCGTTCATGGTTGATGAGCCTTTCTAAACGCCATAAGCCACCGGTGCGCGCTTTGGCACCGGTGGCTCCGCGGGTTAGTTGATACGGATCTCGTCGTTTGCAGTGAGCGCCTGCATAAGGCGGGAGCGCAGGTCCTCCACGTAGCGCTCCACGTCCCCCGCGGACAAGAGACGACTCGGCTTGGCCAGATCGGCGCGGCGCACAGTCTTGATCTTGCGCTGGGGCACGGGTGCAGGCGTGGGTGCTGACGACGCAACGGCCTTGTTGGAGATCTTCTTGACCACCTCACCCGTACTCGTGACCTCGGTGGTGCGGCGCTCGTTGTCCATACGCATGCGGGCCGCATCCACAGCGTCGTACATCCCGTTGGTTGCTGCGCTGAGCCAGTTGGCCCAGTTAGTCGCGGCAACACTCAGCTCGTTGAGGCTTTGAGCACTGTGGGCACGGTTTTTGAACGACTCGTATTTGGCGCCGGCGTCTGCTATGGCATCCTTGGCTTGATTGACAAAGCCCTTTTGACTCTCAGCCTGTGCCTGCAGGTCTTGCAGATCGCTCTCGATTCGGCACAAAAACTCATTGCGGCGGATGCCCAACAGCTTTTTCATGTCGTCCTCGACGGGATCCATAAGCGGCTGCAGGTCTTTAATGCGGCCGTAGGGCTTGGGATCTTTGAGAACCTCACGCACCTTTGCCACATTCTCAACCGCGCTGGGAATGTCATCGGAGGCATACTCGATACCCTCGGTGCGGCTCAAGAAATCCTTGGCGTGGTCAAACGCTGTTCGCTGGTTGGACTCGAAGAACTCAACCACCTTATCAAAGTCTTCCTTGGCATCGAGCAAACGCTCCTCATGCTTGGTGAACGTGGTCAAGAACGCCTCGGCCTCGTTCTGGTCCTTAAGGACGTCGGCCACCTCCGAGCGCATCTTCTCGCACTCGTCCTCACCGGGATACGGGTAGGCCGGCTTGATGCCCGTGTAGTAGTCGCGTGCCATGGCGACGCACACCTCACGCAAGTCCTCAAGGCGCTCCTTGAGCTCGGCCACGAGCTTATCCTCGTTGGAGGGCACGGTCTTGAGATCAAACAGATCACGCATGAGCTCGCCCGTGGCGCGCAGCAACCGGTCGCTCATGCGCACGCGCAAGCGCACCTGGGCCTTATCGGCATCCTTGCGCAGGAGCGCCACCATGCGGCTATCGGTAGCTTGAACCGTCTGGCCGCCAAACAGCACCTGCGCGCGCTGCTCCACCACAAGCTGCGCCACCACATTTGCGATGTCGACCTCGCGCCAGCCAAAGGGCCTTTGCTGGTACTGGCGCTGGATATCGCCCATAGCGGTATCCAGATGGCGCTGGTGCTGCACTTTGAGGTAGTCCTCAACTTCCTTAAGCGCACGCGTGTTACCCGCGTTCATGTCAGCGAGCCCCGCTTGAACGTTGCCCGCCAGAGTGGAGCGGATATCGGAATCGCTCGTGACCGGCGCGCCGATATAGCCGGCCTTTTCAAAGACCACATCGCACAGCTGCGCCAGCACCTGCTCAAAGACCTGGGCGGGCTTGGCCGCGCGGATCTCAATCATGCGCCCGTTGACGGCGCATCGTGCATGGAGCACCGCCTCAGCCAAAAGGGCGTCAGCCTCTTTCTCGTTAAAGTCCTTCTCGCGCATTTTGGCCTCGACGATCTGGCGGGTACTCGGCGGTAGCTCCTGCAGGTTGCGCGTCTGGACGTACATGCGAATCTTAGCGGTGTTGACGAGTGGGGCCCAATAATCCACCTCGTCGCTCAAGGCCACGATGGCCTTATCCACGGATTTCAATGCCAGCTCGGCATCGTCCGCACGGCCCAGATCGCTGGCCATGGTCACCACGGATAGATCCATGCCGCCCATGTTGGATCCATGAATCGAGCCATCCACGTAGCGGTCAAAGGGGAAGTCGTTGGTCCCGCGGTTGAGCTTGCGCGCGGTGTAGATGCTGTCGAACAGGCGCTTCTTGATAGACTCGATCACCTGCGCGTTATCGATCGGGGTGCGTGCGATCTCCTGCGCTATCTCCTGCTCCTCGTCGGTGAGGAAGCTATAGGTATCGCCCTGGCGTGCCACGTAGTTCTCGCGCTCCAAACGGGCGAGGGATTCCTTGACGCGGTCCTTGAGGGCGCGCTTGTCCACGTCGAGGCTATCGATCATGAGGACGGAGATGTTTTCGACCGTGGCCTTGACGTAGCCGATGTAACGAATCAGGTACAGGAGCTTGAGCACCTGAACGTCGTAGGGTTCAAGGCCCTCCGCGTTCTCGGCCGCGCGGACCGCGCGGTCGACCACCTGGATGATGCCGTGCTCAAGGTCTTTGGAGATAGTGTCGAAAAAGCGCCAGAACGGCACGAGCGCACCGGTCTGGTCATGCTGGATGGTCTGAGCGCTCTCCTGGAACGCGCTCAGCATGGAGCGCTCGCCTGTGGACATGTGTTTAGCCTTGACACCGTGTTTGCGCACCTCGGTCATCACGTCGGGTAGGAGCTTAAACTGATAGCCCACAAACGGGTAGCTGGCCACAAAATCCTTGGAGTTGGTGTAGCCGGCAAGGTCGGAGCGCGAGCCACCCTCAAAGGTAAAGTTGTTTTTGAGGACGGCGGCGTCTTGCTCGTAGACCTGTGCAAGCATATCGGCCGCCGGTGCGGTCTTCTCGAGCACACGGCGCTGGATGACCTCGTCCACGCTGGAGCTGGAAAGCGAGAGGCGGGTATTGAAGCGGCCTTGGATCTTTGAAAAGTCGTTGCCCACGGGCAGACTCAGGTTGTCGATGGCCTCCTGGCTCGTGACCATCACCCACACGCGGCCACCGCAGGCGGCACCCAGCTCCTCGACGATGGTCTGAAGGCTCAGCATAAGGCTTGGGTCCTGGTCGTTTGTAATAAACTGACCCACCTCGTCGACCATAAAGAGCAAACGGAAGTTGCCGCCGTGGGCCGCTGCCCGAGCGTCTACGTAGTCCTTGACCTTTTTGGCAAAAACATCGGGGGCCAAAACCTCGTCCTCAGAACCCTCGAGCCAGTTCCATGCGGCCTTTTCGCTCATGCCGAGCACGCTCTGCAGCACCTCGACCACGTCGTCCTCAAAGTAGCTGTAGGTGTCGCGGGTCTGGAGCCAGGACTCGCCGTTGACGCGCTCAAAGGCCTCGCGGAACTCCTGGGTCTTGCCCAGGGAATCGATGTAGTCCTCGAGCTTTGCAAGCTTGAGGTCCTCGCCGTAGAAGCCGCGCGCCTCGTAGAACATGCGCTCAAAGCCGCGAAGCAGCGCCGTGGGAGCCGTATCGCCCTGCTTCCACTGGCCCGCCTTACTATCGATGTTAAAGAGGATGGCCTGCGTGTGCACCGAGCAGGCGCGCTCCATGGCAGCCGCGACCATGGGGTCGACGATCTTGCCATCAAAGTAGCGGATGGCGCTCTTACCGCCAATCTGGCGATTCTCGAGCAGGTAGCTCAGCATCTTGAGAAAGTGCGATTTACCGGAACCGAAGAAGCCGCTGATCCACACGCCGATCTTGTCGGTGCGCACATCGATGGCATCGCCGTAGGCCTTGAAGAACGTGGCAAAGTGCCCCTGCAGCTCGCGCGTCACCACGTACTCGTCAAGCTCCTGACGGATGGACTCGTCTTTTGAATCCTGGACCTTGACCACGCCGTTGATGGAGCGGTTGATGTCTTTTGCAAAGAGGTCGCGAATGATCGTGTTGTCCATGGGTGCTCCTTTGGGTTTGGGAACGTTATGGCAAAGGGTTGTTACCGGCGGCAGGGCCTTGTATGCGGGGAGCCGTGCTTACGAGATATCGATGGCGCGGTAGTAGTTATCGGCCGGCAGACGGTTAAAGAGCTGGAAGGAAGAGCCGTTGAAGCTGCCCGGATAGGCGGCGATCACCGGCACATCATCAAAATCCGCGAGCATGCAGTGGAGAAGCGTGTGCATGCGAAAGAACGGGAAGACCTCACCTGCACCGGTGAGGAGGATGACGTCTCTGGGCACGTGCGGCTCGGTTTGTTCAAGGATGCACGCGGCGACTTTCTCGGGCGAGGCGAACTTGGCCACGTCCTCGAGCACGCGCTGGGTACCGCGACGCTCCTCTTGGCGCGGGATGGTCTTGAGGACGCGGCGCTTTTCGAGAATTGCCAGCACGGCGTCGTAGAGATTCACGACCTTGAGCGTGCACGGGAGCTTGCCGGCCTCGGCATCGCGTGAAAGGACGTCAAATAACGCACGCGCCTCAAACTCGAGCGCAGGGTCGTAGCAGAAGGTATGGAAGCCGATCTCGTTACCTATGCCCTTGTTGGCCAAAAAGTCCTCGCTGCACAGGCACTCACGCAGGAGCTGCGCGCGGCGCTCAAATTCTTGGCGGGCGCGCTCGGAGCGGGCATGCGCCGCCACGACACTCTGGCGGGAATGGATGCCGATATTGGTGGTGAGATCGGTCGCCGGGGTGACTACGGAATCGGAAGCGCTGTTGACGGAAGCCACGCTACATCACCGCCCTGCCGGTAAGGGCCGCGATAAGAGGCTGCTCGCCCAGCTGGACCAGGCCCTGCTCGACCTCGGGGTCGAGAAAGAGCGGGGACAGGCGTTCGGACTCCGGGCCCTGACCCTCGCCTATAAGGCCGGCGTGGCGGAGCGTCTGGCGCAGCGAGCCCTTAATGCGCTTGACCGTGGCCTCGGTCCAGCGGGCCGCGTCCGGATACTCCGTGGTAAAGCGCGTCATAAAGGCGTTGAGGTCAGCCGCCGTGAAGGCATAGTCGAAGTTTTGCAGGCGCTCCCCCACCTCGACGAGCACGAGCTCGCGCACGATGTCGTAGCGGCAGATCATGCTGTAAAAGATGGCCTGGTCCGCCTGCGTGGGAGTACCAGATGCCATAAGGCCGGTTAGGGATAACGCAGCCTCGGCGGCAGTATTGGGGTCGATGCCGCGCGCGGCGCACGCGGCGTCCGTGGGCATCATGGCGTCGAGGCGGCGAAGGCACACGGTTGCGCGGTTGGCAACCATGCGCTCCGTAGGATATTGAAAGAGGTTATCGCTCTTTACGCGTACAATGACCTGCTCGTCGCTTGCGCCCTGCGTGCGCAGAACAGCGACGATGCGCATCTCATGCGGGAGGAATTGCTCGCGGGTGAGCACCCCCCCCCCGAACGCTTTTTGTGGTTACATCCACAGTGCACGCTCCAAGGGTGTCAAAGGCTGTCACAAGTGCGCCGCAGCCCGGCAGGCAGGCGCGGCGCACATGACAATAATCATACCTGTTGGTAAAAAAGTTACCACGACCAGCGTGTCAAATGTTGAGCAACAAAATTAAATCCGGTTAACGGTTATTTTCGCAGCTCAGCAGCTTTGACGAGATCGCCCCAAATCACACTTGCCAGATAAACGCGCTTGCGAATGCAGACACGCACACGCCCAAAGCCACCTCGCATCGGACCCCCACCCTCCACTACACTCAACATTGAGTTATACATATGATTCCATGTAAGGAGCTTCATATGCCAGACGTAAAGCCTATTTCCGATCAGACGGGCGCACTAACCGCCATCCAAGAACGCGAGTATCGCATTCAACGTGCCATCACGCGTGGCTACGACGATCTGGTAAACGGTCGCATTCGACCCTGGAAACAAGCGAAGATCGAGGCGGATCAGATGCGAGCCTCAAGACAACCCTCCCCCATGTAACCATCCTGTAAATCATAGCGGCGCACTCGAGTTTTACCGTGATGCGGTCGCGCCTAGCGCTCCACTGTGCTAAAGTATCCCGAACGTTCAAACGACTACGAGGGGGAACTAGAAGATGGCACGTGTGCACAACTTCTCAGCTGGCCCGGCCGCACTGCCCACAAGCGTGCTCGCCGAGATCGCCGACGAGATGATGGACTACCGCGGTTGCGGCATGTCCGTGCTCGAGATGAGCCATCGATCTAGCATGTACCAGCAGATCATCGACGACGCCGAGGCAACCCTACGCCGCCTGCTGAGCATCCCCGACAATTACCGTGTCCTGTTTTTGCAGGGCGGCGCCACGCTGCAGTTTGCGGGCATCCCCATGAACCTCATGCGCCGCGGGCGCGCCGGCTACATCGTGACCGGCAACTTTGCCAACAAGGCGTACAAGGAGGCCGCCAAGTACGGCGAGGCCGTGCTGCTCGCGAGCTCCGAAGACACCAACTTCGACCGCATCCCCGACATGGCCGACATCAACGCGCGTATTGCCGCCGAGGCTGCGGGCGACGGGCTCGACTACGTCTACATCTGCCAGAACAACACCATCTTTGGCACCATGTACCGCGAGCTGCCTAACTGCGGCGATGTGCCGCTGGTCGCCGATGTTTCGAGCTGCTTTTTGTCGCAGCCACTCGACGTCGAGCGCTACGGACTCATCTACGCCGGCGCTCAGAAAAACGCCGGCGCCGCTGGCGTGACCGTGGTCATCGTGCGCGACGACCTGATCGCCGACGGCCCGGCCTTTGCGCAGACGCCGCAGTACATGAACCTTAAGACCCAGGCCGCCAAGGGCTCCATGCTCAACACGCCCAACACCTTTGGCATCTACGTGTGCGGCAAGGTGTTCCGTTGGGTTGAGCAGACCGGCGGACTTGCCGCCATGGCCGAGCGCAACTGGGCCAAGGCCAACCTGCTCTACGACCTGCTCGAGCACAGCGAGCTGTTCCATGGCACCGCGCAGGCCAACAGCCGCTCCATCGCCAACGTCACGTTCCGTACCGGCGACGCCGAACTCGACGCGGCCTTTGTTGCGGGCGCGGCAGAGCACCAGATCCAAAACGTCAAGGGCCATCGCCTCGTCGGCGGAATGCGCGCCAGCGTGTACAACGCCGTCACCATGGAGGACGTGCAGGCGCTGGCCACGTACGTGAAGGACTTCGAAGCGCAGCATAGTTTGAGCCCGCGATCTAACTAGCCCGCAACACGCGGGCCGACCAGCCACTTCAAACCACTTGTTATAAACAAATCCGCTAAGGAGTTTTTCATGCGCAAGATTAAAACCATCGACGACATTACCAAGGACGGCAAAGTCGAATTTGGCGAGGGCTACGAGTTTGTGGGCACCGCCGAGGAGGCCGACGCCATTCTGATGCGCTCCACCGACCTGCACGGCTACGAGCTGCCCGAGGGCATCCGCGCCATCGCCCGCTGCGGCGCCGGCGTCAACAACATCCCCGTCGAGGAGTACGCCAAGAAGGGCGTCGTCGTCTTTAACTCCCCCGGCGCCAACAGCAACGCCGTCAAGGAGCTCGTCCTGGGCATGTTGGTGCTCTCGAGCCGCGGCGTGGTGCAATCGATGAACTGGGTGCGTGACAACGCCGACGACCCCGAGATTCAGGTCGATGCCGAAAAGGCCAAGAAGGCCTTTGTGGGCCGCGAGCTCAAGGGCAAGCGCATCGGCGTCATCGGCCTGGGCAACGTGGGCTCCAAGGTCGCCAACGCCTGTGTCGATCTGGGCATGGACGTCTACGGCTACGACCCGTTCATTTCCGTCGAGCACGCATGGGTGCTGAGTCGCGAGGTGCAGCGCGTGGGCACGCTCGAGGACCTCTGCCGCGGCTGCGACTACCTCACCGTGCACGTGCCCAGCAAGGCCGATACCATCGGCATGATCAGCACCGAGCAGATCGACCTGCTGGCGCCCGACGCCGTGCTCATCAACTACGCGCGCGAAACCATCATTGACGAGGACGCCGTCGACGCTGCCCTGCGCGAGGGCAAGCTCAGCTGGTTTAGCTGCGACTTTGCCACGCCCAAGACCGTCAAGATGCCCAACACGTTTATCACCACGCATTCGGGCGCCGGCACCGGCGAGGCCGAGGCCAACTGCGCCGACATGGCCATCAGCGAGCTCAAGGATTACCTGGAAAACGGCAACATCGCGCACAGCGTCAACTACCCCGCCTGCAGCATGGGCAAGGCGCGCGCCGCAAGCCGCATTGCCTGCCTGCATGCCAACGTGCCCAACATGATCGGCCAGATCACGGCCATTCTCGCCAAGGACAACGCCAACGTGCAGCGCATGACCAACGAGTCCGCTGGCGAGAACGCCTACACCATGTTCGACACCGATGAGCACCTGGACGGCAGCACGATCGAGGCACTCAAGCATATTCCGTCGATGTATCGTGTGCGCGCGATTAAATAGCGCCGGCGCCAATCCTGCCAGACAGACCACGAAGCCCATTCGGCCCCCGTTTTCACGAAACGGGGGCCGATTTTGTTGCTCCGGACGACTTTAAAATGATACCCATAACAAGTTTTTTCAGATAATCGATAGTGAGGCTCAAGTCGCTAAGCACACCCGCTTTGATAAACAGCTTTATCAGGGACTTTAGTAGGTAAAAATCGATCTCTATGTGCCGAATGTAAGTTGACTGTCCATTTTCCGAAACAACTTATTCTAGATAGCATTTTTAAGGCCCCTCCAAGGCGAAATATAAGTCTTTTTGTGACCAAAACTCTAGTCCGCGCGACCGTTTTCCACCCGCGCGGCTACATTCCTGCCCAATCGATAAAAATCTCCTCACGAAGCCGCCGTTCGAGCTCCTGCTGTCGCGGCGTCTTGTCTTTCAGCGGCACATCGAGATAGGACATGATGAGCTCCATCACCACGCGGAAGGCATCGGAGTCGGCCAGCTGACCATAGGTCATCAGAATGACGGGATATCCCATCGCTTGCAGCGCCGTCGTTCGATCGGAGTCCGAAATCTTGGATTCAATGGATCCGTGAATGGCTTTACCCTGGCATTCAACCAGACACTCTCGGCTGCCGTCCTTATTTGCCAGCAGGATATCGGCATAGCGCCTATCAAGCCCCGAAATCAGGCGGGCGCTGCGCGTCATACGAATCTCAACGTTATTGGTAAGGCTCAGCCCTTCGCCGCCGCGCAACCTCGTAAGGCCAAACAGCATCGAAGCCTGGACCTCGAGCGGCGATGCTGCCACCCCCGTAATGCATTTCGCGGCTCGTATGAACGATTTAGCGCCGCGGAGCCCCCGGACCTTATCGACGAACTCTGTAAGCTCAGAGAGCTCGATCAAGGGAGGTCGTTTCCACAAGTCCGTTGGATTCCCCGAGACATCCTTTACGTTTTCCCAGCCCGACCGTGCGTCACCCCACCGGCCCCCGTATGCCTGCTCAAGTGCCGACTTTACCTGAGGCGCAATCTTGCACACGGCAAAGGTGCCGCACATCTCATACATGCACATGATTAGACGCTCGTTTGAGACCGAGGAAGCCAGGGTCAGCAGGGTAAAGAGTGGGGACGCAACATCGAGGCCAAACTCCGTCTGCCGCACGGAATCAAACGGCCTCTCCCCGTTCCAAACATGCCTGACAATGCGATCGCCCTTACATCCGCAGCTGCCCTGCGCCAACACGTGTAACGGGGTGCCCAGGAAATGCGTGACGAGCGGATGCTCACATAGGTGCTCCCTGCGCGGATCGTCCGCAGAATCGGGCAGGTCCGGCATTATTGCCAAGACCTGTGGAGGTATCCGGTGATACCGAAAGGCAGATATGTCGCACAGCATGTCGTCCATGAAGGGTACGTACCCGCTGCGTCGCTTGTGAACCCGCCCGGACGGCAAACGCGCTGGCTCGGCCTGCGAACGGTAAATACTGCCACGCCCACGTCGCGGATCTCTCAGGAGGCTTACAATCGGTTTGGAAAGCAAACTGATTGTGAGGTTGCATATGGTTGATGAGGATTTTGCCTGGCGGCTTGCGCAGGAGCTTGTGCGGATCGACAGCTCAGACCCGGGCGCGTATGAGGATGAAATTGAGCGCTTCATTAAGAGGCTCATTGAGCAGCAGCTGGCACAACTTGATAGTTCTGCGCTCGATGCCGTGCAGATTGAGGAGCTCGAAGTGCTGCCCGGGCGCCGCAACCTTAAAGTCACCGTGCCGGGCCAAAGCGACGAGCCGCGGCTGATCTATATCTGCCACATGGATACCGTCACCTTGGGCGATGGCTGGGACGCAGACATCGAACCGCTTGGGGCGGTTGTGCGCGACGATAAACTCTATGGCCGCGGTGCCTGCGATATGAAGGGTGGCCTGGCCTGCGCCATTGCCGCACTGGTCCATACGCTCGAGCGCGTGGCGGCGGATGGCGCGCTGCCACGCCGCGGCTTTTCGCTCATCTGCTCGGTCGACGAGGAAGACTTCATGCGCGGCTCAGAGGCCGCGATCGATGCTGGCTGGGTCAGCTCGCGCGAATGGGTGCTGGACACCGAGCCCACCGACGGACAGATCCAGGTGGCGCACAAGGGGCGTACGTGGTTCGAGATTGAAATGGCTGGCGTGACGGCGCATGCGAGCCAGCCTTGGAAGGGCGCGGATGCCGTCGCCGCCATGGCCGAGGTCGTGTGTTCGCTTCGTCGCGCGTTTGCGGCGCTGCCCGCGCACGATGAGCTGGGGCCTTCGACCATCACGTTTGGCCAAATCGAGGGCGGATATCGCCCCTACGTCGTACCCGACCGCGCCAAAGTCTGGGTCGACATGCGCCTGACCCCGCCGACCGATACGGCCGCCGCAATCAATATGGTCGAGCATGCCATCGCCGTCGCCGAAGCCGCCGTTCCCGGTTGCCATGGCAGCTACACCGTGACGGGCGACCGCCCCGCCATCGAGCGCGACCCGAACTCTCCCCTTCTAGCAGCGCTCAAGCGTGCCGCCGATGACGTAACGGACGCGGACACGACCGTCGGCTTCTTTACCGGCTACACCGATACCGCCGTCATTGCCGGCAAGACAGGCAACCGCAATTGTATGAGCTACGGCCCCGGCTCGTTGGCGCTCGCACACAAGCCCGACGAGTATGTGCCCCATGCCGATATCGTTCGCTGCCAAAACGTGCTCATCGCGCTTGCCGATAACACGCTCTGGGACGCAAGCGGCCAAGTTGGGGCATAATAAGCCGCGAACAAACCGACTCGCGCGTTAGGACCGCCCATGAAAGCACTTCCGTTTCCCTGCATCCGCCCGGCTCAGGACCGTGTGCTCGAGGCGCTGCCTGCGATGGGCGGTATCCTGAGCGGCAACGACGCCCTGCGCGGCGCCATTGCTGACGGCCTAATGCTCAAGGATCCAGGCGCGGCGTATTACGTGTACGAATGCTCGGGCGAGCCGGGTCGCGCGACGGGTGTCGTGGCGATTTGCCCGGTTAACGTACTGACGGGTAGCGACGAGGCTGCCGCCGAGAGCGTCGACGCACTCGCCGCCGCGCGCGCGATCGCCGAGCTTAAGGTGCAGCCGCGCCCCGTGTCGCTCGCCTACGAGGCGTCGCCCGTCATGGATATCATTTTGAGCGCTGCCAAAGAGGGCGCATCGCTCTACGCCGTCACCGATCCCGCGGGCGTCACACATCGCGTGTGGGAGGTCAAGCGCGAGGACGCCGTTGCCGCCATCCGTGCCATGCTCGATCAGGCGCCCGACCCGGTGTTCGCCGGTGACTCCGCCTATGTCGCCGCACTGGCTGGGGCATCGCAGATTCTGGCCGACGAGGCCCGCGCTGCCGGCGCCTACTCTGGCAAAGAGCCGTTCAACTTTGCTGTAGCCGTGCTGTTCCCCGCCGCGCAGGTCAGCGGCAGCGCGCCGCAGGTTCCGACGGGTCTGCTCACTCACCAGGTCTCACGGTTCTAGCGAACTCAAACGCTAAGCTGGAAAACCCAGCATCCAAACAAACAAGGGGCGGAGATGCAGCAAACGCATGCACCTCCGCCCTTTTCGCATCAAACAATTACGCCGGTAAACCGGGCCGCAACGTCAGCGTTATCCACGCTGCGGACCTGCCGCCGCCACGAGCGGCTCTAGCCCCAGCTCGCGCGCGTAGTCTTCCTGCGTAAAGACTTCGACCAGTTCAAACGTATCGGCCGCATCGTCAAACGCAAAATGCAGCACTGAGCAGTTGCCCGGCACGCGTTCGCGCTCGTCGGCCGCCGCGCCCCGCACGTGGTCCAAAAACTCCTTGATAGCTGAGCCATGACTTACCGCGAGCACGCACGTATGGTCCGGACGCTGCATAAGATCGGTCAGCGTCGCCACCATGCGCGTGCGCACCTGGATCTGGCCCTCGCCGCCAAACTGCCGATAGAAGTCGCGCCACGGGCGCTCGGGCATAAGCATCACGCGCTCGGCCTCAAAGTCGCCAAAGAACCACTCACGCAGGCCGTCCAGGCGCTCGTACGCCAAGCCCGGCCACAAGTTGGCGATAGTCTGCTCGGTGCGATGAAGCGTAGAGGTGTAGGCATGATCGGGCTCAATGCCGCGCGCACGTAAAAACATGCCGGCGCGCGCCGCCTGGTCGCAACCCAACTGCGTAAGCGGCGAGTCACTCCACCCCTGAATGATACGCTTAAGGTTGAATATCGTCTGTCCATGACGGACCAGATACAGATCTTTATTCATAGGGGTCCTTTCGTTCGTTACCAACCCAAGAGCGAAAACGCCCCGTCGCAATAGCCAAAATGAAGCACGGCACCGTTGTCGGGTAGCTCTCCCCCGCCAGTCACATACTCAAGAAACTCCTGGCAGGCTGAGCCGTGGGAAACCGCCAGCACGCAGTCGTGCTGCGGCCGGGCCATAATACGGGACAGCGCCGCGACCATGCGCGACTGAAGCTGCACTTCCGACTCGCCGCCAAAGGCCACCGGATAATCGCCCCAGGGCTGCGGCGGCATCTCGCGATTTGATGTGCCCTCCAGCGAGCCAAAATGCCACTCACGCAGGTCATCGACCAGCTCAATGGAACGGCCCTCGCCAACGATAAGCTCGGCCGTATGCCGCGCCCGGCCCAACGGCGAGGAATACACATGATCAAAGGCCACGCCACGCGCCGCAAACGCCGTACGCGCCGTCAGCGCCTGCTCGCGCCCGCGCGCCGTAAGCGGCGAATCGTGCCAGCCCTGCAAAATGCTCTGCACATTGAGCTCAGTCTGCCCATGCCGCACCAAATACAGATCTGCCACACGCTCTCCCCTCGTACCACCACAAAGGGGACAGGCACCTTTGTGGTGGTTTACCGTCTGATCACGCCGCGGTGACGCTCAGCTACACCAGCACGTCGGCGAGCGGGCGCTTGGGTACGTGGTGCACCTGCGCATCGTCACGCCAGTAATTAATTGAGCCGTCGGGGTTGGAATCGATCGCATCGATCACCTGTGTCTCGGCCGGAACGCCAAACGCCATGATCAGCTTGAGCTCATACTTGTCGTTATCGAGCCCCATGGCACCGATCGCGCGGGGCGTAAAGGCCTTGAACATGCAGGCCGCCACCTCGGGCGTGGCGCTGCGGGCGGCGAGCATCATCGTCTGCGCGGCAATGCCCGTGTCGACCTCGGTAATGGGAGCGGCGGGCTTGCCCGGAACGGCGCGCTCGGCAAGAATCGCGATGTAGCCGGTCGGGCGCTCGCCCTCGGCAGGACCCGACCAATCCTTAAGCGCGCCGGCCCATGCAAGCTCATCAAATACACGCGCGCAATCCTCGGCACCGCTCACCACATGAAAACGCAGACGCTGAGCATTGGCGCCGCAGGGAGCCAGGTGCGCCAGTTCCGCCAGCTCGAGCAAAAACTCGCGCGGCACGCGCATGGACTCGTCAAAACGGCGGCACGTACGGGCGCGGCGGACCAGCGCGTCAAACGTGTCCAGGCCAAGCTTTTCGCAACCCTGCTTTGCCATCGACTCGGCGCTTACCGGCGCCGCGGGAACAGCTTCGTTCATAAGACCCCCAATAAAAGCCAATTGTTCTTAAGAAAATCTAACCTAAAACGTAGGCAATTACACACAGCGGCGCAATGTTCCACACCTGTTGAATATTCCGCATCCAAACGGGAACAAAGGTAACAATTCGGGAAGATGAGGCTCCCATTCGCCCTTCCCGCCCCACGCGACGGCGCCCTTGGGCGATACTGGTTGCAAGAGCTACGGCTTACGCCGCACGGAAAGGAGACATCATGGGCATCTTTAAGAACGATGACAAGCAATCGAGCGCGTTTGGATTTGACGAGAAAAGCATGGCAGGCAAGGCCGTCAAGGCCGTGCGCTGGATTTACGCCATCACGGGCGTCTTGGCGCTCGTCGCCGGCATCGCACTGCTGTTTGCGCCCGCCAAATCCCTCGTCTTCCTGACGACCGTCTTGGGCATCTACTTTGTGATCACGGCCGCGATCAGGCTGTTTACCGCTGTTTTCGAGCCGCTGCTGCCCACCGGCTGGCGCGTTACGAGCATCATCTCCAACCTGCTCATCATTCTGGGCGGCGTCATAATCCTGCGCAACCAGGCCTTCTCGACCGCGACGCTCACCACGCTCGTGGTGGTCGTCGCCGGCTTTGGCTGGATCGTCGAGGGCGTCATGTCGATTCTGGAATCCGAGCTTTCCGCCAACCGCGCCCTCGCCATCCTGAGCGGCGCGCTCTCCATCATCGCGGGCATGTTCGTGTTTATCTATCCGCTGTGGTCGGCCAAGATGCTCGTCATCTTTAGCGGTGCCGCGCTGCTGGTGTTTGGCGTGACGCTCATTGTTCGCGCCATTCAGTTTGGCAAACTGGTGCGCTAGATGCCACGAACGCTCTTTATTGATGCAGACGCCTGCCCGGTCACGCGCGAGTCGATTGACTGCGCGCGGCGGGCGGGCGTCGCCGTTGTTATCGCCGGCAACAGCACGCAAAACCTGGAACGGCACATTCGCCGCGACGACCCGCGCGATGCCGAGCACGCGCGACGCGGCTTTTGGGTCACGACGCTCGACGTGAGCGTGGGCGCCGACAGCGCCGACTTTGCCATTGTCGAACGCCTGCAGGCGGGCGACGTGGTCGTGACGCAGGACATTGGCTTGGCGAGCATGGTGCTCGGGCGCGATGCCGCCGCTATCGGTGTGCGCGGGCGCGTCTACGACAAAGCAACCATCGACATGCAGCTGTTTATTCGCCACGAGGAAAAGAAGGTACGCCGCGCCGGCGGACGCACTCGCGGTCCGGCAGCATTTACCAGCGAAGACCGCGCCCGCTTTAAACGCAACCTCACCGAGTTGCTGCACTAACCAAGGTAGATTTTTGAGACATGCCTAAAATCTACCTTTTTGTTTTGAGCGGTGTGAGCGCTCGGAATCCATTGCTCAACAAAAAACGGGCTTCAAAATGCCATGCGTCGCCGCATTGCGCAGGCGCTGAGCATGGCTATTTGAAGCCCATTTTTTAGGCCTACTTAGAGGCCAACGGCGGAGAGGATGAGGCCCCAGCCAGCGCCGATGACGTACATCATGATCAGGAACACGGCATTTTCGCGGGCGCTGCGGTTGGTGCGGAACAGCACCAGATAACCCACGCCGGCGGAAATGAGCGTGCCGGCGAGCATCGGCGCCAGTTGCAGCGCGCCTTCCAGATACAGCTGTGTAATGACCACGCTCGCCGAGCAATTGGGAATCAGCCCGACAAGCGCCGAACCCAGGACAGCGAGTGTCTCGTTGCCGCGCAGGAACTGCTCGATCGCGGACTCGCCGAACGTCTCGAGCACGGCGACCAGAATCAGCGTCACCAGAAAAATGAATACCGAGACCTGCACGGTGTGCGAGATCGCACTGCGGATGATCGACAGGACAGGCGTCCCTTCGTGGGAGTGAGAGTGACCGTGACCGTCATGGTGTTCATGTTCGCCCTCATGACCGTGATCGTGGCCATGTCCGTGTTCGTGCTCGTCCTCGTCTTCATCACAACCGCAATGGTCGCGCTCGCACAGCTCGTGGATGTGGTCGGCGCTCACGCCTGCCTCGGCCACCTCGTCGATGATGTCACCGCCGCTGTGGTCGTCGTGCGCGCAGTTCACGTGGGCCGGGTTGGCCGCGGTTCCCAGCACGGTACGGCGAATCGCCGCGTGCGCGCGGGCGTTACGGCGCAGGCCGCGAATGGCAGCGTCCACGATAAAACCCGTGACCAGTGCGATCAGCGCTTTCGAAGCCAAAAGCATCGCCATAGTCTGCACGGGAACCTGCTCGGCAAGCAACAGCGGCAGCATCTCATCGGAGGTCGAAAGGAACACCGCCACCAACGTGCCCAAGGTCACGACACGGCCGGCGTACAGCGTTGCTGCCATGGCCGAAAATCCGCACTGCGGCACCATGCCCAGCAGCGAGCCAACCACGGGACCCGCAGCGCCGGCGCGCTTGATAGCGCCGTTGACGCGGTCGCCCGCAACGTGCTCAAGTGTCTCGAGAGCAAGATACGTCACCAACAAAAACGGCAGCAGCGACAGCGTGTCCTTACCGGCGTCGAGCAGAATATCAATCAGTAAATCCATGACGGATGGAACCTTTCGTGTCTTTCGGCAGCATTGTAAAAGTCCTAGCGGTCAACTAGGGTATTGTAGTTGTCCCGGGCGCGGTGCCAATAGTTGCCTATGGTAAACTATCATCTCGCCATAACTCAGTAACCTCGAGCCGCACAACGCGGCCCGTCCAAGGAGTAGCATATGAACGTATCGCAAGCACTCGAATACGAGCGCCAGCCGTTTATCCCCATGTTTATCTACGGCGACCACGGCGCCATGGAGTCCGAGCGCCAGAAGGGCGAGGAGGCCCTCAAGGTGCTCGAGACCGAGTACTTTACCGCCGAGGGCGACCCCGGCTTCGACTTTGCCACCGTGCGCGACCTGGCCGACCGCAACCGCGACCTGTGCGACCAGATTGGCGAGGCGCGTCTGCGCAACGTGACGCCCGCGACGCTCTCGCGCGGCCTGTCCGATGCCGACACCTGCGCCGCCATCGGCAAGATGCAAAAGCGCACCGCCGCGTCCGTTATGCGCGAAATCCGCGGCGACCGCGACGCGCTCGGCGTGGCCTACGCCCGCAAGCCCATCCAGGGCACCGTGCTCGGTATCGACATCGAGACCACCGGCCGTGCACCCGAGCGCGGCTATATCATCAACGTGGGCTGGGAGATCATGGAGCTCACCAGCGACGCCGTCCCGCATGACGCCGAGGCACACTACTGCGGCCTGCCCGACATCTACCGCGGCGAAGATGTGCCGCTGTCGAATATCCACCACATTACCTGGGACGACATCGACGGCAAAACGCCCTTCCGCGAGAACAAGGAGCTGCAAAAGCAGCTGCTCAAGCTTATGAAGAAGTACCCGTACATGGCGCATAACGCCGCCTTTGAGGACAGCTGGTTCAAGATTCACCTGGACGGTTACGCCGAGGCACGCCGCGCGGGTAAGATCATCGTCATCGACTCGCGCCAGATCTGCCGCAGCCTGGACGCCGACGTGCGCTCGCTCCCCCGCGAGTCCGCCCCCGCCGCGCTCGAGAACTGGGCACGCCGTCGCGGCACCCTCGCGCCCGACGCCAACGAGCAGCATCTGGGTCTGGACGACACCGACCTCATGCTCCGCACGGTACAGGCCGAGTTCAACCTCAAGAACCTATTCGCGAAATAACCGATCCATCTGCGGGAGCGCCTGCCAGGCACAGTGCAATCCGTCTGGAGGCACCGGCACGCAGTAAACTAGGGCGCAGTCTTATGGCTGCACCCTAGTTTGCATCAAAACGAGCAAATTCGCGTGCTTCACATAGTCGGCAGGTTGGCCCACCTACTTTTTTCGAGTTGTTCGGCCAGCTGAACCACTAGTCGAGGCCCCTTGAACCGCAATCGAGCGCTATAGTCGCCCCAATTTCGCAACCAAGCCCCATAAATCTACCTGAATCAATTCGAATAGGACGTTGCGATCGCACCATTCGTATAGGATAAGGCCGAATAACTCAAATTATGTTGGTGAGGCATCTGAGCGGTCGGCAAAAACGCTTAGAAGCTACGAATCCGCAACTAAAGTTCACCAAAATGGGGCAGCCGACAGAAACCTCCCCAGCCGAAGCTGCCCCCCCTCAATACGACAGCTCAAAAACCCACCGTTCGCAGAAGATAAGCCGCGCCCCAATACCGTTGCCCGAAGTTTCGAGCGTATATGGCGTCCGCTATGCCATCATGCGCGTATGGGAATCGTTCTGTCACATACCACGGCACGCGCTGTATACCAAACAGTCAACTCGCTCGCAAGCCACGCGACCGATCCCATATCTATGGAAAAGATCAAGGTGTCTGCGCCGACCACGTCCAACCTGGAAGCGGCGCGAGCATGGCTCAACAGAAAGAATGTCGATTCTGAAAGCATCCATGTGCTGACGTTTTCCAATAATGCCAAAAGGCACCGCAAGGGCTGCATCTGCCACTGCACGCGCTATACGTTTGATGCAGAAAGCTACCTAGAACTCGAGCCGAACGTCCACATCGTCGATATCAAGCTGTGCGCGTTAGAAGCAGCAGCCGACCTCAACCTTTCGGAGCTCGTTGAGTATTACTTTGAAATCTGCGGCTCCTACGCGCTTGGAACGTCCGACGAAACTCAATATCGCGAGCGCCCAGCCCTAACCAGCGTTGAAGAGCTCAGAGCCTTCTTTTCAGAGGCATCGGGGTATCGTGGATCTAATAAAGCACTTAAGGCACTTTCTTATGTACGCGAAGGCTGTCGCTCCCCACTCGAAACGGCGTTTGTCATGATGCTGACAATGCCCAAGTCAATGGGTGGCTTAGCCATACGCGCTATCAAAACGGACTATCCGATCCCAGTCCCCAAAAGATACGCCGCCCTAACGCGACGGACGGTTTTCTACCTCGACGCGCTGCTCGAAAATTCGATGACCGATATCGAATACAACGGCTTTTACCACGACGAGCCCGAACAGCAATCAATTGACGAGGAACGCCGAAACACGCTGCGAAACATGGGATATGCCGTTATCACAGTTAGTCGTCATTCGTTTTTCAAGCAGTCCGCTTTTAGACGGGTCATGGAAGCGATTCGCATTCGCGAGAAGATATGGCCCGGTCGACTCCCGGATAACTTCGCCATCCTGCAAGAAACTCTTCGTCAATTTGTCTTGCGGCGCTACTTCGAATACGGTCGCCGCGTCCTGGAGACACTCAAAGAAGAAGAGGCCACCAAGCGCGAAATTGCAAGCCAATATCCGCAAGCTGAAGACCCGAGCATCAACGATGTGCCAGAACCCGACGACATGCAACACGTCGGGGCCCTTGCTGAGGAAATCAATGGGCCTTGGGAAAGCGACATGTTCGCAAAAATCGATGAAAACCGCACGGAAGACGACACGATTATTGATCTAATTGAGAATTCGCTCTTCTAAAGGCGATTTCTGCGGATGTCCACCTACATTTTTCGACTTATTCGGCCACCGATGTGCCAGATTGGCTGCAGCAATGCTCAATATAACTTTAGATAAAACTGATTCTGCAGGAACTCCCGTAGAGGAAGAACTGATTCTCGCGGTATTTAACACGATAAAGTACAAATATGAACAGTTCTAATGCTTCTCAAGGTGGCTTTCTTAGCATGCTGGCCGAACATCTCGAAATATGTTGGCGAGCATTGCGTCGATGTCTCCCAACCCGCAGAAAATCGCCGAGGCGGCAAGCAGTCATCGAAGTTAACGTAAATTGTATTGACATATGAACATGCGCTCATATAATCGGAAGTAATTTATATGAGCGCATGTTCATATGAAAGGATATTGCAATGAGCAGCCACGCTGATGAAACAAAGACTGGCATCGAGGCCACCGAGCCGATCGTCCCCACCACCTGCTCGCCCGAGGACCTTCCCGACGAGGAGCTGTTGTACGACCTGGCCGACCTGTTCAAGGTCTTCAGCGACACCACACGCATCAAGATTCTCTATGCCCTCATGGGTCGCGAGCTCTGCGTGGCTGACATCGCCGAAGCGACCGCGACCTCGCAGTCTGCGGTGTCGCACCAGCTGCGCACGCTTAAGCAGCCGCACCTGGTCAAGTTCCGCCGCGACGGCCGCAACATTCTCTACTCGCTCGCCGACGATCACGTCTACACCATGCTTAACCAGGGCATGAGCCATATCTGCGAATAGCAATCAACCACGGTATCAGCGCGGCCGGCACCCAGACCGCTAACACAGGGAAAGGAACCCACCATGAAAAAGCAGTTTAAGCTCGACGAGATCGATTGCGCCAACTGCGCGCGCGAGCTTCAGGACGAACTTGCCAAGCTCGAGGGCGTCAAGTCCGTTTCGGTCAACTTTATGACCCAGAAGCTGACGCTCGAGGCCGACGACGCCAAGTACGACGAGGTCCTGGACCGCGTCGTTGAATTCACCGCCGACGCCGAGCCAGACTGCGAAATCATTCTCTAACCCGCGCATACGTTGACCTGCAAGGCCGCGCTTGCCGCGGCCTTTGCTCGCGAAATTATATGAGCAAGTGTTCATACACTCAAATGGGAGGTTTGAATCATGGCAGCCGCCGATCCCAAAAAGAAAAAGAAGAAGCGCAAGAAGAAAGAGTCCCTTGAGCACAAGCGCAACCGCATCCTGGTAGCACTGGGCGTTTTTGCCGTTGTTTATGCCCTCGACGAGCTCGGCGCCCTCACTATCGCATTTGGGGAGCCCGGCAACATCTACGCCAGCTTCGCGCTGTTCCTCGTGCCGTTTTTGATTGCCGGCTACGACGTACTGCAAAAGGCATTCAATAACATCCGCCGCGGCAAGGCCTTCGACGAGAGCTTCCTCATGGCCGTCGCGACCATCGGCGCGTTTGCCATGGTGCTCTTCCCCGATACCGACCCGCACATGGCCGAAGGCGCTGCCGTCATGCTGTTCTACCAGGTCGGCGAGCTGTTCCAGGCATACGCCGTGGGCAAGAGCCGCAAGTCGATCAGTGCCATGATGGACATCGCGCCCGACTATGCTAACGTCGAGCAGCCCGACGGCACGCTCGAGCAGGTCTTTCCCGATGACATCGCCGTCGGCACCGTGATCGTGGTCAAGCCCGGCGAGCGCGTGCCTATCGACGGCGTCATCGTCGAGGGCGAAACCCAGCTCGACACCGCCGCACTCACGGGCGAGTCGGTCCCCCGCCCGGCCAAGACCGGCGACGATATCATCAGCGGTTGCATCAACATGACGGGCCTCATCCACGTGCGCACCACCAAGCCCTTTGGCGAGTCCACCGTCGCGCGTGTTCTGGAGCTCGTGGAGAATGCCAGCGAAAAGAAGGCGCGCACCGAGAACTTCATCACGCGCTTTGCCCGCGTCTACACCCCCGCCGTCACTGGCGCTGCCGCGGTGCTCGCGCTTGGCGGCGGCCTGGTGACTGGCGCTTGGTCCGATTGGATCCTGCGCGGCCTGACCTTCCTGGTCGTCAGCTGCCCGTGCGCCCTCGTGATCAGCGTACCGTTGAGTTTCTTTGGCGGCATCGGCGGCGCGTCCAAGCTGGGCGTTCTCATCAAGGGCTCCAACTACCTCGAGACGCTCGCCGACGTGGACACCGTCGTCTTCGACAAAACGGGCACCCTCACCAACGGCACGTTCTCAGTCGTCGCGGTGCACCCCGAGGCTGGCTATACCGAGCAGTCGCTGCTCGAAGTCGCAGCCCTTGCTGAATCGTTCTCTGATCACCCCATCGCGCAGTCCGTGCGCGACGCCTACCAGGGCGAGGTCGACCCCAAGCGCGTGAGCGACTCCGCCAACGACGCGGGCCACGGCGTGACGGCAACCATCGACGGCAAGCACGTCGTCGTCGGCAACGCCAAGATGCTCGCCGCGGCCGGCGTTGAAGCACCGGACTGTGAGGTTGCCGGCACAATCCTCCACGTGCTCGTGAACGGCGTGTATGTCGGCCACATCGTGATTGCAGACACCGTTAAGGCCGATGCCGAGCAAACGATTCGCGACCTGCATGCCGCCGGTATCAACCGAACCGTCATGCTCACGGGCGACCGCGAGGAGGTTGCAGCGTCTGTGGCCAAGCAACTCGGTCTCGACGAGTTCCACGCGCAGCTCCTGCCGGGCGACAAGGTCGAGCGCGTTGAGGCGTTGCTCGCGGCCGAAAGTGGCAAGGGCAAGCTCGCCTTTGTCGGTGACGGCATCAACGACGCGCCTGTGCTTACGCGCGCCGATGTGGGCATTGCCATGGGCGCCATGGGCTCGGACGCCGCGATCGAGGCCGCCGACGTGGTGCTGATGGACGACAAGCCGTCCAACATTTCCCGCGCGATCCGCGTGGCGCGCAAGACCATGACGATTGTTTGGCAGAACATTATCTTTGCGCTGGGCATTAAGCTGCTGATCCTTGTGCTGGCAGCGCTGGGCATCGCCAATATGTGGCTTGCCGTCTTTGGCGACGTGGGCGTGGCGATCATCGCTATCCTGAACGCCATGCGCGCGATGGGTGTCAAGAACCTGTAGCGCCTGTGGTCCCTCCGGCCGGGACCGGGCTTGGTTTTGAAAACGTCCTCGACCAATGAAGCGCCCCCGTTCTGCTCCTTCGGAGCTACGAACGGGGGCGCTTCTGGTCTGCGGAGTGTTTTCAAAAACCAAGCCCGGTCCCGGCCTGCGGTAACGTTGCTGGCGGTTCTTGGGCATCGCTTGCTGGCGGGGTTCCTTGTCTGAGTTGGACTTGGTTGGCGGGGCTACTGGTCCCGGTCGCTGTCCCGTCCCAGCATCGCCCTCAACTTCTCGAAGCTTTCCTCGCTCAGGCAGTGCTCCATGTGGCAGCCCTCTTGCGACACGACCTCAGCCGAAACACCCGCATCCTCCAGCAGCCCCACGAAAAAGCAGTGACGCTCCCACATTTGGCGAGCGACCTCCAGACCACGCTCCGTCAGATGAACGTCGCGCTTGCCCATTTCGACATAGCCGTTGCTTTCCAACGTCGCCATGGCCTTGGAAACGCTCGCCTTGGTTACGCCGAGGTACTCCGCAACGTCGATCGAGCGCACGATGCCCTGACGTTCCGATAGAACGTAGATCGATTCGAGATAGTCTTCTCCGGATTCACGCAGGGCCATGGGCCGCCTTTCGCGATGGCTTCTAGTTAGCCTTTGGATACTTTCCTTGGCTTACTTTACCGCAAAAGTTGACCATGTCTTACTGCATTGACCAAAAAGTTAGCCGCGTTTCACAAAACGTGCGAGATGAAAACAAAATGGGAACGCCCCGCAAGGAGTGTCCCCAGCTGCCGGCAGATAAGGAGCGTCCCCAAGTGCCGGGTCGCAGCTACACGAGGCCAAAGTGCTTCGCGGCGTTGTAGATGCCGTCGTCATCCACGGCGGTCGTTACGTAGGTCGCCGCGGCCTTCACGGTATCCTGCGCGTTGCCCATGGCCACGCTCGTGCCCACGGCGGCAAACATCGACAGGTCGTTCTCGCCGTCGCCAAAGGCAATCGCCTCGCTCGCGTCGATACCAAGCCGCTCGAGCGTCGCCGCCACGCCCAGGTCCTTGCCGCCGTTAGCGGGAATAATGTCGCAGAACAGGTCGCACCAGCGTGTAGTGAGCGAATGCGACACCGCATCAGTCACGATATGCTCGTCGGCCGGGTCCACAAAGGCGCAGAACTGGTAGACTGGCGCGTCAAAGGCGTGCTCAAACGGCTTCTCGTGGTAGACAATCCCCGCGTTGCTCCCGGCCGTCACCACGCGCTCGGACAGGCGGTTCACAAACGAGTTCTCGCCCTGCATGCACAGCGAGTCGTAGCGCCCCTCGGCCACCTGGTCCACGATCACCGCGACGTCGTCCGGATCGATCGGGCAGCTGCGGTAAACCCCCTCGGCATCAAAGCAGTGCTGGCCCGAAAGCGTAATGTACGCATCCCAACCAAGATCGAACAGCCAATCGGGCATCTGATAGGTCGGGCGACCCGTGGCGATCACGCACGCAATCCCCTGCTCATGAAAGCTGTCGAGCACCTGCTGCGCCGACGCCGGAATCCGATGGGTCTTAAAGCTCAGCAACGTGCCGTCGATATCGAAAAACGCGGCCTTGATCATCCTCGCCTACTCCTCGCCCTCGAGCTTCTCGCTCGCCTCGAGCCACGCCATCTCCAACTCGTCCATGGCGGCGTGGGCCTCGTCGATCTTTGCCTGCTGCTCGCCCAGCGCCGTGTAGTTGGTGGGATCGACCTGGGCCATTGCTGCCTCGGCCTCCTCAACGCGGGCGCGCTGCGTCTCCATTTTGCGCTCGAGCGAGCTCACCTCGCGGCGAAGCTTCTGACGCTCGGCGTTGGACAGGCCATTGGGCTGACCGCTCGCCTTGGGCTTATCGGCCGTCGCAGCCGCGGCACCGGTGTCGAACGTGCCGGTCTTGGCGCTCGGTGCACCCACGGGCTCGCCCTCGGCGGTGGCGTTGTACAGGCGCAGGTACTGGTCGACGCCGCCGGGCATATGCGTCAGGTGGCCGTCGAGCAGCGCCCACTGCTGGTCGGTCACGCGCTCCATCAAAAAGCGGTCGTGCGTCACCAGAATCAGCGTGCCGGGCCAGCCGTCCAGCAAGTCCTCGACAATCGCCAGCATGTCGGTATCCAGGTCGTTGCCGGGCTCGTCCAGGATGAGCACGTTGGGCTCGTCCAGGATCGTCAGCAGCAGCGACAGGCGACGGCGCTGGCCGCCCGAAAGATCGCCGATGCGGCTCCAGAGCTGCTGCGTCGTAAAGCCCAGACGCTCGCAGAGCTTCTCGGGTGAAGTCTCCTTGCCGTCAATGACGTAGTACTTCTTATAGTGGCTGAGCACCTCGCGGATCGTGTCGCCCATGTAGGGTTCGAGCTCCTCGAGCTGCTGCGACAGCACGCCAAAGCGCACCGTCTGGCCGATCTTCACGCGGCCGCGCAGGGGCGCGATCTTGCCCTGGATCACGTCGAGCAAAGTCGACTTGCCGGCGCCGTTCTCGCCCAAAAGACCATAGCGGTCGCCCGCACCAATGAGCCAGGTCACGTCGTTGAGCACCTGCTTGGGCGCGCCATCGGTATCCGCATAGCCGGCGTCCACGTCGACCACATCGATAACCTGCTTGCCCAGGCGGCTCACGGCCAGGCGCTTGAGCTCCAGCTCGTCACGCACGGGCGACACGTCGGCGATCAGCTCGCGAGCGGCATCCACGCGAAACTTGGGCTTGGTGGAGCGCGCCTGGGCACCGCGGCTCAGCCACGCGAGCTCCTTACGTGCCATGTTGCGACGGCGCTCCTCGGTAACCGCGGCCATGCGGTCGCGTTCCACGCGCTGCAGGATATATGCCGAATAGCCGCCCTCGAAGGGATCGACCTGGCCGTCGTGAACCTCCCACATGCTGGTGCAGACCTCGTCCAAGAACCAGCGATCGTGCGTGACCACGAGCATCGCGCCCTGACCGCGCTGCCAGCGGGCCTTTAAGTGACGCGCAAGCCAGTTGATGGTGCGCATGTCCAGATGGTTGGTGGGCTCATCGAGCATGAGCACGTCATAGTCGCCGATCAGCAGGCGCGCGAGGTCCACGCGGCGGCGCTGACCGCCCGAGAGCTCGCCTACCATGCCCTCCCAGGGCACATCGCTAATGAGGCCGGCGAGGATCTGGCGCGTACGGGGGCTCGACGCCCACTCGTACTCGGGGGCGTCACCCACAACGGCATGATGCACGGTATCGGTATCGACAAGCTGGTCCTTTTGGCCGAGTAGACCGATCGTGATGCCGCGGCGGTGCGTCACGCGTCCGTCATCGGGCTCCAGCGTGCCGGCGAGCACGCTCAGCAGCGTCGACTTGCCGTCGCCGTTTTTACCGACAATACCAATGCGGTCGCCCTCGCCCACGCCGAGCGTCACGCTATCGAAAATATGCTTGGTGGGAAACTCTAGGCTGACGGAATCGCATCCCAAAAGAATCGCCATATGCCCTGCTCCTTCGTAGAAATTCAACGTTCTCCATGATAGCGAAAACCACCACAAAGGGGACGGGCGCCTTCGTGGTGGTTTTGGGCAAGCGCACCAGCACACGACACAAAAAGGCGGGCCATCTCCCGCAAGAGATGACCCGCCTCTCCAATCAGTCCCGCGGCAACCGTGGCCGCCGCGGGCCTCAAGCATGTCCCGGACTAGGAGAACATGCCGGTGAGGTAATCATTCAGCCGCTTATCCTTGGGCCGTTGGAAAATCTCGTCGGTCTCGTCGTACTCGACCATATCGCCCATGTAGAAAAACGCCGTGCAGTTGGACACGCGCGACGCCTGCTCCATGTTGTGCGTCACGATGACGATGGCGCGGTCGGCCACGATCGACGACATGAGGTCCTCGATCGCCAGCGTCGAGATGGGGTCGAGCGCCGAGCAGGGCTCGTCAAACAGGATTACGTCGGGGTTGAGCGCCAGCGTGCGCGCAATGCACAGACGCTGCTGCTGACCGCCCGAAAGCGCGTAGGCGCTCTTGTCGAGCTTGTCTTTGACCTCGTCCCACAGCGCGGCACCGCGCAGACTTTCCTCGACCATGCGGTCGAGCTCGTCACGGTCGGTGATGCCGTGGCGCTTGGGCGCAAAGGTGATGTTGTCGCGAATGGACTTGCGGAAGGGGTTTGGCTGCTGGAACACCATGCCGATGGAGCGACGCAGCTCGTACGTGTTCTCGGTCTTGGTGTTCACGTTGCGCCCGCGGTAGTTGATCTCGCCCTCCACGCGACAGCGGCGAATCTCGCGATTCATCAGGTTGAGGCTACGCAAGAAGGTCGACTTGCCGCAGCCCGAAGGCCCGATGAGCGCCGTGATCTCACCCTTGTGGAAGTCGAGCGACGTATTGTGCAGCGCATGGTGGTCGCCATAGTACACGTTGACGTCCTTGGCGGAGAGCACGACCTCGTCGCTCACGGCCTTGCCGCTCACGCGCACGCGCCTCTCGCTCTCCCCCACGCTCGACAGAAAGTCCTGGGGGGTGTCGGACGTGGCCGCCTCGGTTGCGGGCGTTGCATTCATATCGCTCATTCGGCCGTCATCTTCCTTGCCAGTTGCTTGCCCACGATACGGGCGACTACGTTAAACAGCAGCACGCAAATCATCAGCAGTGCCGCGGTGCCCCAGACGATCTGCTGGGCCTCGGGGCTGCCCTCGCCATAGATCTTGTAGATGTGCACGGCCAGCGACTCGCCGGGACGGAACACGTTCCAGGCGCAGGTGGGGCTCGACAGGTTAAAGCTCAAGAAGTTGAGGCGGACCGGCGAGCTCATGCCCGAGGTAAAGAGCAGCGCCGCGGCCTCGCCAAACACGCGGCCGGCCGAAAGCACGATGCCGGTCACGATGGCGGGCATGGCCTCGGGAATCAGGATGTGCAGTGTGGCCTCCCAGCGAGTGAGGCCCATGGCCAGGCACGCATCGCGCTGGGCCTGCGGCACGTCCTCGAGCGCCTGCTGAATCACGCGCACCAGGAGGGGGATGTTGAACATGGTGAGCGCGACGGCGCCGGAGATGATGGAGTACTTCCAGCCCAGCTGCACCGAGAACACCAGAAAGCCGAACATGCCGACGACGATGGAGGGCAGCGAAGACAACGTCTCGATGGCGGTCGAGGCGATGTCGCGAATGGGACCGTCGGGCGCGTATTCAACTAGGAAGACCGCGCCGCCCAGGCTGATGGGCACCGAGATGATCAGGGTAATCAGCAGCAGATAGAACGAGTCGAACAGCTGGTAGAGCACGCCGCCCTGCGTTCCGTTGGCGCGTGCGGGCTGCGTGAGAAAGCCCGGCTGGAACAGCGTCGAGATACCCTCGAACAGGATGTAGGCCACCATGGAGACGACGATAAGCATGACGATGGCGACAATCGCCGTCAGCACGCCCGTGGCGATACGGTCTTGCCTTTGGACACGCCCGAGTCTCGCCTCGTCGATATGGATGCGCGTGCTAGCCACGAGCCTTCGCCCCCTTGCGGCCAATGAGATGGATGATCAGGATAAAGATGAGGCTCATGCCCATCAGCAGCAGGCCGAGCGCCCACAGGATGTCGTCCTGGGCCGAGCCCTCGGCATAGACCGCCATGGACGTGGTGAGCGTGGTGGTGATGGTAGACGCCGGCGACAGCAGCGACGTCGGCATGGCCTCGATGCCGCCAATGACCATGCGCACGGCGAGCGTCTCGCCAAAGGCGCGGGTCATGCCAAGGATGACTGCGGTCATGAGCGAGGGCATGGCGGACTTGAGCACCACGTGCCAGATGGTCTGCCAGCGGGTGTAGCCCAGCGCGAGCGAACCCTGGCGGTAGCTATCGGGCACGGCGCGCAGGCCATCGACCGAAAGCGTGGTCATCGTCGGCAGAATCATGACTGCCAGCACGATAGCGCCGGGCAAGATACCCAGACCCGTGCTCACGTGGAAAACGCTCTTCATAAGGCCGACGACCACGTGAAAACCGATCAGGCCAAAGACGACCGAGGGAATACCGGTCAAAAGCTCAATGAGCGGCTGAAAAACCTTGGAGCCAAACTTAGGCTGAATCTCGACCGCAAAGATGGCAGAGCCGATGGCGATGGGCAGTGCGATGAGCGTGGAGAGCACCATGACCGCAAACGAGGTGACGATCAGGGGCAGGGCGCCAGTGTAGGGCAGGCCGTTTTCGGCCGTGTTGGCCAGGTCCCACTTGGTACCGATAAAAAACTCGACGATCGAGACGCCGTCCTTGAAAAAAGCCGAGAGGCCCTTTTGGGCGACCATAAAGATGAGCGCGGCAACGACAAGCGTCACGAGCGCTACGCACGCACCCGTGACGCCCAGGCCCACGTTCTCAAGCTCGCGCTTTGGCAGCTGTTTTGCCATTGCAAACCTTTCCGGGGGCGATTACTTATTTAGCGGAGACCTTGCCACTGGCGTCCTTGACGACCTTCATGGCAGAAACGGGAATAAAGCCCTGCTCCTCGACGAGCTTGCCCTGGACGTCGTCGGAAAGCATGAACTCCAGGAAGGCCTTGGTGGCCTCGTCGGCGTCCTTAGCACAGTACATGTGCTCGGTCGCCCAGATCTTGAAGGAGTCGTCGGTGACGTTTGTGCTCTTGGGCTCGACGCCCTCGACCATGATGGCGTTGAACTTGGAGTCATCGAAGTGCGAGAAGTCAAGGTAGGAGATGGCGTTGTCGGTGCTGCCCATCTGAGTCTGGACATCGCCGGACTTGTCGAGCTCGGCGTCGCCCTTAAAGTCGACGGCCTCGTCGCCAAAGACGGCGGCCTCGAAGGTGGCGCGGGTGCCGGAGCCGGCCTTGCGGTTGAGAACGACGATCTTGGCGTCGTCGCCGCCGACCTCCTTCCAGTTGGTGATCTGGCCGGAGAAGATGCCCTTGAGCTGCTCGAGGGTCAGGTCGTCGACTGTCACGTTCTTGGAGACGACGGGGCCCATGCCCACGACGGCGACCTCGTGATCGACGAGGTTCTTGACCTGATCGGCCTCGAGCTTGGTCTCGGCGAAGACATCGGAATTACCGATGGTGACGGTGCCGGCGGCGACAGCGGTCAGGCCCTTGCCCGAACCGTTGCCCGAACCGGAGACGGAGACGTCGGGGTTGGCATCCATAAACTTCTCGGCAGCAGCCTCGACGAGAGCCTGGAACGAGGAGGCGCCGTCGTAGGTTACCTCGCCCGAGACGGACTCGGCAGCAGCGGCGCTACCCTTGTCGGCGGCGTCGGTTGCGCCTGCGCCGCCGCAACCAACGAGACCGAGACCGACGATGCTGGCAAGACCACCAGCGAGGCCGAGGAACTGACGACGAGAATAAGCCTGATCGAGCATAATCTTCCTTTCATACAAGCGACTCGCGGGCACCCTGCCCGCTTTGCTGTTTGGAAAGATACGGTCTCGATCGGGCAGCGCCCGCGTCAGCTGCGCTTTATTACGGGCATCTGATAGACCCTTACCGCAAGCGCGGCTCGGCTTTACAAACGAATAACAAACCCGCCACCAAGCATGACCCGCCTTTTACACCAATAAAAACAAAGTTGCGGTGAAATAGTTCCTGCTTGGCCATCAAATGGCCCATTCTAGGAACTATTCCACCGCAACTTAAAAAGCCCGGACGAAAGGGGTGCTAAGTTGTTAAAACGCCGCAGCCTTAAAGCTCAAGCTCGTTCAAACGTAAGATCGCCACGATATAAATCTTGAGCGCCTGCTTGAGCTGTTCCTCGTTGGCGCACTCGTTGGGACCGTGCATCTGGCCGCCCCACTCGGGCAGCTCCAGACCGGTCTCCTCGGGGCCAAACGAGACGGCGCGGGCAAAGTTGCGCGCGTACGTGCCGCCGCCCATGGCAAAGGGCTCAGCATGCTTGCCCGTAAACTCGTTATAGGTATCAATAAGCGCCTTCACGGCCGGATCGTCGGCAGAGACCGAGAACGGCACCTTCGCACGACCCACACGGCACGTCACGCCAAAACGGCCCACGAGCGGATCGAGCTGCTCGCGGATGGTATCGGCACTCGTGCTGTCGGGGAAGCGCACGTCGATGACCTGCTCAATATGGCCATCCGCCACGCGGGTGACGCCAGCGTTGCAGGTAAGCGGGCCAAACGCCGGACTCGTCGCATCGATACCTAGGCCGCGGCCATAGGCGTCCGCATGCACAAAAGCCAGGAACTTGACGAACTCGTGCTCGGCAGGTCTCAGCAGGCGCTCGTCGCGCGCACCAAACGCATCCTCGGCCTCGCGCAGATACGCCACGATGAGGCCGACGGCATTGATCGTTCCCTCGGGCATCGAGGCATGACCGCCAATGCCGTGGGCGAAAATCTGGGCATGTCCGTTGTCGAGTGCTGTGATCTCCAGGCGGTCGGCGTTCTCGACCGGTGCCGGCAGCTCATCGGCGTCAATCGCAAGCTCGCAGATAGACTGCGACGGAATGGCGTTGCTCGCCTCGGCACCGCTCCAGGACACAATACGACCGCCGTCGATCTTGGAGCTCACAAATGTCGCCCCAAACTGGCCCTTCTCGGCATTGCAGACCGGGAACTCGGCATCGGGCGTAAACAGAAAGTCGGGGTCTGCGTGGTTCTCCAGATAATGGTGAACGTCGGACATGCCCACTTCCTCATCGCAGCCCAGCAGCGCGCGGAAGGTATAGCGCGGCACAATGCCGTGTTTGAGCAGATAAGCGCCAGCGTAGAGCGACAGCACCGCCGGGCCCTTGTCGTCGATCACGCCGCGGCCGAGCAGCCAGCCCTCGCGACGCTCCATCGCAAATGGGTCGGTATTCCAGCCGGGGCCGGCAGGCACCACGTCCACATGGCAGATAGTCGCGAGCTGCTTATCGCCGCGACCCGGAATATCGGCGATGCCCACAAAGCCCTCGTCATCGCTCGTCTGGTAGCCGAGCTTTTGCGCAATGCCGAGCGCGCAATCGAGCGCATCACGGACCGGGCGGCCAAACGGCGCACCGGGCTCCGCATCGGCAGCAACGGCCACAGACGGATAGCTCACCAGCTGCTCGATATCGGCGACGACATCTTCCCAGACCTCGTCGACATATTCGGCAACGCTCTGCTCCACCTGATTCATGGACGACCTCCTTACCAATGAGCGGCGAGCGCGCTCGCCCCTCACATTACGTCATTAGATAGCGAAAAGTTTAGCAAGCTCGGCCACCGAGTGCACCACCGCATCGGCACCCGCCGCCTCGTGCTCGCCCGGCGCCGCCGCGCCCGAATAGATGCCGATGCACGGCACGCCCATTGCGTGCGCGCCCTCCACATCGTTAAAGCGATCGCCGATCATCACGGCATCGTCGGCCGTCGCGCCGAGCGCCGCCAGGGCATCGCGGACCGAATCGGCCTTGGTCTCGCGTCCCTGCGGCGGATTCATGCCAATCACCGCCTCAAACTGAGAGAGCCCGAGCTCACGCACCATGTCGATGCACTTGGCCTCCATGCGCGACGTCGCCACGGCCATACGTTTGCCTTGGGCGACCAACCCATCCAGCAGCTCGGGGACCCCATTGAACACGGGATACTCCTCCGGTCCCAGTTCATCAAAAAAGGCGCGGTACTCATCGGCCACCACAAGCGACTCCTCGCGGGAAAAGCCGTAAAAGTCGTGAAAGCTCTTCCACAGGGGCGGCCCGATCATGCGGCGCAGATCACCCATCTGCGCTTCCGAAAACCCGCGCGCGGAAAGCGTCTTGCGCGTCGAGGTCATCACCGCCCGGCCCGTATCTGCCACCGTGCCGTCAAAATCGAACAGCACAACCGGCCGCTCGCAAAGTTGCAATGCCGCCATCGGCACCCTTCTTCCCCAGTTGATGATTTCCACACCACCGCTTCAAACTGTTGACTATTCAACAATTGAACCTAGCAATGTAGAGCAACTCCACTATACTTGTCGCACTTTGCTTTCAGAAGGCGGCGCTGCCGCGCCCCAACGAAAGGTGCAATTATGTCTTTTGCCATCATAACCGACTCCACGTCGGACATCTCCCCCGCCCGCGCCCAAGAGCTCGGCATTTACGTGATTCCGCTGCATGTGATTATCGAGGGCGAGGACCTGCTCGACCAGGTGCAGATTACCGCCGAGGAGTACGTCGCCCGCATGGCCGGCTCCGAGCAGCTGCCGCACACCTCGCAGCCGAGCGCCGGCGAGTTCAAGGCACTCTTCGACCGCGTACGCGCCGACGGCCACGATAGCGCGATCTTTATCTCGCTATGCAGCGAGTGGTCCGCCTGCTATGCCAACGCATGCCTGACGGCCGAAACCCACGAGCTCGACGTGCGCTGCATCGATTCGCGCACCGGCTCGGGCGCCGAGGGCCTGCTGGTGGAGTACGCGCTGGCCATGCGCGAGGACGGCCGCAGCCTGGACGAGACCGAGGCGCAGATCCGCGCGACCCTGCCCGACGCCCACCTGTTGCTGATTCCGCGCACGCTCGAGAACCTCGTTAAGAACGGCCGCGCGCCCAAGCTCGCCGGCCAGTTGACGCAGATGCTCAACATTCGCCTGGCCGTTTCGCCGGAGTGGAAATCGGGCGAGATCAAGGCCGTCAAAAAGGGCCGCGGCGCCAAGCGCATCGTTGCCAACACCATGACCGATTGCCTCGCATTTTTGGCCGAGCATCCGGGCTCCAGCGTGCGCGTACTCACGACCGGCGCCGCTGAGGAGCAAAAGCTCGTCAGCCAAGCGCTCGCAGGCCGGGACTACGTGGACGCCGGCACCGGCCCCATCGGCTGCACCATCGCCACCCATGTAGGCGTCGACGCCATCGCCATCAGCTACTGCCCTCGTTACCAGCCCATCCACTAGGGGCACCTTTACCACTTGCGGTGGAATAGGAACTGTTTTTGGCTTATCAGCCGCAAATCAATCCCTATTCCACCGCAACTTAGAAATCGGCGATCAGCCCAGCGGACCCTGAAACAGTTCCTGATGAGTGCCCATTCTCACCAGCCTAATCACTGGGTTAGTCTTATGGGGAAGATAAAGAACGACCACATCGACCAAGCCATCGGATAGGTGGAAATCGATGTGGCCGTTGTAGTTTCCGCCCGGGTTTGAGAGCTCGTGGGCGCCATACTCCGCCGGAAGTGACCCATGAGCCACAAGCTCTGCAACCGCCGCTTTAAACTCACTTTTTAGCTGCGGATGCATGCGCATCGTTCGTTTGTAGTCCACCTTAAATTGAGCCTCGACTTTAATCTCGAACATCGCTATTCCTCATCGAGGAATGACATAAGCTCATCAGCGTTATTGAATGACAGGCTATCGTCCGGCAAAATCCCCAGCTCATGAGCCTCGGCGATCACCATGGCGCGCCTCGTCACCTCGTTGGGCACCTCCGCCCTTCCTACAATCTCAAAAGGAATCTTTCGCTGATTTACCAGCTGCCGAACAGCAAGATTGAGATAGGAATTGAGGCTGAGGCCGACCGAATCCAAGAACTCAGTCGCCTGCTCCTTGAGCCCCTCTTCGATTCGAACCGTCGTAGGCTTAACTGTTGCTGTAGACATTTGCGACCTCCTCGCCCTCGTCTTTTACACCAGTATACCCAATACGCATGGCAATCTGATGTTAGATAACATCAGATTGCCATGCGTATTCATGTCGCGTGGGCACGATTGATCTACATCAGCCCGCTGAGCGCAATGTCAACGGCCTCGTTGAGGTCGTCGGTAATGTGTACCAGATCCGGATCGAGCGGGCTAATCATACCGGTGCTCATCACCGGGCCGTTGAGCCAGTCGAATAGGCCCTGCCAGTACTCGGTGCCCACCAGCACGAGCGGCATGCGCTTGACCTTGTGCGTCTGCACCAGCGTGAGAACCTCGAACATCTCGTCGAGCGTGCCAAAGCCGCCGGGAAATACGATGGCGCCCGAGCTGTACTTAACGAACATGGTTTTGCGCACAAAGAAGTAGCGGAAGTCCATGCCGAGGTTCACGTATTTATTGAGCCCCTGCTCGTGCGGCAATTCAATGCCTAGGCCAACTGACTTGCCGTTGACACTCGCCGCTCCCCTGTTGGCCGCTTCCATGATGCCGGGGCCGCCACCGGTGATGACCGCCACGCCACGTTGCGCGATCTTGCGCCCGACGGTACGCGCCGCCTTGTAGAGCGGATCGGTCTTGGGCGTGCGGGCGCTACCGAAGATGGTCACCGCAGGTCCAAGCTCGGCAAGCGCGCCAAAACCATCGACAAACTCTGCCTGAATGCGCAGCACGCGCCACGGGTCGGCATGCAGCCAGTCGGTCGAGTCCTCGGGCGCCAGCAGGTTGGCGTAGGTGTTGTCCTTAGGAATCATGGGGCCGCGCATGACCACGGGGCCGCGGCGGTACGTCTCGTCGTAGGCAGGCTCGCCCTCGACGTTCTCATTCTTAATCATGGGTACTCCTATCGAGAAAAAGAAAAACGGGCGGGGTCGACGCTGTGCGCCAAACACCCGCCCGAACATCAACTATTCGGTATGGTACCCACGATGCATCAAGTGCTTGCAAGCTATCGGTCATCGGTCGCGCAAGCGGTGTTAGCAAACGTGATGACCGGCCGGCGCTCGCCCCTTGCCGTTGCCCGCGCTCTGCAAGCGCCCGTGCTGCTCTTAGTAATCCACCGCCGCAGGGCTGTTCATCCAGTCGCTCACGAACGCGCCGTAGCGGCCCTCGATAATGGCCTGGCGGGCCCGCTGCATAAGGTTGAGCAGGTAGTAGATGTTGTGCATCGAAAGCAGAATGCCGCCGAGCATCTCCTTCTGCGTGACCATGTGACGGATGAGCGCACGGCTGTAACCGCCCGTGCACACCGGGCAGGTGCAGGTGGGATCGATGGGACCGTCGTCGTGCGCAAAGCGAGCGTTGCGGAAGTTGAGGCGACCCTCGCTGGAGAATGCCGTGCCCATACGGCCGGTGCGCGTCGGCAGCACGCAGTCAAACATGTCGATGCCCACGCCAACGCCGCGCACGAGCGTGGTCGGGTTGCCGACACCCATCAGGTAGCGCGGCTTATGCTTGGGCATGTACTCGCTCACGAGCGGCGCCAGGGTCTCGAACATGGTCTCGTGATCCTCGCCCACCGAATAGCCACCGATACCATAGCCCGGGAAGTCGCCGCACTCCTCCAGATGGCGCAGCGAGCGCAGGCGCAGATCCAGGTGCATGCCGCCCTGAACGATGCCAAAGAGCGCCTGGTCATCGCGGGTATGCGCCTTATAGCAGCGCTCGGCCCACATGCTCGACAGCTCAACGGCGCGCTCAACGTAGGCGCGCGTGGCGGGATAGCCCGGGCACTGGTCGAGCTGCATGCAGATATCGGAGCCGAGTTTCATGGCGATTTCCATGTTGTCCTCGGGCGTCCAAAACACGTGGCGGCCGTCGTAATCGTTGACGATAAAGCGCACGCCCTCATCGGTGAGCTTGACGGCATCGTTGTGGCTGAAGACCTGGAAACCGCCCGAGTCGGTGAGGATGGGGCCGTGCCAGTTCATGAACTTGTGCAGGCCGCCCAGCTCGGCGATGGTATCCTCGCCGGGACGCATGGACAGATGATAGGTATTGGCGAGCACGATCTGGGCGCCGAGCTTCTTGACAGTCTCGGTAGGAATGCCCTTGACGTTTGCCTTGGTGCCCACGGGCATAAAAATCGGCGTCTCGATGTCGCCGTGCGGGGTGTGCAGTACGCCGGCACGCGCGTGCGTCGTCGGATCCTCGGCAATCAGGTCGAATTTAAAAAGGTTCTGGTCCATAAACTGGAACTCCTTGGTTGCGGTTCATACGCAAACCATTATACGGGCAACCCGCAAGAAGCACCGACTCGACAGAAACTGGCGCGAGGAGGATACGGCAGGGACACGGCAAATGAGCGTGGATTTTTGGACGCTTACCGGATGAGCGTGGATAATCTCCCACTTTTGCCCAAAGCACAGCCCAAAAACGGGAGATTATCCACGCTCATTTTGCAGGTAGTCATTGGGGACGTTCTTAAACGACTAGTCAAACAAGAACGTCCCCAACGACTACATCCAACAGTCAAGGTAACGCCGATGCTCTGACAACATCAGCGAGCGGTCACCAGAGCGAACAAATTGGCATGAAAAGAGGACGGCATAGACCTTCTGGTCATGCCGCCCTCTTTGAATGACAAGTTGTCGCTCTGGTGACCGCGCAGCGTCGGCCCGTTACGGCGTTTGGTAAAACGCCGTAACTCCTACGGACGCTGGCCCATGCCACCCTCGAGGGTGACGGTCTCGCCGTTCATATACTTAAAGTCGGGACCGCAGAGCTGAACGACAACGCGGCCGATTTCCTTCTCGACGTCGCCGTAGTGGCCAGCCGGCGGCATGTGGACGTTGGCCTTGAACGCCTCGGGATAGGCATCCTGGAAGTTCTCGAGCGCAGCGGTCCAAGCAAGCGGGCAAACGATATTGACGTTGATGCCGTCCTTGCCCCACTCGTTGGCGGCAACGCGAGTCAGACCACGGATGCCCTCCTTGGCGGCGGCATAGCTGCACTGACCATAGTTGCCAAACAGGCCGGCGCCCGAAGCAAAGTTGACCACGGAGCCCTTGGTCTCCTTCAGGTGCGGGTAGGCCTTCTGCATGTACAGGTAGGTGGCATACAGACCGGAGTAAATGGCGAGGTTGAACTGGTCCATGGTGTGGTCGGCGATGGTCACGCCCGAAGCGCTGGCCTGAGCATTGTTGACGACGGCGTCGATGCGGCCGAACTCCTCAATGGCCTTGTCGATGACGTTCTGGACGACGGCCTCGTTGTCCTGACCAGCCGAGACATCGGCCTGAACAGGCAGAACCTTGACGCCGTACTCGGCCTCGAGGGATTCCTTGGCAGCCTCGAGCTTGGCAACGTTGCGGCCGGTAATGACGAGGTTTGCGCCCTCCTTGGCAAAAGCGATATCGATACCGTAGCCGATGGAGCCAGCGGAGCCGTCCTTGAGCGTGGCCTTGCCACCGCCGGTGACGATCACGGTCTTACCAGTGAAAAGTCCCATACAAAGTCCTTTCAAATCGCGACGGGCGCACCCGCCGACTGCGCGCATCCAAATAAACGCGACAAAAGCTGAAATGCAACTTTAACGGGTTCAAGTGAAAAGAAAAGGCCTCGGCAGGCGAACGGCATAACGTCTTTCGGCGAAGGGATTGTCAAGTACAAACTGGATAAAGTGGCCGAGTTTTTGCTATCGACGCGAGCCATCGAACACGTTTTGAAACTTTGCTGCAGCGCGCGGGATGTCGACGCGAGACTTTATCATAGGGTGACAAACAACGATGAGGAGCACATGCCTATGACAGACGAGCTGGACCCCCAGACTCAACAGCATATTGATGATTCCGCAGACGTCACCGCAGATGCTGACGCTGTGACCTGCGATGATATTGGCCTCGACGACCCCATCTTAGACGAAAGCGCTACGGCGGAAACCCCTGGCGCCGAAGATGCAGACGAGCAAAACGACGATGCGCCCACTCAGGACGACCACCCCGTACAGGATGCCGCTCCGCAAGCTGCGGGCCCTATCGAGGTTTCTTCGGAAGAAGAGCTCGACGCCGTCATGGACTCCATGATGGATGCCGTCAAAGCGATGAAAGACGCCGTGGCCGACGCTGACGTTGACGCCGAGGAAGAGGAGGCCGCCGAGGCAGCCTCGACCTTCGTACCCGGCGAGACTCCGGTTGCCGACCAGGGCAGCACCATGCCCTCGTTTCTGCAGCTCGAGCATCCCACGATTGGCACCGATGCGGTCGACCCGCACGCAGCAGGCTTTTCTGTGATCGAAGGCGGTACCGGCAATATCGCCGTGCCGCATACTGCCGATGCGGACGCTGCCGACACCGCTCGCCCGACTGCCCCGCACTCCCCCGCCGCGAGCCGCGATCTGGGGACCGCTGTCTCGAACACTGCGAACGCCGTGGGCACCTTTATCGCCCAGGGCGCCTCGGCCATGCGCGAGATGAACGCCGCGAAAAAGGCACTTGCCGATGCCCGCGCCCACCTGGCCGAACTTGAGCAGCGCATTGCCGATCAGGCCGAGGAACTCGAGACGCGCCAGGATATCGCAGGCCGCTACGACCAGATCGTCGCCGACCAGCGCCAGGCGATTGCCACGACCCAAAAGACTGCAGCGGCCGCCGAGATTGACCGTGATACCCACGCCGCCAAAGCGACAGAGCTCAAGGGTCAGCTCGAACAAATGAAGACAGAGGATGACGCGACTGAGCTCCGTCTGAAGGCCGCGCTCGACGCCGTGGAGGCCCGCGAGGCGAGCTCGCGCGAGACCGGCAACCGCCTCGTTCGACGTCTTGAGGATTCCAAGCGCATCCGCGACAAGGTGAAGGCAGAGCGAGACGCCGGCATTGCCGCCGCACAACAAACCGTCGACGCCACGCGCGCCCAGCTCGAGACGCTGCGTCATGAGTATGCCGAGCTGCAACGCAATCCCTCGGCAAATCCCGCCAACTATACGGTGCGCACCAGCGAGCTCTCGATGCAGATTTCCGACACGGCAGATGCCCTGCGTAAAGCCGAAGAAGATGTCCCGCGCATCACCGCCGACCTTGAGCACTCGCTTGCCGCAGCCGAGCAGGCCGTCGAGCAGGCTCAAGCCCCTATCGCCGACGCAAAACGCGCGCACCAAGCCGTGACGACCGAAGCCGATGCCGCGCGCGACGAGCTGCAGACGGCGAAGACCGCCGCCGCGACTCGTCAGCGCGAACTGCGCGAGAAGATCGCCGCGGAGGACAAGGCACGCCGCGAGCAGGAGCAGACCATCGCCAACGCCCAAGCAGATGCCGCACATGCACAGTCGATCATCGAGCAGGCGACCGAGGTGCACGACCACCCAGAAATCACTGAGTCGCTTGCAGGATCCTTGGCCCGAGACAAAGCCGAACACGCCGAGACCGAGCAAGAAGTCGACCAGCTCGAGGCCGCCGAAGACGACGTACGAGAGCGCACCCGCGACTCACGCATCAAATTCACCGGCGCCATCGTCTGCATCGTCGCCGCAATCCTGGCGATCATCCTAGTCTGGCTGTTCGCAAGCAAGTAGTCATTGGGGACGTTCTTAAACGACTAGTCAAACAAGAACGTCCCCAACGACTAGCCCAATGACGAGAGTGGATAATCTCCCACTTTGAGCCCCCAAGCAGGCCAAAAACGGGAGATTATCCACTCTCATTCTGCAGGCACTCATTTAAGTACGTCCCCAATGAGTACCTGCCGATGCTTTGGCAAAGTCAGCGAAAACGCCCCTGAGCGAGCAAGGTGACGTGAAAGAGGGGGGCATTGACCTTCTGGTCATGCCCGACGATTGAACATCAGATTGCCGCTTAGGGGGGTTTGCAGCGTCGGCCGGTTACGGCGTTTGTAAAACGCCGTAACCTACAAAATGAGCATCGCGTCGCCAAAGCTGAAGAAGCGGTAGCGCTCTTCGATAGCAGCGGCGTAGGCATCCATGATCTGGTCGCGGGTGGCAAGCGCGCTTACGAGCATCATGAGCGTGGAGCGCGGCACGTGGAAGTTCGTGATCAGCGCGTCGACCACGTGATAGGTCGAGCCGGGCATGAGGTAAAGCTGCGTCGTGGCGTTCTCGCGCGCCACGATGTCGCCGCGGCCGAGCGTGTCGGCACCGTCCTCGCGGCCTTCAAAATAGCGCGCCGTCACAGCCGGATCGGACACCGGCGCGTCCGCGTCAAACGCACTCTCGAGCGAGCGCACCGCGGTGGTGCCGACGGCGATCACACGATGACCCTCGGCCTTCGCCTTATGCACGGCGTCGACAACCTCCTGCGACACGTGGTAGCGCTCGGTATGCATGACGTGCTGCGTAGGGTCGTCCTCCTCCACCAAGCGGAAGGTATCGATGCCCACCTCGAGCTCGACGGCGGCAAACTTCGCGCCCTTGGCCTCGATAGCGGCCATGAGCTCGGGAGTAAAGTGCAGACCCGCCGTAGGAGCGGCAGCCGAGTGCTCCTCCTTCATGGCGTAGATGGTCTGGTACTTCTCGGGATCGCCCTCGTAATCGGTAATGTAGGGCGGCAGCGGCACGTGACCGGCAGCATGAATGGCCTCGTCGAGCGTGCGCGGCTCGCCGGCGGCATTGCAGCCGGCCGGCTCAAAGCGCACCAGACGGCCTCCGCGGCTATCGGTGACAAAGTCGATGACCTCGGCCGTCAGCACCACGGGAGCCCCCTCGGACGCATGGGCGCCACCGGCGCGATACTCAATCTGAGCACCGGGCTTCAGGCGCTTACCCGGCTTGACCAGGCACTCCCAAACGTGGCCCAGCGGGTCAACATCCTCACGGCGCTTGAGCAGCAGCGTCTCGACCACGCCACCCGAGCCGGCTTTGCGACCGATCAGGCGGGCCGGCATCACACGCGTCTTGTTGATGACGAGCACATCGCCCGGCTCGATATAGTCGATGATGTCGCGGAAGATGCGGTGCTCAACGGTACCGCCGTGCTCCAGCGGCTTCCCCGCCTGGGAGCCTTTGCGATCCACCACCAGCAGGCGGCAGGAGTCGCGCGGCTCGGCAGGAGCCTGGGCAATCAGTTCCTCAGGAAGGTTGTAGTCAAAATCATCGGTACGCATAGACACGTCGGATACTCCTTATATAGCTAAAGTCCGCTCTACATCCTAGCAGGCTGACGTCCCAAACGAACTACTTTTTGGCGGCTTTGCGCTCGTCGCGGATGCGGGCGCGGTCCATGGCCGCCTCGACAGCAGAAAAGCGGCAGCCGCAGTAGTTCTGTCGATACATGCCCAGTTCGCGCGAACGGCGCGTAGCCTCGGGATAATACGGGCGAAAATCGCGAATCACCGGGGTGAGCCCATGGGCGGCCGCCAAACGCTCAAGCACGTCATTGCAGGTGTCGAACAGCTGATACGGCGAGACGGCGAGCGTCGTACCCACATATTCAAACCTGCGCTCCTGGGCAACGCGGCATGCCTCGGCCAAGCGCAAGGCATAGCACGAGCGACAGCGACGGGGCCGATCGGCACCCAGCGGGGCCACGCCGGCCTCCCAGCGCTCGCGGTCCTCCCCCGCCTCGATGAGCTCGATGTCGCCATCGGCACACCACCGGCGCAGCTCGTCCAGACGCCGCCGCCATTCATCGCGCGGTTGAATATTGGGATTGGTCCAGCAAATCGTGGGCTCAAACCCCTCCTCGCGCAGCAGGCGAACCGGCTCAAGCGAGCATGGTGCACAGCACGCATGCAGCAACAACGACTTCATCGACATCCCCGTCCCAGAAAACTCACACCGACATCATGGCAGCTAAAATAGCCCCGTCCCAAAAAGACAACTTTGCGAAAAAGCGCACGCCAAAGGACGTATCCTCGCAGGCGACGATACGGCGGTCGCGCAGAATGGTCCGCACGTAATACCAATCACCCACACAGCCCGACAAGTGCAGACCAGCCGCCAGGTAGCACAGCAGCGGATAGTCCGAGAACGCAAACCCCAGGGCAAATGCTGTCGTCACAACAACCGTCGGCGCCAGGCAAACCGCCATGTACCGCCGGCGCGAATACACAACGCCCTCGGCGCAGGCATAGATCATCGCCGTCTCGCGATTCGCCCCAAAGGTCACCTGCGCGCCCGCAGGCGCCAGCAGCTTAAAAAACACCGCATGCACCAGCTCGTGCACGGCAAACGATGCCATTGAGACCGCAGCCAAGCCGACTATCCAGCCCACGACAGCCATCCAGCCGCCCGCCTCAGCCGCGTCCAAGTCCGCAGGCCCGCCCAACAGCATAAACACCGGCACCAGGCACACGGCAAACACCGCGATCACGGCCATCCCCCACACGAAGCAAGCGTGTAGAAAATCCTCGTCCTCAAACGCATGTATGTTGGAAATCTCATTCATAGCATCTTAGGATAGCGCCCCTGCCACGCACCCGCCCGCATGTGCGATAATGTCGAACGATATGCACGAATTGACCACCGCGCCGCCGAACCCCGTGCCCGGCCGCGCTCTTACCTATATGCGAAGGAGTCCCATGGCATCCAAATACTCCATGAACGACCGTCCCAGCTGGCCGCGCCGCGCCATCGTTACCGCCGGCGAGCCTTACGGCAACAAAGGCCTGCACTTTGGCCACGTCGGCGGCGTCTTTGTCCCGGCCGACTTCTTTGCCCGCTTCCTTCGCGACCGCCTGGGCCGCGAGAACGTCATCTTCACCTCGGGCACCGACTGCTACGGCTCGCCCATCATGGAGAGCTACCGCAAGCTCAAGGAGAATGAAGGCTACGATAAGTCCATCGGCGAGTATGTCGAGTCCAATCACTCCCGCCAGGCCGCGACCCTCAACAACTACAACATCAGCTGTGACATCTACGGCGGCTCGGGCCTTGAGCCGGCTGCGCAGATTCACAACGAGGTGACCGCGGAGATTATCGAGCGTCTGCACGAGCAGGGCACCATCTCCAAGCGCTCCACGCTGCAGTTCTACGATGCCAAGGCCGGCACGTTCCTCAACGGCCGCCAGGTCATCGGCCGCTGCCCCATCCAGGGCTGCAAGTCCGAGAAGGCTTATGCCGACGAGTGCGATCTGGGCCACCAGTTTGAGCCCGAGGAGCTCATCGCGCCCAAGAGCCAGCTCACCGGCGAGGTGCCCGAGCTGCGCCCGGTCGACAATCTCTACTTTGATCTGCCGGCCTACCTCGACTTTATGAAGACCTATACCGCCAAGCTCGCCCAGAACCCGCAGGTTCGCTCCGTGGTCTCCAAGACCATGGAGGAGTGGCTGCTGCCGGCTCAGCTCTACATCCAGAACAAGTTCCGCGAGGCCTTCGATGCCGTCGAGGACCAGCTCCCCGAGCACACCGTGCTGGAGCCCGAGGGCAACAAGAGCAGCTTTACCGTCACCTTCCCCAGCTGGAAGGAGCGCGACGACGCCCACGCGGTGCTCGCCAACGGCGGCGTGCGCTTCCGCAGCGGCAAGGCGCTCGTGCCCTTCCGCATCACCGGCAACATCGACTGGGGCGTTCCGGTGCCCGAGGTCGATGGCGTCTCCGACGTCACCTGCTGGTGCTGGCCCGAGAGCCTGTGGGCGCCCATCAGCTATACGCGTACCGTGCTCGCGCGCGATGCCAAGGCCGCCGGCGTGACCGAGGGCGTCGCCGCCCAGGATGCCGCCCTCATGGGCGAGCCCGCCGCCGACTCCACGCAGGTGCCCGCACCCACCTACCAGCACAGCTCGCTCGACTGGCGCGACTGGTGGTGCTCTGACGACGCTCAGATTTACCAGTTCATCGGTCAGGACAACATCTATTTCTACTGCATCGCGCAGACCGCCATGTGGGAGGCCCTGGGCTGGGACCTCACGCAGAGCACCGTCAGCGCCTGCTACCACCTGCTCTACATGGGCAAAAAGGCCAGCTCGTCCTCGCAGACGCCTCCCCCGCCGGCAGACGACCTGCTCAACCACTACACCTGCGAGCAGATGCGCGCGCACTGGCTGTCGCTCGGCCTATCCGAAAAGCCGGTGAGCTTTAGCCCCAAGGCATACGACACGCGTGTGACCGGCAAGGACAAGGACGGCAACGAGGTACGCGCCTGCGACGACAAGCGCGTTATCGACCCGGCCCTTAAGGAGAGCGCGCTGCTGACCGGCGTGTTCAACCGTCTGGCCCGCAGCTGCTTCTACGGCGTCGCCGTCAAGGAAGGCGACGAGAGCCCCTACCGCAACGGCTGCATCCCCGCCGGTGCCGCTTCTGACACCGTGGTCGAAGCCGCCGAGCAGGCAGCTCTCGCCTTTGAGCAGGCTATGTACAAGTTCGAGACGCACCGCGCGCTTGCCGTGTGCGACGACTACCTGCGCGCCGCCAACAAGCGCTGGAGCGACGCTTCCAAGGCCGCCAACAAGCTCGAGGGTAACGAGGCAAACGCCGCAATGACGCAGGCGCTCGTCGACGCCTTTACCGAGCTGCGCGTGGCGACCGTGCTCATGCACGGCATCGTCCCTGCCGGCTGCGAGCTCATCTGCGAGTACTTCGACATCGACCCGGTCGCCTTCTTTAGCTGGGATAACATCTTCGCCTCCACGGATGAGTTTGTGGAGAGCTTGGGCGAGAAGCCCGGCGAGCACCGCGTAAAGCCGCTGCCCCCGCGCTTCGACTTCTTTAGCAAGCACGAGAGCCAGTACTAAACACTCGACATGTAATGGAATGGGAAGGAAAGACGGATGTCCAAGCCGCGTCGTCGTAAGCAGAAAAAGCAGGTCAAGGCCGAGCTCAAGCTCAGGCAGTTTGCCGCCACCGAGCTTTCCGACCAGCTTGCCGCCCTTCCTTGCGCCGCCGACCTGCCGCGCTTTATGGTCGACACGGTCGCCGGCGCCTATGCGCCCGCCGATGCCGAGCTCATGATCGAGGGCTTCGGCGCCGCGGCCACACGCCCGGTCACGCTGCGCGCCAACACGCTCAAGGCAACCGCCGAGGACATCGCTGCGGCGCTCGATGCCGCCGGCATCGCCCACAACGCTGTCGCCTGGTACCCGGACGCCTTTATCCTGCCCGAGGCCCAGGTTTCCGATCTGTGGGATCTCGACATCTACCGCGACGGCAAAATCTACCTGCAGAGCCTGTCGTCCATGATGCCGCCGCTGGTCCTGGGCGCACAGGCAGGCGAGGACATCCTGGACATGTGCGCAGCCCCCGGTGGCAAGACGACGCAGATCGCCGCCCTCACGCAGGGGCAGGCGCACCTTACCGCCTGCGAGATGAGCATTCCCCGCGCCGAGAAGCTCGAAGCCAACCTCCACCGCCAAGGCGCAAAAAACGTGCCCGTCATGCGCATCGACGCACGCGAGCTCGACGAGTTCTTCCGCTTTGACCGCATCCTGCTCGACGCCCCCTGCACCGGCACGGGCACCGTCATCAGCGGCAACGAGAAAAGCCTGCGCGGCCTGACCGAGCAGCTGCTGAGCAAGTGTGCCCGCTCGCAGCGAGCACTTCTGGACCGCGCCATGGGAGCCCTTAAACCGGGCGGCACGCTCGTCTATTCGACTTGTTCGATCTTGCCGCAGGAAAACGAGGACGCCCTGCAAGAGGCCCTCGACAAGCACATGGATTGCGAGCTTATCCCCCTCGACGGCACGCCGAGCGAAAGTGAAACGCGCCGTGCTCAGGAAGTTGGCGAAGAGCCACGCATCGAGTGCAACGCCCTCACCGAGGCCATCGCCGCCAGCCACGTCTCGTCCGTCGCCAACGGTATGCCCGGCACGCTGACCATTCCGCCTAGCCGCGACTTTGAGGGCTTCTACATTGCCCTGATCCGAAAACGCAGCTAGCGCACGGATCCAAAACTCAACAAGCTATCTCTGTGCGCGTTTGCCCTGCTGGTCGCGATGCTGTTTAAGCATCGCGCGCTCCTTGCGTTCGACCCTTTTGCCCTTAATGGCCGTGACCACAAAGTAGATGACCGCGGCGGCAACGATTGCGCCCACACACAGGCCAATCGAGCCCAACATTGCTGTCAATTCCATACCGCGTCACCTCTCTTTTAAACGGGACTTTCAAGATAGCACCTCGATCCCCGCCACCACAGCTCCTTCACGTTCGCCGCCCTTCGGTCTAACGGAGGACGCGGTGGGGAAAAATCAACTCGTCAAACGATTTAGCAAGCACAACGCTGCCGGTACCCTGCCGGCCGTCATCACATAGAATCGAGCCTCCATGGATACCCTCAACGATCTAAACGAGCGCGTCGACGCCTTCGTCGGCACCAGCTCCTTCGACACGCCTGCCGCGGCAAACGACCAAGCTCCCATCGATGTGCCCGCCGAGGTTCACGAAGACATCGTCGCCTCGGTCGATTTCTCCGAGGTCGAGCTCGCAGACGAGTTCACCGAGCCCCAGGTAGCCGTCACGCCCAACGGCCTGCTCCCTATGGAGCCCCTGCCCATCGACGGACGTCTGCGCAAGGCTGCCCTTCGCATGCCCGACGAGATCGAGGAGGCCAGCGGCTTCACGCTCTTCGGCCGCCGCATCAAGTCGCTCATTTACACCACCGATGTCGCGGTTATCCGCAACTCCAACGCCGATGCCGTCTTTGCCGTTTACCCCTTCACGCCGCAGCCGGCCATTACGCAGGCACTGTTGACCGTCGCCGAGTGCCCGGTCTTTGTAGGCGTGGGCGGCGGAACTACGACCGGTAAGCGCTCCGTTCAGATGGCAGCCGTCTCCGAGATGCAGGGCGCGGCGGGCTGTGTGGTCAACTCCCCCGCCACCGCCGAGATGGTCGAGCACATCACCAACATCGCCGACATCCCCGTCATCGCCACGGTCGTACGTTGCGACGACGATGCTCACGCAAAGGTGCGCGCCGGCGCCAAGATTCTTAACATCGCCGCTGGCAAAAACACGCCGCAGGTCCTGCGTGAACTGCGCGAGCACTATCCCAACCTGCCGCTCATCGCGCCGGGCGGCAAGACGCCCGAGAGCATCCGCGAGACCATCGCCGCCGGCGCCAACGCCATCATCTGGACGCCGCCTTCGGCACAGCAGCTACAGACCGACATGATGCAGCGTTATCGCAAGATGAAGGAAGACGCCACGCCCGTTATCTCGCGCGACGATGTGCCCATTATCGACCAGGTCGCCGCCGCCGAAGTCAGCCAGGTCGAGAACATGAATCCCGACGTGCCGATTCCCGACGAGGTCATCGAGCGCGTCGCTTCGATCCACGAGCGCGTCGAGGAGCGTCGCGCCAACCGCGGGCTCAAGCCCTCACTGCACGGCTTTTTCTTCCGAGGAAAGAAACGCTAGCAAAACATCTTGGCCCGCCCCACAAACGTGAGGCGGGCCGTTTTCGTTTGAGCAATCATGCAGCGATGTGATGGGGCAAATTAATCCACGCGCTTGTCGCCCATAAAGAAGAGCGCCACCGTACCAGGTCCGGTATGCGAGCCAATCAGAGTACCGATGTTATTGATCTCAATCTTGCCTTTAAGCTGCGGAACCTGTTTCTCAATCAGCGCCGCAACTGCCTCGGCATCCTCGCGGCACGCCGAGTGCGACATGATGCACTTACCCGAATAATCCGCACCGTCCTGCACGTGTGCCATCATGGTCTTAGCCATCTCGGAAATCGCGCGCTTCTTAGTGCGAATCTTCTCACGTGGCGACAGCCCACCTTCGCAATCGACCGTCATAAGCGGGCAAATCTTAAGCGCCGTGCCGATGATCGCGCTCGCAGCCGAAATGCGACCGCCGCGCAGGTAGCTCGACAGATCGGTCGAGAAGAACCAGTGGTGCAGGTTGAGCTTGTGCTCCTCGATCCAGGCAGCCGTCTCGTCGAGTGAAGCCCCGCTATCGCGCACGTCGGCGGCACATTCCGCCAGCAGGCCAAAGCCCGAAGACGCCGCCAGCGAATCGATGACGCGCACCTTGCCGCCCTGGGGATAGCGATCCGCGAGCATCTGCGCCGCAACGCAAGCCGAGCCATACGTACCCGAAATACCCGACGACAACGTCAGGTGCAGCACGTCTTTACCCTCGGCAACAAGCGGCTCCCAAAACTCCTCGTACTCACCCACGCTCACCTGAGACGTCTTGGGCATGGCGCCCGCGGATATCTGGGCAAAAAACTCGTCCGGCGTAATCGACTGATACAGATCGTCCGTATAGACAACATCGTCGATCTCGTAATGAAAACACACGACAGGGATATTGCGCGATTCAAAGAACTCCCGAGTTCGATCGGCGGCGGATTCACAGGTCAGGACAAAATCACTCATATGAGGCTCCTTACTCATTGCTGCGCAAATTATCGCACAGTGAGCCTACATACGGTACATATGTCCACTATTTACCAAATCGAACCAAAAATAGCGAACATCTTTACCACCATCGTCTCCACCGGCCCCACGCATAAATATCTGAGAAAACACCCTCTGTCGTCTCCACTCAACCGCCATATCTACCTCAACTAAATCGATTTACCAAACCGTTCGGCTAACAATTCGGCCGCCCATCCCCAATCGAAACAAAAGCGGCGCATACTGATAAACGTTTGACGCTGTTTATCAGTTTTACCAGCCCTATCGGAAGGTGTTTCATGGTCGCATTCGATCGCAATCCGCAAGACTTCAAGTATCTGCGCCTGCTGTCGAGACAGTTTCCCACCGAGCAATCCGCGTTTACCGAGATCATCAACCTCTCGGCCATCCTCAACCTGCCAAAGGGCACTGAGCATTTTATGAGCGACGTGCATGGCGAGTACGAAGCCTTTATGCACATCCTCAACAACTGCTCGGGCGTCGTGCGCGAGCATGTCGACGAAATCTTTGGCGAAACGCTCTCCTTTGACGAGAAGGGCGAGCTGTGCACGCTCATCTACTACCCGCGCGAGAAGATCGAGCTGGTCCGCAGCCGGCGCGAGGACTCGCCCACCTGGTACAAGACGATGCTTGACCAGCTCATCATGGTCGCGCGTTCGCTTTCAAGCCGCTACACGCGCTCCAAGGTGCGTAAGGCCATCCCGCGTGATTACGCCTATATCATCGACGAGTTGTTGCACACGCACCCGGACGAGAACAACTATCGCGTGCGCTATCACGAGCGCATCGTGGAGTCCATCCTGGAGACAGCAAGCGCCGACGATTTTATCGAGTCGCTCGCCTCGCTCATCAAGCGCCTGGCCGTCGACCACCTGCACCTGGTGGGCGACATCTTCGACCGCGGTGGCGGCGCGGCCAAGATTATGGACCGCCTGCTCACCTACCATTCACTCGACATCCAGTGGGGCAACCACGACCTGCTGTGGATGGGCGCTGCGGCCGGTGAGCCCGCCTGCATCGCCACGGTGCTGCGCAACAACCTACGCTACGACAACTACGAGATCCTGGAGAACGACTACGGCATCTCGCTGCGTGAGCTTGTCGCCTTTGCCGATGCCACCTACACCGCCGGTGAGTCCATCACCCCGCTGATCAAGGCCATCAACGTGCTGCTCTTTAAGCTCGAGGGTCAGATTATCCAGCGCCATCCCGAGTTCGACATGACCGACCGCCTGTTACTCGACAAGATCGATCACGACACCGGCACGGTCACGCTCGCCGACGGCAGCGTGTGGCCGCTCACGACCAACGACTTCCCCACCGTCGACCCGGCGGACCCCTATACGCTCACGTCTCAGGAGCAGCACATCATCGACAAGCTCGTGTCCGAGTTTGTCACCGCCGATCACCTGCATCGCCATATCGATTTCCTCTATTCCCACGGCTCGATGTACAAAGTCGCCAACGGCAACCTGCTGTTCCATGGCTGCGTGCCACTCAACGAAGACGGCACCTTTAGCAGCATGAACTGCCTGGGCACCTGGCACGCTGGCCGCGATTATCTCGATTTTTGCGACCACATCGCCCGCCGCGCCTGGCGCATGGGCGACCGCGACGCCCTCGACTGGATGTGGTACCTGTGGATCGGCTTTAACTCACCCGCCAGCGGACGCCTGGTGCGTACCTTTGAGCGCGCCTATATCGCCGATAAGAGCACCTGGGTCGAGCCGATGGACCCGTACTTTACGCTTACCAAGTCGCCCTCGGTCTGCGACGACATCATGCGCGAGTTTGGCGTCGCGCCCATGGCATGCTCACCGACCGGTCACATCATCAACGGCCACACGCCCGTTAAAACCACCAAGGGCGAGCAGCCCATCCGCGCCGAGGGCAAGCTGCTGGTCATCGATGGCGGCTTCTGCCGCGCTTACCATCCCAAGACGGGTATCGCCGGCTATACGCTCATCTCGAGCTCGCGCGGCTGCCGCCTCAAGTCGCACCGGGCCTTTACGACGGTTGCCGAGGCACTCACACGCAACGTGGACATCGAGAGCGAGACCAACCGTTTTGACCAAGCAGACCGTCGCCGCATGGTGAGCGACACCGATTCCGGAGCCAAGATCCGCAGCCAGATCCAGGACCTGCGCCAGCTGCTCGATGCATATAGAAACGGTGCTATCGAGGAGCGCGTCTAGCTCCACCCGTGGGGATTGGCTAAACTGTGCCAAGTTTTTCATCCCCGCGGC
>JAHYYL010000010.1:0-61491 GCA_019424965.1 Collinsella sp.
GGCGCAAGGTTTCCGTCGATTCCGCACGCGCCGAAGAGCACTTAATGTGCTCTTCGGGCGAGCCCAGGACCTGACCGAGCGAAAACCTTGCGCCTGGCCTTCGGCGGCGCGGCCGGATGGTGGAATTGTGTGCAGCCCGGTTTCCCGTTGACCGACGCCGGGGTCCCCGCCATAATACTTTTGGTTCACGCACGAATCCGCTGCCAGAGACAGCCGGTGCAAACGGGCATCGCCCGCGAGCTTAATGGGATATCCCGCCAGCCGAGGTGGTCGAGTAGATATGTCTTCTCGCCCCCGTCGCTCATGCAGCGCGGGGGCTTTCTTTTTGGACATGCCCCCGTCACGTCCTTGTGGCGGACCGTGCCCGGAAAGAATTCGAGGAGGTGTAATTCATGCCCCAGCAGTACAAAATCGACAAGGTTGCAGAGATCGAGTCCCGTATCGCCGAGAACGCCGGTCTGTTCGTCGTCAACTACAACGGTCTGACGGTTAAGCAGGCTCAGGAGCTGCGTCATCAGCTTCGCGAGTGCGGCGCCGAGATGAAGGTCTACAAGAACAACCTGGTCAAGATCGCTCTCAAGAACCAGGAGCAGCCCGAGATCGACGAGATCCTCGCCGGCCCCGTCGCTTATGTGTTCTACGAGACCGAGCCGGTCGAGGCCGCTAAGGCCCTTAAGGACTTCTCCGCTAAGTCCAAGGGCGTCCTTGAGATCAAGGGCGGTATCTCCGACGGCAAGGCCGTTTCCGCCGATGATGTTAAGGCTATCGCCGAGCTGCCCACCAAGGATCAGCTTCTCGGCCAGATCGCCGGTCTCATCTCCGGTTTCGCTCGCGACATCGCTGTCTGCGTCAACGGCGTTTCCTCTGGTCTCGCTCGTTCGATCCAGCAGGTCTCCGAGCAGAAGGCAGCCTAGTTGCTGTTTTCACCCGCGGCGGCAACGCCGCACCCCTGGCGCATTCGCGCCGTGTTTTAACTGATCTCCGTGCATCCGCACGGAAACCGAAAGGACTTAGAAATGGCTAAGCTTACCACCGATGAGATCATCGATGCTCTTAAGGAAATGACCCTTCTCGAGGCTTCCGAGCTCGTCAAGGCTATCGAGGACACCTTCGGCGTTTCCGCCGCTGCTCCTGCTGCTGTTGTCGCCGCTCCCGCTGCTGGCGCTGCTGAGGCCGAGGAGAAGACCGAGTTTGACGTCGTGCTCGAGGGCTTCGGCGACAACAAGATCCAGGTCATCAAGGCCGTCCGTGAGCTCACCAACCTTGGCCTGAAGGAGGCCAAGGAGGTCGTCGAGGGCGCTCCCAAGGCTGTTCTCGAGGGTGCCAAGAAGGAGGACGCCGAGGCTGCCAAGGAGAAGCTCGAGGCTGCTGGCGCTGCTGTCACCCTCAAGTAATCAGGCTTTCTCGCCAGATTCCTTTGCAGACGGGGTTCGCATTGCGAGCCCCGTCTTTTTTGTTTTTCGGTCCCTCGGCATCGGTTGCTCAAACTGCCATGTTCTGTGATTTGCGTCGTATCGGGTGCCCTGCCGTTGGGCAATAAAATTGCACCATTCGAGCAATAATTTGCGTTGACCTGCTGAAGAATTGTCTCTGCCTTGTAGCGACATATAGTTCCAGCGGTAAGATGCTTGGGTATCGCAATTTGGTCTGCGGCTGTGTGCCGCACGCATGGGGCGCTTTTGCGCCTGCGAAAGGATCTTTGAATAACATGAAGGCAATCATCCCCGCCGCCGGTCTTGGCACGCGTTTTCTGCCTGGCACCAAGTGCACGCCCAAAGAGATGCTGCCGGTGCTCGACAAGCCCGTCATTCAGTACGTCGTCGAGGAGGCGCTCGAGCCCGAGGAGGTCGACGATGCCATCATCGTTACTTCTCCCGGTAAGCCCGAGCTACTGAACTACTTCCAGCCTGATCGCTCGCTCGAGAACCTGCTGCGCGAGCGCGGCAAGAACGCCTATGCCGATGCTGTCGCCCACGCTGGCGGTATGCCGGTCGACTTCCGTTATCAGTACGAGCCCAAGGGCCTCGGCCATGCTATTCGCTCTGCTGCCGACGCCGTGGCAGGGGAGAACTTCCTGGTTCTTCTGGGCGACTACGTTGTGCCTAACCGCGATATCTGCGACAAGATGCTCGCCGTTTCCAAGGAGCACGGTGGCGCTTCGGTTATCGCCGTCGCTGCTTGCTCGCCCGAGGAAGTCAGCCGCTACGGCGTTATCGCCGGCGAGCGCGTCGGTTCGCTCGAGGGCGCCGAGAACGTTGCCGATGCCGAGCCGGGCGCTGTCTGGCGCATCGGCGGCCTGGTCGAGAAGCCCGCTCCCGAGGCTGCTCCGTCCAACCTGTACATCGTCGGTCGCTACCTGCTGAGCCCGTTGGTCATGGACCTGCTGGCCGATCAGCAGGCCGGTAAGGGCGGCGAGATCCAGCTGACCGACGCCATGGCCCGCTCGCTCGACCGCGAGGCCATGTACGCCGTCGTCATCGACCCGCTGTCGGGCTACGATACCGGTACCCCGTCTGGCTGGATGGCCACCAACGCCCTCATGGCTGCAAGCGATCCTCGCTTTGCCGGCGCCTTCTGGGATGCCATCGACGAGCGCGGCGGTTTGATGCGTAAGTAAGCCTTCGGGCATCGACATTTACGGGTGCGGACTTCGGTTCGCGCCCGTTTTTTTATAAGAGCTGCGATTGCTAACCCTCTGTTCACAGAAAATATATGAACAGGTGTTCGATGCACATCCATCTACCTGCATGTTTTCTGTCGAAAATCTTTGCTACTCCAAAAACTCAATCACGTCAAGGCTTTTCTTGCTCAACGGTCGGTACCTGATAAACTATTAGGTTGCGATAACTGGCGAAGCTATGCCTCGCCAATCCACCGAGCATTTCCGTGAAGGAGGAAAAACCTGGTGACCTACGCATACACTGCCACTGAGCGCAAGCGCGTCAGCTTCGGGAAAATCCCGGAGGCCATGGAGCTCCCCAACCTTATCTCTGTTCAAAGGGAATCCTTTGAGCGTTTTAAGGACGAGGGCCTTCGTGAGGCGTTCAAGGAATCCAGCCCCATCCAGAGCCAGAACCATGTTCTCGAGGTTACCTTCGGCGAGCATCAGTTTGGCGATCCCGCGCACACCGTCGAGGAGTGCCGCGAGAAGGACATGACCTATCAGGCTCCGCTTCTGACCGACGTCCGTCTCACTAACAAGGAGACCGGTGAGATCAAGGAGCAGCTCGTCTTTATGGGCGACTTCCCCATGATGACCGATCAGGGCACCTTTATCATCAACGGTACCGAGCGTATCGTCGTCTCCCAGCTCGTCCGTTCCCCGGGCGTGTACTACAGCTCCGAGATGGATTCGGGCAAGCAGATCTACAAGGCTCAGATCATCCCGTCCCGCGGTGCCTGGCTCGAGTTTGAGGTCGACAAGCGCGACCAGCTCATGGTCTCCATCGACCGTAAGCGCAAGCAGAGCGCCACGATGTTCCTGCGCGCCCTTGGCATCGCCGTCACCAACGACGATATCATCGAGCTGCTCGGCAACTCCGATGTGATCAAGCGCACCCTCGAGCGCGATACCGCCCTTACCCGCGAGGATGCTCTTATCGAGATCTACCGTCGCCTGCGCCCGGGCGAGCCTCCCACCGTGGATGCTTCCCGCAGCCTGCTCGAGGGCCTGCTCTTCAACCCGCAGCGCTACGATCTGGCCCGCGTCGGTCGCTACAAGGTCAACAAGAAGCTCAACCTCACCACCGAGGAAGAGGTCACGGTGCTCACCGACGAGGACATCGTCGCTACGCTTCGCTACCTGCTGTCCCTCGCTGCCGGCGAGCAGGGCTTCAAGGTCGACGACATCGACCACTTTGGCAACCGCCGCATTCGCACCGTCGGCGAGCTCGTCGCCAACCAGTTCCGTATCGGCATGAGCCGTATGGAGCGCGTCGTCCGTGAGCGCATGAGCTCCCAGGACATCGACGAGATCACCCCGCAGTCGCTCATCAACATCCGTCCGATCGTGGCCTCTATCAAGGAGTTCTTCGGTTCCTCGCAGCTCTCGCAGTTCATGGACCAGGCGAACCCCCTGACCGGTCTGACTCACAAGCGCCGTCTGTCCGCACTCGGCCCTGGCGGCCTTGCCGGCCACAAGTCGGGCTCCAGCCGCCGCACCAACGTGCCGACGGCCGTCCGCGACGTTCACAACTCGCACTACAGCCGCATGTGCCCGATCGAGACCCCCGAAGGCCCCAACATCGGCCTGATCGGCTCGCTCGCCCTCTACGCCCGCGTCACCGAGTATGGCTTCATCGCGGCCCCGTTCCGTCGCGTCGAGAACGGCGTTGCCACCGATCAGCTCGACTGGATGACCGCTGACGAGGAAGAGAAGCACGTCATCGCGCCGGCCAACACGCCGCTCGATCCCAAGACCAACGAGTTCATCACGACCGATGCCGAGGGCAAGATCGTCCGTCCGCATACCGTGATCGCCCGTACCCGCGACTTCGACGGCTCCTTCGGCGCTCCCGCCGACGTGCCTGTCGAGGACGTCGACTACATGGACGTCTCGCCGCGTCAGATGCTCTCCGTCGCAGCCACGCTGATTCCGTTCCTCGAGCACGACGACGCCAAGCGTACGCTCATGGGCGCCAACATGCAGCGTCAGGCCGTGCCGCTGGTTCACCCCGCCGCTCCCTATGTCGGTACCGGCATGGAGCGTCGCGCCGCCCTGGACTCTGGCGAGGTTACCCTGGCCAAGAACGCCGGCGAAGTCATCTATGCCGACGCCTCCAAGATTATCGTCAAGCATGCCGGCGGCATGGACGAGTATCACCTGGCCAAGTACCAGCGCTCCAACCAGTCCACCTGCATCAACCACCGTCCGCTCGTGCGCGTCGGTGACACCGTTGAGCAGGGCGAGCCTCTGGCCGACGGTCCTTCGACCGATCATGGCGAGCTCGCACTGGGCCAGAACCTCACCGTGGCATACATGCCGTGGGAAGGCTTCAACTACGAGGACGGTATCGTCGTGTCCGAGCGCCTGGTGGCCGAGGACCTGCTGACGACCATCAATATCACCCGTCACGAGATCGACGCCCGCGACACCAAGCTCGGCCCCGAGGAGATCACCCGCGAGATCCCGAACCTCTCCGAGGACATGCTTGCCAACCTCGACGAGGACGGCATCATCCGCATCGGCGCCGAGGTCGGCCCTGGCGACATCCTGGTCGGCAAGGTCACGCCTAAGGGCGAGAGCGCTCTGACCGCCGAGGAGCGCCTGCTGCGCGCCATCTTCGGTGCCAAGGCTCACGACGTTCGCGACACCTCCCTTAAGATGCCTCACGGCGCTTACGGCCGCGTCATCGACGTCGTCCGCTTTAGCCGCGAGAACGGCGACGACCTGGCCCCCGGCGTCAACGAGCAGGTGCGCGTCTACGTCGCCCAGCGTCGTAAGATCCAGCAGGGCGATAAGATCGCCGGTCGCCACGGCAACAAGGGTGTTATCTGCAACGTTCTGCCGGTCGAGGACATGCCCTACATGGCTGACGGTACCCCGATCGACGTCATCCTCAACCCGCTGGGCGTTCCTTCGCGTATGAACGTCGGCCAGCTGCTCGAGTGCCACCTTGGCTGGGCTGCCGCCTGCGGTTGGGATACCGAGGATGCCGACTCCGACAAGTATGTCCCCGGTCCGTTCTTCACCGCGACGCCCGTCTTCGACGGCGCCAAGGAGGACGAGATCGCCGAGGTCATCCGTCGTGCCAACAAGAACATGCTCAACAAGGCCACCGCTGCCTTTGGCGATCACATGCGCCCCGAGTTTGTCACCCAGCTTGACGAGCGCGGTAAGACCCGCCTGTTCGACGGCCGCACCGGTGAGGAGTTCCGCGAGCCCATTACCGTGGGTACGTCCTACATCCTCAAGCTCGGCCACATGGTCGACGACAAGATCCACGCCCGTTCGACCGGCCCTTACAGCCTGGTTACCCAGCAGCCGCTGGGCGGCAAGGCCCAGTTCGGCGGCCAGCGCTTCGGCGAGATGGAAGTTTGGGCACTGTACGCATACGGTGCTTCCAACGTCTTGCAGGAGATCCTGACCGTCAAGTCCGACGATACCGTGGGCCGCGTTAAGACCTACGAGTCCATCGTCAAGGGCGAGAACGTTCCGGTTCCGGGTATCCCCGAGTCCTTCAAGGTTCTCGTCAAGGAGATCCGTTCCCTCGCGCTGGACATCGAGCCCATGCACGATGCCGACGAGGACGCCTCCGCCCCTGTGACCGCCGAGGAGACCTCTGCTCTCGACGACCTGGCTGCGCTCGCCGGCGTTGACGCCGACGTCGAGGCCCAGGATGCCGAGACCGCCGAGGCACCCGAGGCTGTCGCCGCCACGACCACTGATAAGGAGTAGTTGACTGTGGCAGATTTCGAAGCTACTGATTTTGACTCGGTAAAGATCTCCCTTGCCTCCGCCGACCAGATCCGTTCCTGGTCGCACGGTGAGGTCAAGAAGCCGGAGACCATCAATTACCGTACCCTCAAGCCCGAGAAGGACGGCCTGTTCTGCGAGAAGATCTTCGGTCCCGCCAAGGACTGGGAGTGCTCCTGCGGCAAGTACAAGGGCATCCGCTTTAAGGGCATCGTCTGCGAGCGCTGCGGCGTCGAGGTCACCTCGGCCAAGGTGCGTCGCGACCGCATGGGCCACATCGAGCTCGCCGCTCCCGTGTCCCACATCTGGTACTTCAAGAGCCCCACGAGCTTCCCGATGAGCCGTATGCTCGACATCAAGTCCAAGGACCTCGAGAAGGTTCTGTACTTTGCCAGCTACATCATCACCGAGGTCGACTACGAGGCTCGCGAGGCCGATGCTGACGACCTGCGCGAGGAGCTCGCTGCCGATCTGGAAGAGATCGATGCCGAGTGCGCCCGCCAGATCGAGTCCCTCAAGGAGCAGGGCAACCCCGAGAACTTTGACGAGTTCTCCGACGAGGAGCCGCTGACCCCCGAGGAGATCGCCTCTGGCATCGTTGACATCGAGGAAGAGTGCAAGGACGAGAAGCAGCTCCGCACGGACGCCTTCAACGCCTTCATGAAGCTCTCCGAGCGCGACCTCATCTCCGATGAGCCGCTGTTCCGCGAGATGACCCGTTACTACTCCATGTACTTCAAGGGTGGTATGGGTGCCGAGGCCGTCCGCGACCTGCTCGCTGCCATCGACCTCCCCTCCGAGGCCGAGAAGCTCAAGGCCATCATCGCCGACGAGGACTCCCAGAAGCAGAAGCGCGAGAAGGCCGTCAAGCGTCTCGAGGTCGTTGACGCCTTCCTGAAGGGCGGCAACAGCCCCGCGAACATGATCCTGGACGTCATCCCGGTCATTCCGCCCGATCTGCGCCCGATGGTCCAGCTCGACGGCGGCCGCTTCGCCGCGTCCGACCTCAACGACCTGTACCGTCGCGTGATCAACCGTAACAACCGACTCAAGCGCCTGCTCGACCTGGACGCCCCTGCGATCATCGTGAACAACGAGAAGCGCATGCTCCAGGAGTCCGTGGACGCCCTGTTCGACAACGGCCGTCGTGGTCGCCCGGTCTCTGGCCGTGGCGGTCGCCCGCTCAAGTCGCTCGCCGAGGCCCTCAAGGGCAAGCAGGGTCGTTTCCGTCAGAACCTGCTGGGCAAGCGTGTTGACTACTCCGGCCGTTCGGTAATCGTTACCGACCCCAAGCTGCTGCTGCACCAGTGCGGTCTGCCCAAGACCATGGCGCTGGAGCTCTTCAAGCCCTTCGTCATGAAGCGCCTGGTCGAGCTCGGCAAGGTCGAGAACATCAAGGGCGCCAAGCGTGCTATCGACCGCGGTGCCACCTTTGTGTGGGACATCCTCGAAGAGGTCATCGACGGCCGCGTCGTGCTGCTCAACCGTGCACCGACCCTGCACCGTCTGTCAATCCAGGCCTTTGAGCCGGTGCTGGTCGAGGGCAAGGCTATCCACCTGCACCCGCTGGTCTGCTCGCCCTTCAACGCCGACTTCGACGGCGACCAGATGTCTGTCCACGTGCCGCTGTCCAGCCAGGCCCAGGCCGAGGCCCGCGTGCTCATGCTCTCTGCGAACAACCTGCGCTCGCCGGCATCTGGCAAGCCGGTCAACATCCCTTCGCAGGACATGATCATCGGTGTGTACTACCTGACCCAGGTCCGCGACGGTCTGCCGGGCGAGAACCACGTGTTCTCGAGCTTCGACGACGCGCTGCACGCCTATGACTGCCGCTCCGAGGTCGACATGCAGGCCAAGATCCAGGTCCGCGTGTCTGCCGAGAACGCCAACGTCATCAATGAGGACGGCACCCGTATCTTCCGCGTCAAGAACGGCAAGAACGAGTTCGTCGACTACGACGTCACCGGTAACAAGACCGCGCGCTTCGAGACCTCTATCGGCCGCATCATCTTCAACCGCCAGTGCCTGCCCGAAGACTACGAGTTCATGAACTACAAGATGGTCAAGGGCGATGTGGCCAAGCTGGTTGCGGACTGCTGCGATCGTTACCCCGAGGCCAAGGTCGGCCCGATCCTCGACGCCATCAAGTATTCCGGCTTCCACTATGCCACCCGCGCCGGCCTCACCATCTCGGTGTGGGACGCTCTCATCCCTGCCGAGAAGCAGGAGCTGCTCGACCGCGCCCAGGCCAACGTCGACCAGATCAACGAGTACTTCGAGGAGGGCTTCATCAACGAGACGGAGCGCCACATCGAAGTCGTTAACGAGTGGACCGCTTGTACCGACAAGGTCGCAGCGCTCATGCTCGACTTGTTCGACGAGGAGAACCCGCTCTACATGATGGCCGACTCCGGCGCCCGTGGTTCTAAGACCCAGCTGCGTCAGCTCGGCGGCATGCGTGGCCTGATGGCAGACATGTCCGGCGAGACGATCGACCTTCCCATTAAGGCGAACTTCCGCGAGGGCCTGCTGCCGCTCGAGTACTTCATTTCGACCTACGGCGCCCGTAAGGGCCTGGTCGATACCGCATCCCACACCTCGGACTCTGGTTACCTGACCCGTCGTCTGGTCGACGTGGCCCAGGACGTCATCGTCCGCGAGGAGGACTGCGGTACGCACGAGGGCGTCACCTACAACCTCATCATCCCCGGCACCACCGACCTCAACACCGACCTCGTCGGCCGTTGCTTCATTGAGGACGTCGTGGCTCCCGATGGCACCGTGCTCTTTGAGCAGGACGGCTACATCGAGAAGGTCGCTGACATCCAGAAGATGGTCGATGCCGGCCTTAAGAAGGTCAAGCTTCGCGCGCTGCTCACCTGCCGTTCCAAGTACGGCGTGTGCCAGAAGTGCTACGGCTGGGATCTTTCCACCCGTCGTCCGGTCGCCATCGGTACCGCGGTCGGCATTATTGCCGCCCAGTCCATCGGCGAGCCCGGTACGCAGCTTACGATGCGTACCATTCACTCCGGCGGCGTCGCTGGCGTCGACGATATTACGCAGGGTCTGCCTACGGTCAGCCGTATGTTCGATATCGTCGGCAACGTCAACGAGAAGATTCTGGGCCGCGAGGCCGAGCTGGCTCCGTACTCCGGCCACCTCTCGATTAAGCCCGAGAAGTCCGAGTACGTGCTGACGCTCACCGACTCCGAGGACCACACCCGTGTTCTTGACGAGCGTCGCGTCCCCGCATCGGTGCGCTTTATGCCCGAGATCGAGGACGGCTGCGAGGTTCGCGCCGGCGATCAGATCACCAAGGGCTTCGTCAACTTCCGCAACCTGCGCAAGCTGACCGACATCGAGTCGACGATGCACACCTTCGTCGAGAGCGTCAAGGACGTCTACACCAGCCAGGGCGTCGACCTGAACGACAAGCACATCGAGGTGCTCGCACGTCAGATGCTGCGTCGTGTTCAGATCACCAACCCCGGTGACTCCAAGTACTTGCTTGGTCAGTACGTCGACCGCTACGAGTTCGCCGACGAGGTCGAGCGCGTTGCCCGTCTGGGCGGTCAGGCTCCCGTGGCCGAGCCCGTCATCCTGGGTACGCTCAAGGTCGCGTCCAACATCGACTCCTGGCTGTCGAGCGCTTCGTTCATCCGTACCGCCGGCGTCCTTACCGAGGCTGCCATCGAGGGCAAGGTCGACCACCTGCTCGACCTTCAGTCCAACGTCATCGTCGGTAAGAAGATCCCGGCTGGTACCGGCCTCAAGCCGTACGCCAACGCCAAGCTGACGTATCGCACGGCCGACGGCTATGTTGACATCGACGGTCCGGCTTCGCCCAACGCCAAGTCGCTGCCCGAGTGGGCTCCGGTTGAGCTCAAGGACCTGGACGAGCAGCTCCCGCAGCAGCTCGACTGGGCCGGCTACGACGAGTTCGGTGGTGCTGACGGTTCGTTCACCCGCAACGGCCATACCATCTCCGCCGAGAAGGCTCGCCTGTACCTGTTCGACGACCTGGGCGTGTCGCAGCGCTGGACCAACAAGTTCAGCGAGGTCGGCATCGAGACGGTCGGCGACCTGGTCGGCAAGTCCGAGGAGGATCTGCTGCGCATCGATGGCATCGGTGCCAAGGCGATCGAGGAGCTCCGCGACGGCCTTGAGGCCCACGACCTGCTCTACATCCTCGAGAACAACGACGACGTTGCCGACGAGGAGGACCTCTCGCAGCTGCTGCAGATGGTCTTTAGCCCCGACGGTCCGGACGACATCCTGCTGGGCACCTCCGCCGCGCCGACGCATCACGCTGACGCCGACGAGGAGCTCCTGGGCGCCCCGATCGACGACAAGAAGGCTCCCGCCAACGGTGCCATCAACGAGGACATGGCTTCCCTCGACGAGCTGCTCAACCAGCTCGTGGACACCGACGACGCCGAAGAGGCCAAGGACAACGACGAGGAGTAACTAGTTCCGCCGTTCTAACGAACGGCGGAGATCTCCGTCGCTGCGCGGCCCCCAGGGCTACAATCTGTCATTCAAAAGGCAGGGCATGACCAAAAGGTCAATGCCCTGCCTTTTTCATGCCACCTTGTACGCTCTGGGGGCCGCTCGCTTGCGTTTGCTCAACCTGTTGCGTTCCGTCGATCCCTTGGGGACGGAGGAAAACGGATCATTTTGAGGTGCGATTTCGGAAGTATGCGGCAAAATCTTGATAGGTCGACCACACCGCATATGCTCAAGCGCTCTACCTGCGGATTTGTTATCGCAAAACCCCTGTGTGCTCGGCAAGTTCATAATTTGCCGCATACTTCCGAAAACGCCGCCGATTTCCATGCGAGAGATGAGAGCAGATCACCGCTGGAGCGCAGCATTTCCCCAGATAAAACCGACCAAAATAAACCTGTCCCTTTTTGGCAGGGAACGTTGCCCCAACGAGCACGTCGGATTCCCGGGCCGGGCGGCACAGGGGTTAAGTTTGTCGCGAGTTCCGCATGAGCCGGAGGCCACTTAATGTGGCCTCCGTGCGAGCCAGGACTGTAGAGCAGCAAACTTAACCCCTGTGCCGCCCGGCCCGGGAATCCGCCCCCCGCGCACAGGAGGAGATTCCTTTTGTGTAGGCTTTGCGGAAATGTGCTCATTTTGGGATACGCCCGGCGGCGTGGTCTGTTGACGGCACAGCTAACGGCACGTATCCTATCGAACTGCGTGTTTCGTAGGGGGATGCTGACCCCTCGATTCAAGCCGTTGCACTTTACAGAAAGCTGGAATCATTCGAGAAGGAGTACGCTTTGCCTACTATTAACCAGCTGGTTCGCCAGGGCCGTCGTTCCGTGCCCAAGAAGTCCAAGAACGCTGCTCTGCAGCACAACTCCCAGAAGCGCGGCGTGTGCACCCGCGTCTTCACCACGAGCCCCAAGAAGCCGAACTCGGCTCTTCGTAAGGTTGCCCGTGTTCGCCTTGTCAACGGCATCGAAGTTACTGCTTACATCCCGGGTGAGGGCCACAACCTGCAGGAGCACTCCATCGTGCTCGTCCGCGGCGGTCGTGTCCGTGACCTCCCTGGTGTCCGTTATCACGTCATCCGTGGCGCCTACGACGCTGCTCCGGTCCAGAACCGTATGCAGGCCCGTTCCAAGTACGGTGCTAAGCGCCCCAAGGCTAAATAAGCCAGATAACGTTTTGATACTTTCGCCGTGTGCCGTCTTGAGCGCCGCACGGTAGACACTTAAGGAGATTTCACATGCCGCGTCGTGCAGCAGCTAATCGTCGTGAGGTTCAGCCTGACGCCGTTTACAACAACCGCCTGGTGACTCAGCTCATCAACAAGGTCCTTCTTGACGGCAAGAAGGCCACCGCTGAGCGCATCGTTTACACCGCTTTCGAGATCGTTGCCGAGAAGTCCGAGGGTGGCGACGCTCTCGCTACCTTCAAGAAAGCTATGGACAACGTCAAGCCCACGCTCGAGGTTAAGCCCAAGCGTGTCGGTGGCGCTACCTATCAGGTCCCGATGGAGGTCAACTCCCGTCGTTCCACCGCTCTGGGTATCCGCTGGATCGTCAACTTCTCCCGCGCTCGCAAGGAGAAGACCATGGCCGAGCGTCTCGCCAACGAGATCCTCGACGCCTCCAACGGCCTGGGCGCTTCCGTCAAGAAGCGTGAGGACGTCTTCAAGATGGCCGAGGCCAACCGCGCGTTCTCTCACTATCGTTGGTAAGTTAAGGTAAGGAACTAACATGGCTAAGCCTAAGTACAAGCTTTCCGATACCCGTAACATCGGCATCATGGCCCACATCGATGCTGGTAAGACCACCACGACCGAGCGTATTCTTTACTACACCGGTAAGACCCACAAGATCGGTGAGGTCCATGAGGGCGCTGCCACCATGGACTGGATGGTTCAGGAGCAGGAGCGCGGCGTAACCATTACCTCCGCTGCTACCACGTGCTTCTGGAAGAAGGACGGTACCGACTACCGCATCCAGATCATCGACACCCCGGGCCACGTTGACTTCACCGCCGAGGTCGAGCGCTGCCTGCGCGTCCTCGATGGCGCTGTCGCCGTCTTCGACGCCGTTGCCGGCGTTCAGCCCCAGTCTGAGACCGTTTGGCGTCAGGCTTCTACCTTCAACGTCCCCCGCATCGCCTTCATCAACAAGTATGACCGCGTGGGCGCTGACTTCTTCAACGCTATCGAGACCATGAAGGATCGTCTCGACGCCAACGCCGTGGCCGCTCAGGTCCCGATGGGCGCCGAGGACAACTTCTGGGGCGTTATCGACCTGGTCACCATGACCGCATGGGACTTCAAGGCCGACGACAAGGGCATGACCTACCCCGAGCCGATGGACGAGATCCCGGCTGAGTTTGCTGACATCGCTGCCACCAAGCGCGAGGAGCTCCTCGACGCTGCTGCCAGTTTTGACGACGAGCTCATGGAGAAGATCCTCATGGAGGAGGACTTCACCGTCGAGGAGCTCAAGGCTGCTCTGCGCAAGGGCGTTCTGGCCAACGAGCTCAACCTCGTCTTCGTGGGCTCCGCCTACAAGAACAAGGGCGTCCAGGAGCTGCTTGACGCTGTCGTTGACTACCTGCCCAGCCCGCTTGACGTCGAGGCCGTCACTGGTACCGATCCGGACACCGGCGAGGAGATCCAGCGTCATCCTTCCTTCGACGAGCCCTTCTCCGGCCTGGTCTTCAAGATCATGACCGACCCGTTCGTCGGTAAGCTCACCTACGTCCGTGTTTACTCCGGCCGCGCCGAGTCCGGCTCCTACGTGGTCAACGCTTCCAACGGTCAGCGCGAGCGCCTCGGCCGCATCCTCGAGATGAACGCCGCCGAGCGTATTGACCGTGACGACGCTGCCGCCGGCGACATCGTCGCTTGCGTCGGCTTCAAGAACTCCACCACCGGTGACACCCTGTGCGAAGAGGGCAAGGAGATTGTTCTCGAGAAGATCGAGTTCGCTAAGCCCGTTATCGACGTTGCCATCGAGCCCAAGACCAAGGCCGAGCAGGACAAGATGTCCCTGGCTCTGACCAAGCTCGCCGAGGAGGACCCGACCTTCCAGGTGTCCACCAACCACGAGACCGGCCAGACCATCATCGCCGGCATGGGCGAGCTGCACCTCGAGATCATCGTTGACCGTCTGCTCCGTGAGTTCAAGGTTGACGCTAACGTTGGTAAGCCCCAGGTCGCCTACCGCGAGACCGCTGGTCACGACGTCGAGAAGGCTGAGGGCAAGTTCGTCCGTCAGTCCGGCGGTCGCGGTCAGTACGGCCACGCCGTCATCAAGCTCGAGAAGATGGAGGAGGGCTTCGGCTACGAGTTCGTCAACGCTATCGTCGGCGGCGTCGTGCCCAAGGAGTACATCCCGTCCATCGACAAGGGCATCCAGGAGGCCCTGAACACCGGTGTTATCGCCGGCTTCCCGGTCCTCGACGTCAAGGTCACCCTGTTCGACGGTTCTTACCACGAGGTCGACTCCTCCGAGGCCGCCTTCAAGATCGCCGGTTCCATGGCTATCAAGGACGCCCTCAAGAAGTCCGATCCGCAGCTGCTCGAGCCGATCATGGCTGTCGAGGTCGAGACGCCCGAGCAGTACATGGGCGACGTTATGGGCAACCTCTCCGGTCGCCGCGGCAAGATCGAGGGCATGGAGGATCGCAAGAACAGCAAGCTCATCCGTGCCAAGGTGCCGCTGGGCGAGATGTTCGGTTACGCTACCGACCTTCGCTCCCAGACCCAGGGCCGTGCATCCTACACGATGCAGTTCGACTCTTATGAGCCCGCGCCCAAGTCCATCGTGGACGAGGTCATGAGCAAGAACGCCTAAGTTCGAGCTCCCTGTTACGTAATCCGCGAGAACATCTCTCGCACTCTTTGGAGGTTTAAGTTGGCTACCCAGAAGATCCGCATTCGCCTCAAGGGCTATGATCACGAGGTCGTCGATCAGTCCGCGAAGCTCATCGTCGAGACCGCTCAGAAGACCGGCGCTCGCGTTTCCGGTCCTGTCCCCCTGCCCACCGAGCGCAACCTGTACACGGTTATCCGCTCGCCGCACGTGAACAAGGACTCCCGTGAGCAGTTCGAGATGCGCACCCACAAGCGTCTCATCGACATCCTCGACCCCACCTCGGGCACCGTTGATTCGCTCATGCGTCTCGACCTCCCCGCTGGCGTCGACATCGACATCAAGCTCTAAGCGATATCGCTCATAGCTTACAGAGCCCCGTTGCCATTACGGTAGCGGGGCTCTTTTGTTTTGCATGATGGGTTTTGACCGCCTGGTAATGCTGCTGAGTAGGTGGCTGCGGCGCCCTATTCGCCCAAGGGGCGCAGCGACGCCTCCTCAAAATGGAAGGATCGCAAGCCGTCTTCCGTTTCGATACACGCGCGTCCAAAGGTATCGACGGTTTTAAAGATGCCTCGCGCCAGTTCGTCTCCAGCGGGGGAGCGGGCGATAACGTGCTCCCCGATCCAATTGAGGTGAGCGATATATTCGCCTTGGACGGGCGCGAGCGGTCCGGTGTCTTCTTCCATGGCGTTGAGCAGATCTGCCCACGCGTCCACAGCGTTTACGACGGCGTGATAGACCTCCTTGAGTAATACATTGACGGCGGGAACGTTCTCGTTAAGGTCCGAGAGGCCGATTGCCGCCAGCCCACCATCGGGAACCTCCGAGGGCACATAGTTCACATTGACGCCAATGCCGCAGACGGCGAAGGGTTTGCCTTCGTTATCGCGTGCCGCCTCGACTAAGATGCCGCCGAGTTTGCGCCCTCGAGCGACCAAGTCGTTGGGCCATTTGAGGCCAATCTCGTTTGCAAGACCCTGCTTTTCGAGTGCCTCGAGCACCGCTAGGCCGTTGACGGCGGCAAGACCAGAGTATTTTGCAGGATTAACGCATGGACGCAGGACAATCGAAAGCAATAGGTTGCCGGCGGTTGAATCCCACTTGTGGCCGCGCCGGCCGCGTCCTGCTGTCTGAGCCCGGGCGGCAAGTCCTGTGCCGTGCGGCGCTCCCTGTTTTCCTGCTTCGAGCAGGTCATCGTTGGTCGATCCGGTTACGTCGACTATCGTTAATTTGGCATCCATAACGGCTGCTACCTCCTTAATGAATAAGTGAATAACGCAATGGTGTCGAGAGATAGACACAATGTGAAGCCTGTGTCGCATTTGGGCAATTTGATGTTAACACGTCAACAACGACTGAAATGCGCTATCCTCTCTTGGTCGATGTAAACACGTCAACAACTCAAAGGAGGTTAGTGATGGGTTTCACGATTCTTGGAACGGGCTCGGCGCTTCCTAAGCGCAGTGTTTCCAATGATGAGCTGTCCGAGTTCCTCGATACCTCGGATGAGTGGATTTTTACCCGCACAGGTATCAAGAGCCGCCATGTATGCACCACCGAGTCACTTGACGACCTTGCCGTAGCGGCGAGCGAGCGGGCACTCCAGGTGTCCGGAATCGACGCGAGCCAGCTGGATTTGATCGTCTGCTCGACGACGACGGGTGACCACCTTGTTCCCGCCGAGGCGTGTGCCGTTGCTGAGCGACTGGTCGCGACGTGCCCTGCCTTCGATGTCTCGGCTGCCTGCGCCGGCTTCGTATTTGCGCTCGATGTCGCCGAGGGCTATATCGCCCGAGGACGAGCCAAGCATGTGCTTGTCGTTGCCGCCGAGCAGATGACGCGCGCGCTCGACTGGACCGACCGCGCCACCTGTGTGCTCTTTGGCGATGGGGCAGGCGCCGCGGTGATTGAGGCTGGGGGAGACAGCCCCCTTGCCGTTGAGCTTTCGACGGCGCCCGACGTCGAGACGTTGTGCGTTCCCGGTCTGGTCGGCACCTCGCCGTTTAAGGCCTCCGCAGATAGCGAGAGCGTGCTGTCCATGAATGGCCGCCGCGTGTTCAAGTTCGGCGTCAACGCGATTTGCGACACGGTCCATAAGCTTGCGAGCGATGCGGGCATTTCGGTCGAGGACATCGACCATTTTGTATTCCATCAGGCTAACGAACGAATCCTGAGTCAGGCGGTCAAGCGCCTCGGTGTGCCAGACAAGCGCGTGGTTCGAACGCTGCGCGAGACCGGCAACATTTCGAGCGCATGCATTCCGCTTGCCCTCGACCGGCTGGCAAACGCCGGTGCACTTCACACGGGCGACACCATCGCCCTCGTTGGATTTGGCGCCGGTCTGGATATAGGTGGCTATCTACTTCGTTGGAAGTAGTCGCACATAGGAAATATAAACGCCCCTAGGGCACAAACAAAGGAGAACTACCATGGCAGATCAGAAGACCTTCGAGCGTGTTTGCGATGTTATCCGCGAGACCGCCGGTCTTGACGACGTCGAGATGAAGCCCGAGTCCACGCTCGAGGAGATTGGTCTCGACAGTCTGGGCACCGTCGAGATCCTCGTCGCCGTTGAGGACGAGTTTGGCATCCAGCTCGATACCGAGGAGAACCCCAAGACGGTCGGCGAGTTCGCCGATACGGTCGAGGCGGCATTGGAGAAGTAGAGATGCTCAAGACTCCTCTCTGCGATCTGCTCGGCATCGAAAAGCCCGTGTTCCAGGGCGGTATGGCCTGGATTGCCGACGCCTCGCTGGCGTCCGCAGTGTCCGAGGCGGGCGGCTTAGGGATTATCGCGGCCATGAACGCCGACGCTAACTGGCTGCGCGACGAGATTCACGAGCTGCGCGCCAGGACGGATAAGCCCTTTGGCGTCAACGTTATGCTCATGAGCCCGTTTGCCGACGAGGTCGCGCGGGTCGTGATTGACGAGCGGGTGCCGGTCGTCGTGACGGGTGCCGGCAATCCCACCAAGTACATGAAGGCGTGGAACGAGGCGGGCATCAAGGTCATCCCGGTTGTTGCATCTGTGGCGCTGGCGCGTCTCGTGGCGCGTCGCGGAGCCACTGCCGTGGTTGCCGAGGGCACCGAATCAGGCGGCCATATTGGCGAGACCTCGACGATGGCATTGGTGCCGCAGGTTGTCGATGCGGTCGATATCCCTGTGGTGGCGGCCGGCGGTATCGCCGATGGCCGCGGCGTGGCGGCCGCCTTTATGCTGGGCGCCGCCGGCGTGCAGGTGGGTACGCGCTTTCTGATCGCAGATGAGTGCACCGTATCGGAGCAGTACAAGGAGATGGTCCTGAAGGCCAACGACACCTCGACGCGTGCGACCGGTCGCTCGACGGGACATCCGGTTCGCGCCCTCAAGAGCCCCTTCACCAACGCGTATGCCAAGAACGAGGCGGCGGGCGCAAGCCCCGAGGAGCTCGGGGCCATGGGCACGGGCGCGCTTCGTAAAGCCGCAAAGGACGGAAATTACGAAGAGGGTTCGTATTTGTGCGGACAGATTGCCGGCATGGTCAACGAACGCCAGAGCGCACGCGAAATCGTTGACGACCTGGTCGATGGCGCCGAGCACGTCCTGAAGGGTGCGTGCGCATGGGTGGCGTAGCGTTTCTGTTTGCCGGCCAGGGCGCCCACCACCCCGCGATGGGCGTCGACCTGATCGAGGCATCGCCGGCGGCCGCCGAGGTGTTCGCCATTGCCGACGAGGTGCGCCCGGGGACCAGTGAGCAGTGCCGAAGCGCCTCCAAGGAGGAACTCTCGCAGACCGAGAACACGCAGCCGTGCGTGTTCGTTCACGATCTGGCAGCGGCTGCCGCCCTGCGTGAGCGCGGCGTGGTACCTGCCGCCTGTGCGGGTTTTTCGCTTGGCGAGGTCGCCGCGCTCACCTTTGCGGGGGCGTTCGATACGCGAGCGGGCTTTGAGCTCGTGTGCGAGCGCGCGGCGCTGATGGCCGCGGCTGCCGAGCGCCATCCGGGCGGCATGCGCGCCGTCATCAAGCTCGATGCGGCGCAAGTCGAGAACCTGGCAAAACAGGCCGGCGAGGACTGCTGGCCGGTCAACTACAACAGTCCGCAGCAGACGGTTGTTGCCGGAGCGCCCGAGGCGCTGCAGGAGCTCGACGTCCTAGTAAAAGAGGCTGGCGGCCGCGCTATGAAAGTCGCGGTGTCGGGCGCATTTCATAGCCCCTATATGGCCGAGGTGACTGAGGGGCTGGCGACGTATATCCAAGCCGGCCACGCGCCGTCACCGCTGCTGATTCCGGTCATGGCAAACATGACGGCGGCGCCCTATCCGGCGGACCCGCGAGCGGCATCGGATGTCTTGGCCAATCAGGTGAGTCATGTCGTTCGTTGGGTCGACACGCTGCATACTCTGCAGAATCAGGGCATCGACACGTTTATTGAGGTCGGCCCTGGCAAAACGCTGTCGGGCCTGGTCAAGCGTACGCTGAGCGACGTTCGCGTGTATTCGTGCGAAACGGCCGAGCAGGTCGCAGCTATTGCCGACGAGCTCGCATAGTCCACAGGGCTGTAACCCGAAAGGAATGACATGGGCAACTTGAACAACGGCGCGCTCGAGCGCAACGACTCACGTCGCGTGGCACTGGTCACGGGCGGCTCGCGGGGTATCGGCCGCGCCTGCGCTGTCGGTCTGGCGGAGGACGGCTTTGACATCGCCGTCGTCTATGCCGGCAGCGTCGATGCGGCGCGCAAGACGTGCGAAGCCTGTGAGGCGGTTGGCGCCACGGCACGCGCATATCAATGCGACGTGGCCGATCCCGCTGCCGTCAACGCGTGCGTGGAAGCGGTCCTCAACGACTTTGGTTCCATTTGGGCGCTCGTCAACAACGCCGGCATCACCCGCGATGGCCTGCTCATGCGCATGGGCGATGACGCATTCGATCGCGTGCTCGATGTCAATCTCAAGGGAACATTCAATATGACGCGCGCGCTCACCAAGACCTTTATGCGCCAGCGCGGCGGTTGCGTCGTCAACATGAGCTCAGTCGTGGGCCTGATGGGCAATGCCGGGCAAGCCAACTACGCTGCTTCCAAGGCGGGCGTGATAGGGCTTACCAAGGCGGTGGCGCGCGAGCTTGCGCCCCGCGGCGTACGAGTGAACGCGGTCGCCCCCGGGTTTGTCGAGACAGATATGACGGCAAAGCTCTCGGAGAAGGTGCGTACGGCAACCGAGGAACAGATTCCCCTTAAGCGCATGGCACGTCCCGAGGAAGTGGCCGGCGTGGTGCGCTTTTTAGCGAGCGATGCGGCTGCTTACATTACGGGCGAGGTCGTGCGCGTCGACGGCGGAATGGCGATGTAGAAACCAGGGCCGAAGAACGGCTTGGATGAGGAGACCATGATGGAACAGAGAGTTGCAATCACCGGCATCGGTGCCGTATCGCCGCTCGGCAACACCGCGCTTGCCACCTGGGCGGCCATGTGCGCCGGCACGTGCGGCATCGGCCCGATCACGCACTTCGATACCGATGCGTTTACCGTCAAGGTGGCGGCCGAAGTCAAGGGCTTTGACGGCAACGAGTACTTTGGCAAGCGTGACGCCAAGCATCTCGACCCCTGCGTTCAGTTTGCGATGGCGGCTTCGGACGAGGCAATGCACGATGCGGGCTTTGATGTCGAAGGCGCCATCGATCGTGAGCGCCTGGGCGTCTACGTGGGCTCGGGCGTGGGCGGCATGACGACGCTCGTCGACAACGTCCACACGATCGCCGATCGTGGACCTCGCCGCGCATCGCCCTACATGATTGCGATGATGATCCCCAACATGGCATCGGGCAATATCGCAATCCGTCACAAGGCAAAGGGACCGACCCTGCCAGTCGTGACTGCGTGCGCGACCTCGGCCCATGCGGTGGGCGAGGCGTTCCGTGCTATCAAGCACGGCTATGCCGACGCGATCCTCGCGGGCGGTGCCGAGGCCGCCATTATCCCCGATGCCGTTGCAGGCTTTACGTCCTGCCGCGCATTGACCACCAACCCCGATCCCGCGACGGCCTGCCGCCCGTTCGACGCAGACCGCGATGGCTTTGTGATGGGTGAGGGCGCCTGCGTGCTGGTACTCGAGAGCATGGAGCATGCGCAGGCGCGCGGTGCGCACATTTATGCCGAGGTCGTGGGCTACGGCAACACCGATGATGCCTATCACATTACGAGCCCCGACCCCGATGCCGCCGGCATTGCCCGTGCGATATCGCTGGCGGTAGCCGAGGGCGACGTCAAGCCTTCCGAGCTTCTCTACATCAACGCCCACGGCACCTCGACCAAGCTCAACGATTCGTCCGAGACGACAGGCATTAAGCGGGCGCTCGGCGAGGACGCGGCACGCGCCGCGCACGTCTCGTCGACCAAGTCGATGACCGGGCACATGATCGGTGCCACGGGGGCCATCGAGGTCATGGCCTGCGCCATGGCACTCGAGCAGGGCGTGGTGCCGCCGACCATTAACTACCACACGCCCGATTCCGCCTGCGATCTTGATTACACGCCCAATCGCGCGGTTCGCGCCGACCTTACCTGGGCGCTTTCGACCAACCTGGGCTTTGGCGGGCACAACGCCGCCATCGCGCTGCGTAGATATACGAGGAGCTAGAGCATGGATTCCAAAAGACTTGCCGAGATAGCCGATGTGATGGAGGACTGCGGCCTCACGCGCGTACGCGTTGAGGAGCCCGATGGCACCGCGGTCGAACTCGAGCGCGCGAGTGTGGCGCAGCCGGTTGCCGTGCCCATGCCTATGCCGAGCGCCATGGCCGCTCAAGTTGCAGCTCCCACAGTCGCGCCTGCCGCACCGGAACCCGCCACGCAGACACCTGCCGCCGCGCCGGAGCCCAAGGGCACCGAGGTGACTGCTCCCATGGTGGGCGTCTTCTATGCTGCCCCTGCGCCGGGCGACGAGCCATTTGTGCGCGTGGGCTCCAAGGTCAAGGCCGGCGAGACCCTCTGCATCATCGAGGCCATGAAGGTTCTCAACGAGGTGACGGCCGAGGCAGACGGTGAGGTGCTCGAGATCTGCGTGGCCGACGGCGACCTCGTGGAGTTTGGCAGCTGCCTCATGAGGATCGGATAGGTGATATCCATGAACAAAGAAGAGCTCAAGAAGCTATTACCGCATCGCGAGCCGATGCTTTTGCTCGACGAAGCCGAGCTGGTGGGCGACGAGGCCCACGGCAAGATCGCGATTACAGGCGACGAGTACTTTTTGCAGGGACATTTTCCGGGAAACCCGGTCGTTCCCGGCGTGATTCAGTGCGAGATGCTCGCCCAGAACTGCTGCGTGCTGCTGATGGGCGATGAGGAGGCGCGCGGCGCGACGCCGTTCTACACGAGTCTGGACAAGGTGCGCTTTAAGCGTCCGGTGCGCCCGGGCGACACGGTGGATCTAGTGTGCTCCATCACGCGTGCGCGCGGGCCGTTCCGCTTTGCGACGGGTACTGCGAGCGTCAACGGTGAGGTTTGCTGCCGCGCCGATATGTCTTTTGCACTCATGCACGAAAGTTAAGGAAGGCTCCATGTTCGACAAAGTGCTCATCGCCAACCGCGGCGAAGTCGCGGTCCGTGTTATCCGCGCGTGCCGCGATATGGGCATCAAGACCGTCGCCGTTTATTCCACGGCCGATGCGGACGCGCTACACGTGCAGCTTGCCGACGAGGCGTATTGCATCGGCGGCCCGCGTCTTGCCGAGAGCTACCTCAACGACGATGCCGTGCTCACCTGTGCCGTAAAGTCGGGGGCAAAGGCGATCCATCCCGGCTATGGCTTCTTTTCCGAGAAGGCGAGCTTCGTGCGCGACTGCGACAAGTTCGGTCTGGCGTTTGTCGGTCCTTCGGCCGAGGTCATCGACAGCATGGGCGACAAGGACGCCGCACGCCGAACGGCCGCTGCTGCGGGCGTGCCCATCGTGCCGGGCTGCGATTTGCTCAAAAGCCCCGAGGAAGCAACGGCCGAGGCCGAGCGCATCGGCTGCCCCGTGCTTATTAAGGCGCGCGCGGGCGGCGGCGGTCGCGGTATTCGCAAGGTCGAGCGCGTGGAAGATGCGGCAAAGGCGTTCATCGAGGCGCGTGCCGAGGGTGAGGCCGTTTTTGGCGACGGCGAGTGCTACATGGAGAAGTTCGTTGCGCCGGCGCATCACGTTGAGGTACAGATTATGGCCGATAAGCAGGGCCATGTGTTTTCGCTCGGCGAGCGCGAGTGCTCGGTGCAGCGCCGCAACCAAAAGCTGATCGAGGAGAGCCCCGCGCCGTGCCTCGACGGACGCGATGATATTCGCGCGCGCATGCACAAGGCCGCGCGCGACCTGGCTCGTGCCGTTGGCTATGAGGGCGCTGGCACCATCGAGTTTTTGTACTCAGATGACGGCAATTTCTACTTTATGGAAATGAACACGCGCTTGCAGGTGGAGCATCCGGTTACGGAGTTTGTGACCGATACCGACCTGGTTAAGTGGCAGCTGCGCGTGGCTGCCGGCCAGCCTCTGCCCTTTGAGCAGGAGGACGTACCGGTCCGCAACCACGCCATGGAGTGCCGCATCAATGCCGAAACGCCGGACTTTCTACCGTCATGTGGAACGGTCACCGCGTTGCGTGTGCCGGGTGGTCCGCGCGTGCGCTGGGATTCCGCCATGTTTACCGGAGCGAAAGTTCCGCCGTACTACGACTCCATGCTCGGCAAGCTCATCGTGTGCGCGCCCACGCGTGACGGTGCCATTCGCAAGATGCGCTCGGCCCTGGGCGAGCTCGTGATTGAGGGCGTGAGCGAAAATAGCGAGCTTCAGCTCGACGTGCTGGCAAACGACGAGTTTTTGTCGGGCATGTATCACACCGATCTGATGGGGCATCTCTATGCTGATGAATAGAAAAGCGAAGACGGTCAATGTCCTTGAGGGGCCGATAACCGAGTCGTGCGCCGAGTTCCCCGCGCGCCACGTGTTTGTCAAATGCCCGGAGTGCCGCCGTGTGATCGATGAGGCGCGCCTGCACGACAACCTCGAGGTCTGCCCTCGTTGCGGCAAACACTTTCGCGTGAGCGGTCGCGCGCGCATGCGCATGACGGTCGACGCGGGTACCTTTGAGGAATGGGATGCCAATCTGGCGTCGAAGGACTTCCTCTCGTTTCCCGGTTATGCCGACAAGCTTAAGAGCGTGAGCGAGCGTTCGGGCGAGCGCGATGCCGTTGTGTGCGGCAGGGGCAAAATCTGCGGCTGCGATACCGCGCTCTTCTTTATGGATGCCAACTTTATGATGGGCTCAATGGGCTCCGTGGTGGGCGAGAAGATCTGTCGTGTCTTTGAGCGCGCGGCCGAGTTGGGGCTGCCGGTCGTTGGCTTTACCGTATCGGGCGGCGCCCGCATGCAGGAGGGCGTGACCTCGCTCATGCAGATGGCCAAGATTTCTGCGGCGGTTAGGCGCCACAGCGAGGCGGGCGGCCTGTATATCACGGTGCTCACCGATCCCACGACCGGAGGTGTAACCGCGAGCTTTGCCATGGAGGGCGACATTATCCTGGCCGAGCCCGATGCCCTGACGGCATTTGCCGGCCCGCGCGTGATCGAGCAGAACATGCACAAGCGTCTGCCCAAGGGATTCCAGCGTTCCGAGTTTTTGCTGGAGCACGGCTTTTGCGATGCCGTTGTTCCGCGTGGTGAGATTGCGCTCACGGTAGGCGAGCTGCTGGCGCTGCACGAAGGGCACGCGCCCGGCCTGGGGGCACCGCATGAGATCGTGCATACGGGTCGTCGCGACAAAAAGCTGGGACACTTGTTTAAGCGCTCGGTCGCACCAAAAAGCGCGCTCGAAATCGTCAAACAGACTCGCTCGGCGAACCGCGCCACGGCAGGCGAGATGATCTCGTTGGGTCTCGACGGATTCGTAGAGCTGCACGGCGACCGCTACTTTGGCGACGATGCTGCCGTGGTGGGCGGCATCGGCTGGAAAGACGGGCGACCCGTGACGGTTATCGCCATCGAGCGCGGTACCACGACCAAAGAGCGCATGCGTCGCAACTTTGGTATGGCACATCCCGAGGGCTACCGCAAGGCACGTCGCCTGATGCACCAAGCCGAGAAATTTGGTCGGCCGGTTCTGTGCCTGGTTGATACTTCGGGCGCGTTTTGCGGCATCGGTGCCGAGGAGCGCGGCCAGGGCGAGGCGATTGCCCAGAATCTCATGGAGATGAGCGGCCTTAAGACGCCGATTGTCTCGGTGGTGACAGGCGAGGGCGGCTCTGGTGGCGCGCTGGCGCTGTCCGTGGCCGACCGCATCCTGATGCTCTCGAGCTCGGCCTATTCGGTCGTGAGCCCCGAGGCCTGTGCGTCGATCCTGTGGAAGGATACCGAGCGCGCGAATGAGGCCGCCGAGGCGCTTAAGCTCACGGCCCCCGATCTGTTGGTGCTCGGCATTATCGATGGCATTGTTGACGATAGGGGCCTGTCGCATGAGGAGATCGCCGGTGCCGTCATGTCCTCGGCATTTGATGCCTTCGATACGCTTGGGCAGCTCGACGACGCGACCCTCACAAACCTCCGCTACGAAAAGTACCGCGCAATCGGTCAGTACCGCACGATGTGACAAAGGGACAGCTCGCATGTCACATTGGGAAAGGCGTTCCATGTCACAAGTTTCTAACACCTCGTTTACAACGACGGTTTCATCAAACGCCATGGCCGTGGTGGACTATCTGTCCAAAAGCATGATGTCGGCGCTGCCGTTTATTGTTTGCGCGGCGTTGTTCCGCACCGCCGCCGTCATTATGGGCGAAGGCATGCTGGGCCTGTGGTCTGCCGATTCCGAAATCTATCGCCTGTTCTACAGTTGGCTCTATAACGCCGGCTACTACTTTTTGCCCATTTATCTTGGTTGGGCGGCCGCCCGCCAGCTCGGTTGCTCGGAGCAGCTGGGCATGATGCTGGGCGGCGTATTGATTGCGCCCGATCTGCTTAAGCTCGTCGATGCCGCATCGACGACGGGGGCAGCGATGACTTTCGTGTATGGTCTGCTTCCCGCGCCGGTCAACGATTACACAACGACTGTTATTCCGGTTCTCATCTCGGTACCCGTGCTATGGCGAGTGGAGTGTTTCTTCCAGCGCGTTATCCCTAAGGCCGTGGCGTTTTCGTTTGTTCCGTTTGCAACCATGCTCGTCATGGTTCCGGCCTCGCTGTGTATTACGGCGCCGGCGGGCAGCTATCTGGGCATGCTGTTGGGACAGCTTATGTTTATGCTTGGCAATTCCGGTGGCATCGTGTCGCTGCTCACGCTTATGGGACTTGCCGCGGGTTGGGAGTTTCTTAAGATCGCGGGTGTCAGCAACGTTGTCCTATCGCTCGCCTATGCGCAGTTTATGAGTGTGGGAACGGATTCGTGCATTCTGATCGCTGCGACGATGGCGACGTTCGCCGTTTGGGGCATGCCCTTTGGCGCGTCGCTCCGCGTTGTGGATAAGGACGAGAAGGCGCTCATGCTGGGCTATTCGATCTCGGGCGTGCTTGGCGGCGTAAGCGAGCCGGCGCTGTACGGCTGCGGCTTTAAATATGGCAGGTGTCTGACATGCATGGCCATTGGCGGCGCCGTCGGAGGCCTTGTTGCGGCCGTGGGCCACGTTACGGCCTATACCATCGGCATGACGAATGTCCTTATGGTCATTGGCTTTGCCACGGGCGGCATCTCGAATCTGCTGTGGTGCTGCGCTGCCGGCGGCGCAGCATTTGCGGTGTCTGCGGCGCTGAGCTACTGCTTTGGCGTGGTGCCGACGAAGGAGCAGACGGCAGAAGACGAAGCCGATTCGCCCGAAACAGTGGTGAGCGCTGCTGAAGCAAGCGCATAGACCTGTGCGACAAAAGGACGATTCCATTGTCATGTTCCAAGGCCGCGGCTCGTGTGGGTTGCGGCCTTTTGTATCTGGGGGACAAAGTGGCTACACTACAATCCGTTTGAGCAATAGATATATGGGTAGTGCCGTGGGGGCGGATATAGATGGTCGAGTGGATTGTTCGTCGTGCGCAGGGTGACCGTGCGCGCGTGGGCACGTTGACGGGCGTGGTGTGTATTCTCGCTAATGTTGCACTTTGTGCTGCGAAGGGCGCAATTGGCGTGCTGTCGGGATCGGTTTCGATTGTGGCGGACGCCATGAACAACTTGTCCGATGCCAGCTCGAATATCGTGAGCGTGCTGGGCTTTAAGCTGGCGAGCAAGCCGGCCGATCCCGAGCATCCTTACGGACATGGTCGCTACGAGTATCTTTCTGGCCTGGTCGTGGCGGCGCTCGTGCTGCTGATCGGCCTTGAGCTTATCAAGTCCTCGTTTGAGCGCATCATCCACCCCGAACCTGTCGAGTTCTCGCTTGCCCTGGTGGCAGTTCTGGCGCTTTCGATGGTTGTAAAGCTGTGGATGGCGGCCCTCAACCAAAAGCTCGGTGATCGCATTGAGTCCGAGACGCTGCATGCGACGGCTCAGGACTCAAAGAACGATGTTCTTGCTACGGGTGCTGTGCTGGCGTGCGCAATTGTTTCGCAGGTGACGCACATCAATCTTGACGCATGGGTCGGTCTTGCCGTTGGCGCCTATATTGGCTGGAGCGGCTTTGAGCTTATCCAAGATACGGTGAGTCCGCTTTTGGGCCAGGCACCCGATCCCAAGTTGGTTAAACACATCCGAGACAAGATCATGAGCTACCCCGGCGTTTTGGGCGTTCATGACCTGATGGTTCACGATTACGGTCCGGGTAGGAAGTTTGCAAGTGCGCACGCCGAGATGGCGGCCGAGGCCAGCCCGCTGGAAAGTCATGACACGCTCGATAACATAGAGCAGTCGTTTAGGGACGAGGACGGCATGATCGTCACGCTCCATTACGATCCCATCGTGACCGACGATTCAAATGTGGCGAGCATGCGCCTGCGCATCAATGCTATGGCTCAAGAGATCGATAGCCGCCTTTCGATTCACGATCTGCGTTGCGTGCCGGGTCCCACGCACACCAATGTGATCTTTGACTGCGTGCGTCCCTCGGATTTGAGCATGGATGCCGAGGACCTAAAACACGCGCTGGCCCAGAGGGTCGAATCGGAATATCCCAAGTCGATTGCCAAGATTACGATCGACGAAGACTACGTAGGGCATACCCACGAATAGGATTGCGCCACGCAAGCTATCGAAGCAGAAGGGGAGAGCATGAAGCGTCTCTATCTACTCCGTCACGGCCAGACGGAATTCAACGTCAAAAAGCTGGTCCAGGGCCGCTGCGATTCACCTTTGACCGACCTGGGCCGCAAACAAGCGGGAATGGCAGCCGCATGGCTCAAAGCCCACAACGTCGTCCCCGACAAAGTGGTCTCCTCACCTTTGGGCCGAGCCATGGCCACGGCAGGCCTCGTCGCAACCGAGCTCCTCGGCCCGGACGCAGCAGTCGAGTCCTGCGAAGGCATCATCGAGCGCTGCTACGGCACCTTCGAAGAAGGCCCCCACGACGCCCTGCCCACCGACGTCTGGGATCCGGGCGAGGACCTGGTCCCCTTCGGAGGAGAGGGAAGCAAAGCGTTACAAGAACGCATGGTAGCCACCCTCACCAATATCATGGGCTCCGAGGGCATCGAAACCCTCTTAGCAGTAAGCCACGGCAGCGCCAGCCGCCAATTCATCAAGGCTGCAGCTCCAGAGGGCTTCGAGCTCCCAGCAAAACTCCCCAACTGCGCCATCATGATCTTCGGTTTTGAAGAGGCAAAGCCACAAGCAGAAGGCGAGCCAATGCAATGCCAGTTCACCCTCCAGCAAATAGTGGACCCTCAACAAAGTAATTAGCTGAGCGAGCAGAGTTAAGCAGACATCAACGTGTCGTCTCCCGAGCTTGGCAGAGGGGCGGCGAAATATATTAAGTTTGTCGCGAGTTCCGCACGCAAAGGAAGCCACTTAATGTGGCTTCCGTCTTGCGCAGGACTGTAGAGCAGGGACCTTAATATATTTCTCCGGCCCTCCGCCGTGCCCAGGAGCCATCCACGCACTTTACCTGCGTAAACAATGTGAGTGAAATATGAATCTCGATGGATACGCCCGCAGCCGTGTATACTAAACAGCTGTGTGTAACCAGGGGAGTATTCTGGCTGGACAAAATGCCTGCTTAATAGGGTTGTCAGGTAGTCCGGACGCAATACAAGGCTGGGGAGCACGTCGTGTAAGTAGTGGTCCTCTAGGGGCGTACGCTCGGTGGTGTACGCATTGTCCCAAGACCACGCGAGAGTTGGGATCATATCTTGATCAGCATGATTCTCGGCCGCAAGATTGGCATGACCCAGGTTTGGGACGAGGACGACAACGTCGTTCCCGTCACGGTCATCCAGGCTGGCCCCTGCGCTGTCTCGCAGGTTAAAACTCAGGCAACTGACGGCTATGACGCCGTCCAGATCGGTTTCGGCGACATCAAGGCCAAGAACGTGAACAAGCCCATGGCTGGTCACTTCGCCAAGGCCGGCGTCGAGCCTGTCCGCTTCCTTCGTGAGGTCCGCGTCGAGAACGGCGAGGAGCACAAGGTCGGCGAGGTCGTTACCGTCGCTGATTTCGCTGATGTCGAGAAGGTCGACGTCATCGGTACCTCCAAGGGTAAGGGCTTCCAGGGTCGCATCAAGCGCTGGGGTCAGCGCCGCGGTCCTATGACGCATGGTTCTCACTTCCAGCGTCACCCCGGTTCTATCGGTCAGTGCGCCTATCCTGCGCGCGTCCTCAAGGGCGTCAAGATGGCCGGTCACATGGGTAACGAGCGTGTTACCGTCAAGAACCTTTCCGTTGTCCGCATCGATGCCGAGCAGAACCTCATCTTGGTCAAGGGCGCTGTCCCGGGTGCCAAGAATGGTCTCGTCGCCATCCGTATGGCCTAAGGGCCCAGCCCATTTAGCCCAGCGTCATACCAAGGAGAACACTTAAATGGCAAAGTTTGAAGTAAAGAACAGCGAGGGCAAGAAGGTCGCCGAGGCCGAGCTCGCCGCTGAGGTGTACGGCATCGAGCCGAACATCCACGTTATGCACCACATCGTCAAGTGCCAGATGGCCTCTTGGCGTCAGGGCACCCAGTCCGCTAAGGGCCGCTCTGAGGTTTCCGGTGGCGGCAAGAAGCCTTGGCGTCAGAAGGGCACCGGCCGTGCCCGCCAGGGTTCCATCCGTGCTGCCCAGTGGCGTCACGGTGGCGTTGTCTTCGCCCCCAAGCCCCGTTCCTACGCTAAGCGTATGAACAACAAGGAGGTCAAGCTGGCTATGCGCTCCGCGCTGTCCGCCAAGCTGGCCGATGGCGAGCTCGTGCTCGTCGACGACTACGGCTTCGAGAAGCCTTCCACCAAGGCTGCCGTTGCCATGCTCAAGGCTCTCGGCCTTGAGGGCAAGCGTCTGACCATCATCGTTCGCGATGAGGACGTCAACGCCTACCTGTCGTTCCGCAACATTCCCAAGACGTTCATCATCACCGCTGACGAGGCCAACACCTACGATCTCGTCAACAACAACGCTGTGCTGATGCCCGCCGACATCGCCGCTCACTGCGGGGAGGTGCTTGCATAAATGACCGCCCACGAGATCATCATCCGTCCGATCGTGTCCGAGCGTTCCTTCTCCGGCATGGAGCAGAACAAGTACACGTTCGAGGTCGCCAAGGATGCTAACAAGTATCAGATCAAGGACGCTGTCGAGGAGATCTTCGGCGTCAAGGTCGTTCGCGTGAACACCCTGACGGTCAAGCCCAAGACCAAGCGCGTGCGCTATGTCGCCGGCAAGACCCGTTCTTGGAAGAAGGCCATCGTCACGCTGGCCGAGGGCGACACCATCGAGGTCTTTGGCAACCAGGCCTAAGACTCGCTGCTGTTGAGTGAGCTCATGCCTCCCAAATAGGGGAGGCGGGAGCTCAAGGTTTTGGGCGTATAAAATGGACACGCCCGGAACCGTGTATACGTCCGGTGTCATCGCACCCGAGGCAGAACCTCGAATCCCTGTCTGCGATGGCTAACGGATTCCTATTGAAAGGGATTGTAATGGCTGTAAAGCACCTTAAGCCGACCTCCGCTGGTAGGCGTTGGCAGACGATCTCCGACTTCTCCGAGATCACCTGCACCAAGCCCGAGAAGTCTCTTCTCGAGCCCCTGCCCAAGAAGGCCGGTCGTAACAACAACGGCCGCATCACCACCCGCCACCAGGGCGGCGGCGTGAAGCGTCGTTACCGCGTGATCGACTTCAAGCGCAACAAGGACGGCGTGCCCGCCAAGGTTGCCACGATCGAGTACGATCCGAACCGTTCCGCTCGCATCGCTCTGCTGCACTACGCTGACGGTGAGAAGCGCTACATCCTGGCCCCCAAGGGCCTCGAGGTCGGTCAGACCATCATGTCCGGTTCTGACGCCGACATCAAGCCGGGCAACGCTCTGCCCCTCGCCGACATCCCCGTCGGCACGCTCATCCACGCCGTCGAGTTCCAGCCGGGCAAGGGCGCTGCTATCGCCCGTTCCGCCGGTAACTCCTGCCAGCTGATGGGTAAGGAGGGCAAGTACGCTATCGTCCGTATGCCTTCCTCCGAGATGCGCCGCATCCTCGTTACCTGCCGCGCCACCGTCGGTGAGGTCGGCAACGCCGATCACTCCAACATCGTCATCGGCAAGGCCGGCCGTAAGCGTCACATGAACGTGCGCCCGACCGTCCGCGGTACCGTCATGAACCCTGTCGACCACCCGCACGGCGGTGGCGAGGGCAAGAACCACACCTCTGGTCGTCCCTCCGTTACCCCCTGGGGTAAGCCGACGAAGGGCCTTCGTACGCGCAAGAAGAAGAAGGTCTCGAACCAGCACATCATTCGTCGCCGTAAGAAGTAATTTCGGATACCGAGTTTTAGGAGAAAGCACTTATGAGCAGAAGTCTCAAAAAGGGCCCGTTCGTGGAGACTCGCCTTCTCTCGCGTATCACCGCGATGAACGAGGCTGGCAAGAAGGACGTCGTGAAGACCTGGTCCCGCGCGTCCACCATCTTCCCCGAGATGGTTGGTCACACCATCGCCGTCCACGACGGCCGCAAGCATGTGCCCGTGTATGTTACCGAGTCCATGGTTGGTCACAAGCTCGGCGAGTTCGCGCCGACTCGTACGTTCCGTGGCCACAAGGCCAAATAGGGGGTTAACCGTAAATGGCAACTAAGTCTATTGAAACTGAGGCCACCGAGGTTCGCGCCGTCGCTAAGTACGTGCGTGTTTCCCCCAGCAAGGCCCGCCTGGTGGTCGATCTGATCCGCCGCAAGCCTGTCGCTCAGGCCTTCGACATCCTCCACTTCTGCGACCGCGCCGTCGCCGTGGATGTCGAGAAGGTTCTCCGTTCCGCCGTTGCGAACGCCGAGAACAACAACGGTCTGCGTGCCGACAACCTGGTTGTCGCCGCTGCCTATGTTGACGAGGGTCCGACGCTTAAGCGCATCCGTCCCCGCGCCAAGGGTTCCGCTTCTCGCATTCTGAAGCGTACTTCCCACATCACCGTCGTCGTTGCTCCTCGAAAGGAGGCGTAAAGCTGTATGGGTCAGAAAGTCTACCCCACCGGCTTCCGTCTTGGCATCACCGAGAACTGGCGCTCCCGCTGGTTCGCAGAGAAGGATTACGCTAAGACCCTCGGTAACGATCTCGAGATCCGCAAGTACCTCGAGAAGCGTCTTTCCCGCGCAGCTGTCTCCCGCGTCGAGATCGAGCGCGCAGGCGACAAGGTGAAGGTCATCATCCTCACCGCTCGCCCCGGCGTTGTCATCGGTAAGAAGGGTGCCGAGATCGATACCCTCCGCACCGAGCTCGAGAAGGTCGCTGGCGTCTCCAAGGGCCAGCTCTCCGTCGACGTTGTCGAGATCAAGCGCCCCGAGCTCGACGCCAACCTCGTTGCTCAGTCCATCGCTGAGCAGCTCGAGGGCCGCGTTGCCTTCCGTCGCGCTATGCGCAAGGCTGTCCAGTCCGCCCGCAAGGCCGGCGCCAAGGGCATCCGTATCCAGTGCTCCGGTCGTCTCGGCGGTGCCGAGATGGGCCGTCGTGAGTGGTACCGTGAGGGTCGCGTGCCTCTGCACACCCTCCGTGCCAAGATCGACTACGGCACGGCTGTCGCCAGCACCACCATGGGTGCCTGCGGCGTGAAGGTCTGGATCTACCTGGGCGAGAAGCTCCCGGGCCAGCCTGTTCCCAACCCTGCACTCGAGGGCTCTTCCCGTCCTCGTCGTCGTAACTCCGAGAGGAGGGGTCAGTAGTGCTTGCCCCTAAGCGTATTCTTCACCGCAAGGTGCAGCGTGGCTCCATGAAGGGCCAGGCCAAGGGTAATACCGAGCTGCATTTCGGCGAGTTTGGTATCCAGGCTCTCGAGGCCCATTGGATCACCAACCGTCAGATCGAGGCCGCTCGTATTGCCATGACCCGCTACATGAAGCGTGGCGGTCGTGTCTACATCACGATCTTCCCCGATAAGCCCATCACCAAGAAGCCTGCCGAGACTCGCATGGGTTCTGGTAAGGGTAACCCCGAGGAGTGGGTGGCCGTCGTCAAGCCCGGCCGTATCATGTTCGAGGTCAAGGGCGTGCCCGAGGAGGTCGCTCGCGAGGCTCTGCGTCTTGCACAGCACAAGCTTCCCATCAAGACCAAGATTGTTGCTGCCAAGAACGCTGAGCAGCGCATCGAGAAGGAGATGGCTGAGGAGGCCGCTCTCGAGGCCAAGTGGGCTGCTGAGGACGCCGCCGCCGCCAAGGAGGAGAACTAATGAAGCCCGCAGAGATTCGTGAGCTCTCGGACGCTCAGCTCGTTGAGAAGCTGAAGGAAATGCGCGCCGAGCTCTTTAACCTTCGTTTCCAGATGGCTACCAGCCAGCTGGACAACACCGCTCGCGTCAACACCGTGAAGAAGGACATCGCTCGCGTCCTCACGGAGCAGCGCGCCCGCGAGATCGCAGCGGAGAAGTCCGCTGTCGCCGAGTAGGACCTAAGGAGAGAACATGACTGATTCGCGTAACTCGCGTAAGGTCCGTACGGGTGTCGTTACCTCCGTCTCCGGTGCCAAGACCATTGTTGTCACCATCACCGAGCGTAAGCGTCACCCCAAGTACGGCAAGATGATGACCAGCTCCAAGAAGCTGCACGCTCACGACGAGGAGTGCACGGCTGGCGTGGGCGACACCGTCCGCGTTATGGAGACCCGTCCTATGTCCAAGATGAAGCGTTGGCGCCTCATCGAGGTCGTCGAGCGCGCTAAATAAGCAGTCGCTCTTACGACTTGTACGTTTCCGAAGATGTGCGTATGCCTGGCTTGCATACCACGGGCCGCATAAAGGCTGCGCACCTCTCTTCGGTTCTTAGTTCGGAGGAACATCTACCATGATTCAGATGCAAACCATGCTGAACGTCGCCGACAACTCCGGCGCTCGCAAGATTCGCTGCATCAAGGTGCTTGGCGGTTCCAAGCGTCGTTATGCAGGCATCGGCGATGTGTTCATCGGTGCTGTCCAGGAGGCTACCCCTGGCGCCAACGTCAAGAAGAAGGACGTTGTCCGTTGCGTCGTCGTTCGCACCGTTAAGGAGATCCGCCGCAAGGATGGCTCCTACATTCGCTTTGATGAGAACGCCTGCGTTGTCATCAACAACGATGGTTCGCCCGTCGGCACCCGTATCTTCGGGCCCGTCGCTCGCGAGCTTCGTGACAAGAAGTACATGAAGATCGTCTCGCTCGCTCCCGAGACCCTGTAGTTAGGGGAGATATATGTATATCAAGAAGGGCGATAAGGTCCAGGTTCTCTCTGGTAAGGATCGCGGCAAGCAGGGCGTTGTCCTGCGTGCTCTCCCCGCCGAGAACAAGGTCGTTGTCGAGGGCGTTTCGGTCGTCAAGAAGGCCGTTAAGCCCAACGCTGCCAACCAGCAGGGCGGCATCGTTTCGCAGGAGGCTCCCATCGACGCCTCCAACGTCAATCTCGTTTGCCCCGAGTGCGGTAAGGTTACCCGCGTCGGTCACGAGAAGGACGGCAAGAACAAGCTGCGCGTCTGCAAGAAGTGCGGCCACAAGTTCTAAGCTGCCCTCAACATCAAGTTGCTAGCAAAGGCCCGGATGCCACGGCACCCGGGCCTTTTTCTATCCCTACTCATTGCACTCATTGGGGACAGACTTAAATGAGTGCCCTTAATGGGCAAGCATAGATGAGCGGGTGCGCTGTACAAATTGCTTGTGTGCGCGTTTATGCGCGTTAGATTGCGTTAATTGCACACCCATGCGTATAGATACGCCGTTTTCGGGACAATAATGACCGTTTAGCGGTGAGATACGCAAAAACGCGCACAGAAGCGCGTGTTTGTGCGAATATAGAGCTGTCAGAAAGCAAGGCGTTCTATGACACAGGAGGCACATAATGGCAGATTCCAAGCAGGCTCCGCTCGACGCCGCGGCAGCCGCCAAAGCAGCGTTCGCTTCGGTCCAGGACAAGCCGTTCCCCGACGATATTTTTACGGCTCCCGAGCTCCATTGGGCCGTCATCGGTTGCGGCGTTATCGCCAACCAGATGGCTCAGTCCCTTGCTCTTGCCGGTCGCAAGCTTGCGGGCGTCGCCAACCGTACGCTGTCCAAGGCTCAGGCTTTTGCCGAGCAGTATGGCATCGAGAAGGTCTACGACACGGTTGAGGACCTCTACGCCGATCCTGGCATCGACGCCGTCTACATCACTACCCCGCACAACACTCATATCACCTATCTGCGCGCTGCCCTGGCAGCCGGCAAGCACGTGCTCTGCGAGAAGGCCATTACCCTCAATTCCGCTGAACTCGATGAGGCCCGTGCCATTGCCGCCGAGCACAACGTGGTCCTTATGGACGCTACCACGGTGCTCCACATGCCCTTGTATCAAGAGCTGCGTCGCCGCATGGATGCCGGCGAGTTCGGCCGCATGAACCTCGCTCAGCTCAACTTTGGTAGCTACAAGGAGTACGGCGACCTGACCAACCGTTTCTACAATCGCAACCTTGCCGGCGGTGCCATGCTCGATATTGGTGTGTATGCCCTGTCCGTCATGCGCCTGTTTATGGCGAGCCAGCCCGCCGAGGTCGTGTCTCTAGGCAACACCTGCGAGACTGGCGTCGATGTTGCGGGCGGCATCGTCTGCCGCAATGCCGAGCAGCAGCTGGGCGTCGTGAGCCTTACGCTTCACTCCAAGCAGCCCAAGCGCTCGGTCATTAGCTTCGACAAGTGCTATATCGAGGTCAACGATTATCCGCGTGCCGATCACGCGACCATCGTGTGGACTGCAGACGGTCACCGTGAGGAGGTCCACGCTGGCACCGAGGCATACGCTCTGTGCTACGAGATGGCCGACCTGGAGAGGGCCGTTGCCGGCGATGATTCGAAGCGTGAGCTTCTGGGCTATGCTTCTGATGTTATGGAGCTTATGACCAAGCTTCGCGCCGATTGGGGAGTCGTGTACCCCGAGGAGGAGTAAGCGATGCTAGCGGAAGATAGGCTCAACGCGATCGTGTCGATGGTTCAGCAGGCCGGCTCGGTTACCGTGCCGGAGCTTGCCGAAGCCCTGGGCGTGACGGCGTCTACCATTCGGCGCGACCTGCAGACGCTCGACCGAGCACACCGTATCGCCAAGGTGCACGGAGGCGCGACAAGTCTGGAGCGCGCGCACGTGACGCGCGACCTAACGCTTAATGAGCGCAGCGACCTCCATAACGACGACAAAGAGCGTATCTGCGCCCGTGCGGCGGCACTTGTGGAGCCCGAGAGCTTTGTATACATCGACTCGGGTTCGACGACGCTCAGGCTCATCGAGCATCTTCCACACCTTGAAGATGTCACCTATGTGACCGATTCCGTGCTCCATGCTCAACGCCTTGCTTTGCGCGGCATGCGTACCGTGGTGCTGGGTGGCGAGCTCAAACCCGAGACCGAGGCGCTCGTTGGCCCCGATGCCTTGGCAACCTTAGACCGCTACAACTTCAACTGTGGCTTTTGGGGCTCTAACGGCATTGCCGCCGAGCAGGGCTTCACGGCGCCCGATATCGAGGAGGCGCAAGTAAAGCGTATCTCGATGCGCCATACGGCCAAGCGCTTCGTAATCTCGGACGCCAGTAAATTTGGCATGGTGGCGCCCGTCAAGTTCGCGGACTTTCGTGACGCAACGATTATTACCGCAGGCGAGGTCCCCGCCAAGTACCGGACAATGGACAACGTCGTCACGGTCTAGCGACGGGAAGGCCAAAACCACCACAAAGGGGACAGGCACCTTTGTGGTGGGTCAATGGAAAAGCGGCAACGACCATCCCGGGCGCTGCCACTTTTGTTGTCTACCGGTTTGTCTAAGTCTGTAACAACTGGACCGTTAAAAGTGGGCTAGGTGTTACAGATCGAGATACTTACGAACCGCGCCGCCCCTTTGTCTCAATCTGTAACATCTGGGACTGATTTTGCCGAGTTACTGTTACAGATTGAGATTATTCCCTTGAGGGGATTCGAATGTCTCGATCTGTAACAGATAGACCGGAAAATGGGTTCTAACTGTTACAGATCGAGACGTTTTGGGACCGCGGCTGAGCCATTGCGGCAAAACCACCATAAAGGTGCTTGTCCCCTTTGTGGTGGTTTAGGGCTCCCAGGGGCAGGGGGCTTCGATGTGGATGTGCTCGCCGGTTACGGGATGCGTAAAGGACACGCTGTGGGCATGGAGCATGAGGCCGCAGGGGCGCGGCGTTCCGTACAGGTCGTCGCCAACCAGGGGATGATGCTCGCTTGCCAGGTGCACGCGAATCTGATGCTTGCGGCCGGTGAGCAGCTCGACATCAATATACGAGCGCGTGGGCAGGCCTCGACGGCTCTTAAGACGCTTGAGCACCTTTACGCGTGTTTGAGACGGCTTGCCGCTGGCGCCGACGCGCATCTTTCGACTGTCGTGACGGTCGCGGGCGATGGGCTTGTCGATGAGCTTTTCGTTCCAGTCGATCTTGCCCTCGGCCAGCGCCAGGTAGTGCTTTTCGAACGCGTGGTCGATGATCATCTGATCAAAGGCGGGCTGCGTCTGCTTGTCGAGTGAGAACAGCACCACGCCGGTGGTGTCACGGTCCAAGCGGTTGAGCGGCTGCATGTCGGTCGCGGCAAAGCCGTCGCCCATCGCCAGCAGCAGGTCGCTGGCGTAGTCGGTGAGCGTGCGCTCGCCGGTGCCATCGCCGTGGACGATTATGCCGGCAGGCTTGTCGATGGCCATGAGCCAGGCGTCGCAGTAGAGGACTTGAGGTTCTTCGTTCACGTGTAAGCCTTTCGGTTAGCTAATTCCCACAAACATGCAGCCCGAGGTCGCCCCGCGTAGGCGGGCGGCGGGCTTGCGACCGGCCTGCGCGGCCTCAACGGCGCGACGGACGCGGGCGACGGCACGGCCCACCTCATCCGTCTCGAGCAGCGTTCCGTCCACCATGAGACGGCGCACGCCGGCGTCGAGCAGCTGTGGAACCTGCGGTGTGAGGTCGATGGGGTAGGCGTCGTACAGGCGAGAGCGGCCGTGGATGTCGGTGCGGACGGGCATGACCTTTCCGTCGATATTCTTGAGCGAGAGCTTACGGGCACGCAGGCGGCAGCTGGCACAATCGTGGATGCAACCGTTGGCAACCTGCAGAATGCAATGCTCGCTTGTCATGACGCGCGGGCGGCCAAAGACGGTGATGCCCAGAGCCGCGGGCGCGGCGGCGCCGAGCGAGACAATCTCGTCGAGCGTGATCTCGGGCGAGAGCCAAAACGCGCCGGCTCCGCGTTCGGCGAGTGCCTCCATGCAGGGCGTGTTGTGCACCGGCAGGCAAGAGCGAATCTCGGCCGTGGCGCCAACCTGGGCGGCCAGGGCAAGCTCAGAGATGTTGCCAATAGCGACCGTGGCGCCAGCAACAACCCATGGGTCAACGCGGACGTGGCCAACGGCGCGGCAGACCTCATCGAGCACGGGTACGATGCCCTGCTCAAACGTATCGGCGGGGGAGAGCTTGGCCGCATCGAGCGCGTCGGTGGTCATGTAGATGCGCGTTGCACCCTCCGCCCGCGCTGCCTCGGCGGCCTCGAGCGAGGTGACGGTGGCGCAGATCTGCGGCTCGTCGCGGTAGTGCTCGGGCGCGGGGCGGGAATCACTGGTGACAATCGCCGGCAGCTCGAGCGTTTTCGCGCGCTCCGCGTACGGCGCCAGAATGGCCTCTTCCAGTGCCTTGCAAGCGGCGGCGCGCACCTTATGTACGGCGGAGAAACCCATGCCACAGCCCTCATCGAGCGCCACCTCAAAGCTCGCAGCCTCAAAGGGAGAGGAACCCATGCGGCCGACGTGCTCAACCAGATCGGACGCCTCGACCGCACGGGTCTTGGCGGCTTCGACAATAAAGCCCGTGGCCGTGGCCGTAAGCGAAGGGTCGTCGCAGCAGGTGAGTGTGACGGCAAACGGCTCGCCCAGGCGCGCCACGACGGATACATCAACAGCTCGGCGGCGCAGCACATCGCGCTTGAGCGCGGCGCTGGCAGCGTCAATAGCGCGCTGGCTTCGAATCACGCGCACGCGGCAGCCCTCGGGCATGCTACGGGGCACGCGACACTCGATAACATCGCCGGCAGCGGCATCATCGGCGGCGATGGTGGTCAGGAACTGGTCGAACTCATCGTCGTGGCGAAGCTCCAGCAGGTCGCCCTTGCCCACGGGCTCAAACAACTCAATGCGGGCGATGGCGGCGCGGCGACGGCGGTCGTCGGGCTTGAGTCCGCGCACATCGCGGTTGGCCAGGCGGCTGCCGAGCACCGTGCCCACGATCTGGCCGCGGTTGTTGGAGCGCTCGTAACTCATCATCTCGTCACCCGAGGTGCCGTCTTGGTAGGCGTGCGTAAAGTCACGGTTAAAGCAGCGCTTGAGCTGGCGCTGACGGGCGGCTTCCTCGTCCTTAGAGGTCGAAACATCGGCCAGCATATCGTCAATCTGATGACGATACACGTCGACGATGGAATACACGTAATCGGGAGCCTTCATGCGGCCCTCGAGCTTGAGCGATGCGGCGCCGGCGTCATACAGACGGCGAACAAGCTGCGAAGTGTTGGTGTCGCGCGGGCACAGCGCGCGCTCGCGACCGGCAGGGGAGAGCGAGCGGCCGTTCTCGTCGATCAGCTCGTAAGGCAGGCGACAGGGTTGAGCGCACATGCCGCGGTTGGCCGAGCGGCCCGCCATGGCAAAGCTCGAAAGCAGACACAGGCCAGAGTAGCAAAAGCAGATGGCGCCATGGCTAAAGACCTCAAGGTCCACATCGGGCGCGGCATCGTGAATGGCGGCAATCTCGTCGATGGAAAGCTCGCGCGAGAGGGTCACGCGGTCGGCGCCCTGCTCGCGGCACCAAAGGGTTCCGCGGTCGTCGTGGATGTTTGCCTGGGTCGAGATATGCGTCTCGATGCTGGGCATCGTGCGCTTGACCTCAAAGAACAGGCCCCAGTCCTGGATGATGAAGGCGTCGGCGCCCAGCGTGGAGCAGCGATGGATGAGCTGCAGCGCATCGCTCATCTCGGATTCCTTGATGACGATGTTGACCGTGACGTAGACGCGCGAGCCGGCCAGATGCGCGGCGCGGCAGGCCTGCTCAAAGGCCTCGTCGGTAAAGTTGGTGGCCTTGCGGCGGGCGTTGAAGCTGCCCATGCCGCAGTAGATGGCGTCTGCCCCGGCGGCGAGCGCGGCGGCAAAGGGCTCCGGGCCTCCGGCGGGCGCCAAAAGCTCGGGTCTGCGGTTGGTGGTTCGACTGGCGGTTGCGGTCATATCCTGCCTTTCAAAATGCTCAGATACTCAAAAGTATAGTGGTGCCGTCGCGGCAGGCGATGCCCGTGCTCTAAGCGGGATAAAGTCTTCAGCAGCTTGGACTGGCTGCTTCACATGAGAACCGTTCAGCGGTCCGGGGAAACCGTTGGACGATAAAATATTCTCGCAACGTGATAATAATCTTGCATCGCGCGGAAACCTTGAGTACTATCCCAATCAAGCGCGGTGTTCAGACCGAACTGTGCCTCCCGGTGTGAACGCCGCGCTCCCGTTCCCTTTTACTTGTAAGGAGAAAAACATGAGCAAGACCGTCGTGTCTTCCGATAACGCACCCGCAGCCATCGGCCCGTATTCCCCCGGTATCCAGACTGGCAACATGGTGTTCCTGTCCGGCCAGCTGGGCATCGACCCCGCAACCGGTAAGATGCCCGAGGGCGTCGAGGCCCAGGCCAAGCAGTCCCTTGCTAACGTCGAGGCCCTGCTGACCGCTGCCGGCGCCACGTTTGCCGATGTCGTCAAGACCACGGTCTACCTGGCCGACATCGCCGACTTTGCCGCCGTGAACGAGATTTACGCCTCCAAGTTCGAGGCTCCGTTCCCCGCGCGCAGCGCTTTCCAGGTTGCCGCCCTTCCGGCTGGCGGTCTGGTCGAGATCGAGGTTGTCGCCGCTCTCTAAGGTGTTGGTAACAACTAAACATGACATGCAAAAAGACCCTGCAGCGCGTGTGAACTGCAGGGTCTTTTGTCAAGCGATGCGACAAAAATGATCCGTTTCCCTTCGTCCCCAAGGGATCACGTTTAGCCCTCCTTGCGGACTTTTTGCAGGTAGCGGTACACGCTGGGCTCCGAGATGCCCAACGCGGTGGCAGCGCAGGCCACGGCGCCCTTGAGCATGAACACCCCGTTGCCGTTGAGGTGGCGAATGACGTCCACGCGGTCGCTCTGACCAAGCGACGCTACATCCAGCCCGCGCGCGCTCAGCAACTCGGCAATGCTGCGGTCGATGAGCTCCTGGGTGGACTCCGAAAGGCTTTCGACCTCGATAGGGGCGGGCTCCGTGCGCGTCGGCGCTGCGTCGAAGCACGCCATGAGCTGCTGCGCCATGGCGTTTATGGAGCGTACGGTCGAGAGGTCGGTGTTGACGCAGAGCATACCGACGATCTCGTCATCCTCGCGGATAAAGAACGTCGCGGACTCCAGCGTCTTGCCTCCGGCGCCGCGGCCCTCGTAGCCCGTAATAAACGGCAGGTCGCGATACTTGGGGTCGTGCATGATCTTGAGCGCCAGATCGGTGGCGGGACCGCCGACCTTACGGCCGCTCACAATGCCGTTGCGAATATCGACGATGGCGTGGTCGGGATCCGAGAAATCGTGCAGCACGATCTCGCTGTTCTTACCGAGTATCTGCTCCAGGAAATCGACCATCGGCAAAAAGCGGCGTACGGTCTCGTTCACGGGCAACTCCTTTGGGTGAAATCGGAAATGTTCATAACAATTTTTTCTCATGGTAACACGGTGTCTATTGACTCGCATATTCGCAGGTACATTGCGTAATACAGACGAGCGGTAGGATTTTGGCGGTAAACGGTTGACCAAAAGAAAAGTTAGATGTTATTTTGACCGGACACTTTCCTGACCTGCGGAAATGCATTGTCTCAGCTTAAGAATAGTCTGATAACAAAAAATTATTATTGAGAATGAGAATCATCTTTAATACGATATGCAACGAAGGCACAACCTCAACCCCGCACTGCGTCACAATAGAGCGTTAGATGCGAAAACAACTACTTCGAGGATTGGTGGTCAAATGACCCAGGAGACGGTTACGAACGGCACTGAAGCCCTGTTCACTCGCGAAGGCATGCCTCCCGTTAAGGAAATGATCCCGTGTGCCCTTCAGCACGTACTGGCATCGTTTGCCGGCATCATTACCCCGGCGGTCATCATGGCCGGCGTCTACGGCTTTAATAGCCAGCAGAGCACCGACATCATCCAGGTCGCGCTCATTCTTTCGGCGATCGATACGGCCCTTCAGGCCTTCGCTCCCTTCCGTCGCATCGGCGGCGGCCTGCCCATCGTCATGGGCGTTTCGTTCGCGTTCCTGCCGGCCCTGCAGGCTATGGGTGCCTCGGGCTTTAGCTTTGGTGCACTGCTGGGCGGCGAGATTGTCGGCGGTGCCGTCGCGGTCCTCTTTGGTCTGGCCTACAGCAAGATTAAGTGGCTGTTCCCGCCCGTCGTGACCGGTACGGTCATCTTCTCCATTGGCGTCTCTCTCTATCCCACGGCCGTCAAGTACATGGCCGGCGGCATGGGCACGCCGCTGTGGGGCACCCCGCAGGCCTGGTGCGTCGCTCTTATCACCTTCGCCGTGGTCTTTGCGCTCGCCAACTTTGGCAAGGGCACGCTCAAGCTGGGATCCGTGTTCTTTGGCATGATCGTTGGCATGATCGTCTCCATCCCCTTTGGCATGATCGACTTCTCAAGCGTCGCCACCGCTCAGGTCTTCGCCCTTCCCAAGCTCATGCCCTATGCGCTCGAGTTTGATCCCGAGGTCTGCATTACCCTCGCCGTCGTGTTCCCCATGGTTGCCATTCAGGTTATCGGCGACGTCTCCGCCGCCTGCCTGGGCTCCATCGACCGTATGCCCACCGAGCGCGAGCTCTCCGGCGCTATCGTGTCCCAGGGCCTCACCTCTATGGTCGGCGGCCTGCTGGGCGGTCTTCCCACCAGCGCCCTTGGCCAGAACGTGGGCATCATCTGCTCCAACAAGGTCGTCAACAAGTGGGTCTTTGTGATCATCGCGGCCGTCTTTGCCATCGCCGGTCTGTTCCCGCAGCTCTCTGCCGTCCTTTCCGCTATCCCGCAGCCCGTCATCGGCGGCGCGACCGTCGGCGTCTTTGGCACCATCACCATGAACGGCGTGCGCATGTTCACCCGCGAGGGCCTCACGCAGCGCACTACCACCATCGTCGGTACCTCCGTCGTCTTTGGCCTGGGTATCTGGATGGCCAGCGGTTGCCTTGCCGGCGAGGGTATGCCCGCCTGGGTATCCACCGTCATCGGCTCCAATGCCGTAACCCCCACCGCCATTATGGCCATTGTCCTTAACCTGATCCTTCCGCAGACGCCGGTCGTGGCTCAGCACATCGATGCTGCCAAGGACGCTGCCGTGGATCTGGTCTTGCCCGAGAGCAAGAAGTAACCAATTCGGTGCTATTCGTCGGCGGGCGCATCGCCTCGTCCGCCGACGTCATGCGGCGCCAAGCCGCACTTCAAAGGGTTTGTCCCTTTGGTGAAGCGTTGACGGGAGAGGGCCCGTTTCCGGTGTAGGCCGGCGCTTCGCACTCCGCCATGTCATAGGTGTCAAACCCCGCCCCTGATGTTGAAGGGAGCATTCATGCTTCTGGTCGCTAACGGTTCCGTTTTTACCCGCAACGCTCAGACCCCGTTCATTCCCAACGGCGCGGTCGCCATTGACGGAGATACGATCGTCGAAGTAGGCCCCGAGTGCGAGCTCAAGGCCAAGTACCCGGATGCCGAGTACGTCGACGCCCAGGGCAACCTCATCATGCCCGGACTCATCAACTGCCACACCCACATCTACTCGGGTCTGGCCCGCGGCCTTGCCATTAAGGGCTGCAACCCCACCAACTTCCTGGAGAATCTTGAGCAGCAGTGGTGGAAGATCGACGACAACCTGACGCTCGACGGCACCAAGGCCAGCGCCTATGCCACGATTCTTGACTCCATCCGCGATGGCGTCACCACGATCTTCGATCACCACGCGAGCTTCTGCGAGATCCCGGGAAGCCTCTTTACCATTAAGGACGCCGCTCAGGAGCTGGGCATGCGGTCGTGCCTGTGCTACGAGGTCTCCGACCGCCGTGGCCAGGAAAAATGCGACCAGGCCATTGCCGAGAACGCCGAGTTTGCCCAGTGGGCCGCCAAGGAGCGTCGCGATAACGACAACCACATGATCGCCGCCATGTTTGGCGGTCACGCCACCTTTACGCTGTCGGACGAGACCATGGATAAGATGGCCGAGGCCAACAACGGCCTGACCGGCTTCCACATCCATGTGTGCGAGGGCATGAACGACGTGTGGGACTCCCGCCTCAACCGCGGTGGCATCAGCCCCGTCGAGCGCCTGCTGCAGCACAACCTGCTGGGTCCCGACACCATGCTCGGCCACTGCATCCACGTGACGCCCGCCGAGATGGATATCGTCAAGGAGTCCGGCACCTGGCTGGTCAACAACCCCGAATCCAATATGGGCAACGCCGTGGGCTGCGCTCCCGTGCTCGAGTTCTTCCGCCGCGGCATCCCCGTGTGCATGGGCACCGACGCCTACACCCACGATATGCTCGAGAGCCTCAAGGTCTTCCTGATCATTCAGCGCCACAACGCCGCCATGCCCAACGTGGGCTGGTGCGAGGCCATGACCATGCTGTTCGAGAACAACGCCAAGATGGCGAGCAAGTACTTCGATCGCAAGCTCGGCGTGCTCGAGGCCGGCGCTGCCGCCGACGTCATCGTCATGGACTACAAGCCCTTTACGCCGCTGAGCGAGGAGAATATCGACGGCCACATGCTCTTTGGCATGATGGGCAAAAACTGCCGCACTACCATCATCAACGGCCGCGTCCTGTACAAGGATCGCGAGTTCGTTGGCATTGATGAGGACAAGATTAACGCGTGGACCATGGCCGAGTCCAAGAAGCTCTGGAGCACGCTCAACGATCGCACCTACTAATTACAAGTAGATTCGCGCGCGTCGGATGTTTCGCCGCATCCGACGCGCGTATAGGCGACCTCCGCGGGGTCGCCGGCGCTGTGCTAGCGCTACACCGTATTTGCGCCCGCCGCGCGGTCTCGCCGGGCGTTACAGAGAGGAGCTCACTATGAGCGACATCATGAGGCCGATCCCGTTTTCGCAGCTGATGAACTGGATCATCGAGGAGCACAAGACCCAGGACGCCATCTTTGGCGTGCGCAAGATGGTCACGACCAACCAGGAGGGTGCGCTTCCCATTTTTGACGAGCGCATCGAGACTCCGTTTGGCCCGGCCGCCGGTCCCAATACGCAGCTTGCCCAGAACATCGTGGCATCCTATGTGGCTGGTTCCCGCTTCTTTGAGCTCAAGACCGTCCAGGTTATGGACGGCGAGGAGCTCTCCAAGTGCGTCAACAAGCCCTGCATCGTGGCGCAGGACGAGTGCTACAACTGCGAGTGGTCGACCGAGCTCGAGGTTCCGCAGGCCTTTGCCGAGTACGTGAAGGCATGGTTTGCCTGCCACCTGATTGCCCGCGAATACGGCCTGGGCAGCCCGGACGGCTTTGTCTTCAACATGTCGGTGGGCTATGACCTCGAGGGCATCAAGAGCCCCAAGGTCGACGCCTACATCGAGGGCATGAAGGACGCCAGCGGCTCCGAGGTTTGGGACGAGTGCCGCACGTGGGCGCTCGCTAACCTGGACAAGTTTGAGCATGTCGACGCTGCGTTTGTCGAGTCCATCCCGGCGCGCGTCTCCAACTCCATCACCGAGTCCACCCTCCACGGCTGCCCGCCGGAGGAGATCGAGCGCATCGCGACCTACCTCATCACCGAGAAGGGCCTCAATACCTACATCAAGTGCAACCCCACGCTGCTGGGCTATGAGTTTGCCCGTCAGCGCCTCAACGAGCTGGGCTTTGACTACATCGTCTTCGATGACACGCACTTCCGCGAGGATCTGCAGTGGGCCGATGCCGTGCCCATGTTCGAGCGCCTGATTGCCCTGTGCGCCGAGCGCGGCCTGGAGTTTGGCGTCAAGCTGACCAACACGTTCCCCGTCGACGTGACGAGGAACGAGCTGCCCTCCACCGAGATGTACATGTCGGGCCGTTCGCTGTTCTCGCTGACCATCGAGGCCGCTCGTCGCATTACCGAGCAGTTCGATGGCAAGCTGCGCATCAGCTACTCCGGCGGTGCCACGGTCTACAACATCCGTGCCCTGTATGATGCCGGTATTTGGCCCGTTACCCTGGCGACCGACGTGCTCAAGCCCGGCGGCTACGAGCGCTTTAGCCAGATGGCCGGCGAGTTTACCGATCTGGACGGCAAGCCGTTCGCGGGCGTCTCTCTCGAGGCCGTGACCGCGATCCAGACCGACTCACTCACCAACCCGCTCTACAAGAAGCCGCTGCGCCCGCTGCCCGACCGCAAGGTCGCCGGCAAGAGCCCGCTTTCCGACTGCTTTACCACGCCGTGCCGTACGAGCTGCCCCATCCAGCAGGATATTCCCGCCTACCTGGCGGCTGTTGACGAGGGTCGCTTCGAGGACGCGCTCAACATCATCATCGAGCGCAACGCCCTGCCGTTCATTACCGGCACCATCTGCCCGCATCCCTGCGGCCGTGCCTGCGAGCGTGCGTTCTACGAGCCCGAGGGCGCCCAGATTCGCGCTAGCAAGCTCAAGGCCGCCCGCGAGGCCATGGCCGCCGTGCTGCCCAAGCTGCGCGCCCAGGCCATCGCCAACGACGGCGAGCGCAACGTTGCCGTTATCGGCGGCGGCCCGGCCGGCCTGGCGACGGCGTTCTTCCTGACACGTGCCGGCGTGCCCGTCACCATCTTCGAGGCCCGCGATTCGCTCGGCGGCGTGGTCCGTCACGTGATTCCCGAGTTCCGTATCGCGAGCGACGATATCTCCCACGACGCCGAGCTCTGCCTGGCCTTTGGCGCCAAGGTGCAGCTCAATGCTCGCGTGGAGTCCATTGACGAGCTCAAGGCCCAGGGCTTTACCGACGTGGTCGTGGCCACCGGTGCCTGGATGCCCGGCTCTGCGGGCCTGGGCGAGGGTGCCGAGCTCGACGTGCTGGAGTTCCTCGAGGCCGCCAAGAAGGGCGAGAAGCTTAAGCTGGGCGAGGACGTCGTGGTCATTGGTGCCGGCAACACCGCCATGGACGCCGCCCGCGTGGCCAAGCGCCTGGCAGGCGTGAAGAACGTGCGCCTGGTGTATCGCCGTACCAAGAAGCAGATGCCCGCCGACGAGGAAGAGCTCGATCTTGCTCTTGTCGACGGCGTTGAGTTCTGCGAGCTGCTGGCGCCCAAGGCGCTCAACGGTGCCGTGCTGACCTGCGACGTCATGGAACTTGGCGAACCGGATGCAAGCGGCCGTCGCAGCCCCGTCACCACGGGCGAGACCGTCGAGCTTCCCGCCACCACGGTGATCTGCGCCGTGGGCGAGGGCATCGATGCCAGCCTGTACGATGCCGCGGGCGTCGAGCACGACCGTCGCGGCCGCCTTGCCGCCACCTCCACCGGCGTCGAGGGCGTCTGGGCTGCGGGCGACTGTCGCCGCGGTCCTGCCACCGTGGTCGAGGCTATCGCCGATGCCGCCGAGGTCGCCCGTGCCATCGCCGGTGTGGACTTTAACAAGTACGCCGACTGCAACGAGCAGGCCGGTCGCGAGGACACCTGCTACGAGCGCAAGGGGTCGCTGTGCCGCGACAAGCGCAACTGCACCAAGACCCGCTGCCTGGGCTGCGGCTCGGTGTGCGAGGTCTGTTGCGACGTGTGCCCCAACCGCGCCAACGTTGCTATTAAGGTGCCGGGCCTGGCCAAGCATCAGGTGGTACATGTCGATGGCATGTGCAACGAGTGCGGCAACTGCGCCGTGTTCTGCCCCTACCAGGAGGGTCGTCCCTACAAGGACAAGCTCACCCTGTTCTGGAGCGAGGAGGACATGGAGAACTCCGAGAACGAGGGCTTCCTGGCCGTGGACGAGGACCACTTTAAGGTCCGCGTTGCCGGCACGGTCCGTACCGTCTCGGTCGATGCCGTCAACACCGGTCTGCCCGAGGCCGTCCGCCTGACCATCAAGGCCGTGCGCGACAGCTATCCGTACCTTCTTAAGAAATAGGCGAGTCTCTTATGGCCAAATCCATTCAACATAACGTGGCCTACGTTGCCTGCGGAAGCGGTTGCGCCTCCGCAGGCGGCGACGCCCACTGCAGCGAAGGCTGCATTGGCTGTGGCGCCTGCGTCACGGCCTGCCCCCACGGCGCCATTGCGCTGGTCGATGGCATCGCCCGCGTGGATCGCTCCAAGTGCACGGGCTGTGGCCTGTGCGGCATGGCGTGCCCGCAGCGCGTGATTGCTTTCGTCCCCGGCTACCAGAACATCCTGGTGCGCTGCAACAACACCGATAAGGGCGCCATCGCCCGCAAGATCTGCGACACCAGCTGCATCGGTTGCGGCATGTGCGCTAAAAAGTGCCCCGCCGGCGCTATCCGTATCGAGGACAACTGCGCCCATATCGACGGCGCGGACTGCCTGTCGTGCGGCATGTGCGCCGTCGTCTGCCCGCATGGCGCCATCCACGACCGCACCGGCATCGCCGCCGGCGTGTAGAAGGGAATCACCATGGCACAGGAATTCACTTTTACCGTCAACGGCGTCGAGCGCACGACGACCCAAAACAAACCGCTGCTGCGCTACCTGCGCGACGACCTGCACATTCACTCCGCCAAGGACGGCTGCTCCGAGGGCGCGTGCGGTACCTGCACCATCCATGTGGACGGTGCGGCCGTCAAGGCGTGCGTGCTGCCCACCGCCCTTGCCGCCGGCCGCAACATCGTGACCGTCGAGGGCCTGCCCGAGGACGTGCGCGAGGCCTTTGTGTACGCCTTTGGCGCCGTGGGCGCCGTGCAGTGCGGTTTTTGCATCCCCGGCATGGTCATGGCGGGTGCGGCGCTCATCGCCGAGGACCCCGAGCCCACCGAGGAGCAGATCAAGTACGCCATCCGCGGCAACGTCTGCCGCTGCACCGGCTACAAGAAGATTATCGAGGGCATTTCGCTGGCCGCTGCGGTGCTCCGCGGCGAAAAGCAGATTGACGAGGGCCTGGAGCGCGGCGACGACTACGGCGTGGGCAAGCGCGCCTTCCGTATCGACGTGCGCAAGAAGGTGCTCGGCGAGGGCAAGTATCCCGACGACATCGACGAGCTCGATCAGCCGGGTCTGACCTACGCCAGCGCCGTGCGCTCCAAGTATCCGCGCGCCCGCGTGCTCTCCATCGATACCTCCAAGGCCGAGGCCCTGCCCGGTGTGGTGGGCATCCTGCGCGCCGAGGACGTGCCGGTCAACCAGGTCGGCCACCTTATTCAGGACTGGGACGTCATGATCGCCCAGGGCGATATCACCCGCTGCGTGGGTGATGCCATCGTGCTGGTGGTTGCCGAGGACGAGGCGACGCTCGAGAAGGCCAAGAAGCTCGTAAAAATCGATTACGAGCCGCTGGAGCCCATGCGCAGCATTGCCGAGGCTAGGGCCGCCGACGCGCCGCGTCTGCACGACAGCTTCTTTGCCTTTGGCAACACGGTGGAGCTCAAGGACAACGTGTGCCAGAGTCGTCACGTGACGCGCGGCGACGCCGCCAAGGCGCTGGCCGAGAGCGCGTTCACCGTGACGCAGCGCTTTACCACGCCCTTTACCGAGCATGCCTTCTTGGAGCCCGAGTGCGCCGTTGCCTTCCCGTACAAGAACGGCGTCAAGGTGCAGTCGACCGATCAGGGCGCCTACGACACACGCAAAGAGCGTGCCGACATGTTTTGCTGGGACAACGAGCCCGCGTGCGTGGTCGTCGAGACCATGCTCGTGGGCGGCGGCTTTGGCGGTAAGGAGGACGTTTCGGTCCAGCACCTGGCCGCGCTCGCCGCCTATAAGCTCCAGCGTCCTGTGAAGTGCAAGCTCACGCGTGCCGAGTCGCTCGCGTTCCATCCCAAGCGCCACGCCATGGACGGCACCTTTACGCTGGGCTGCGACGCCGAGGGCAACTTTACCGGTCTGGACTGCGAGATCAACTTTGATACCGGCGCCTACGCGTCGCTGTGCGGCCCGGTGCTCGAGCGCGCCTGCACGCATGCCGTCGGCCCCTACAAGTACCAGAACACCGACATTCGCGGTTTTGGCTACTACACCAACAACCCGCCCGCCGGCGCGTACCGCGGCTTTGGCGTTTGCCAGTCCGAGTTTGCGCTCGAGAGCCTGATTGACTTGCTGGCCGAGAAGGTCGGTCTGGACCCGTGGGAGATTCGTTACCGTAATGCCATCGAGCCGGGCGAGGTTTTGCCCAACGGCCAGATTGCCGACTGCTCCACGGCGCTTAAGGAGACGCTGCTCGAGGTCAAGGATGCCTACTATGCACATCCCGGACACGCCGGTATCGCCTGCGCCATGAAGAACGCCGGCGTGGGCGTGGGCCTGCCCGATGCCGGTCGCTGCAAGATTCGCATCGAGGACGGCGTGGCTGTGGTCTATGCCGCCACGTCCGACATCGGCCAGGGCTGCAACACGGTCTTTTTGCAGGACGTTGCCGAGGCCTGCGGCCTGCCGCTTCGCTGCATTGCCAATGGCGAGTGCTCCACCGAGAACGCTCCCGACTCCGGCACCACGTCTGGCTCGCGTCAGACGGTCGTGACCGGCGAGGCCGTGCGCGGTGCCGCCTTCCTGCTGCGCGATGCCATGCTCGGCATCGAGGCCGGCAAGCCTGCGCCCGATGCTCCCGTGAGCGCCCATGGCGACGGCGTCAAGATCGAGTACGACGACGGTCGCGCCTACCAGCTGCGCACGCAGGAACTCGTCGCCGGCCAGGGTATGCATCCTCAGGATCCCGCGGCCGCCATCAAGGCGCTCGAGGGCTGCGAGTTTGGCTACGTGTACCTGGAGCCGACCGACAAACTGGGCGCCGACGTCCCCAACCCCAAGAGTCACATCTGCTACGGCTTTGCCACGCATGTGGTCATTCTGGATGATGACGGCCGCGTGAGCGAGGTCTATGCCGCGCACGATTCCGGCAAGGTGGTCAACCCCATCTCCATCCAGGGTCAGATCGAAGGCGGCGTGCTCATGGGTATGGGCTATGCGCTTACCGAGGACTGGCCACTCAAGGACTGCGTGCCCCAGGCAAGGTACGGTACGCTCGGGCTGTTCCGTGCGCCCGAGATTCCGGATATCCACGCCATCTACGTGGAGAAGGACGAGCTGCTGCCCGTGGCATACGGCGGCAAGGGCATCGGCGAGATCGCCACGATTCCCACGGCGCCCGCCGTACAGAACGCCTATCGCGCGTTTGATGGCAAGCTGCGTCCGGATCTGCCCATGGTGGATACGCCGTACAGCCGCGCCCGTCACCGCGGGTAGGGTAGAGCGCGGACGACCATTGCTGACTGCCGTTTGCGCTTGCCATCAACTGTATAAGCTGCGCCTTTGGCCCCAGCTCCATCGCGAGCCGGAGCCTTTTGTTTGGAGCGGAAACTGCGACCCGGAATTGGCGCTCAGAATGGGATGCAGTTTCTGGATCGGCTCTCAGGCGGAAACTGCAACCCGGAATCGATGCTCAGAATGGGATGCGCTTTCCGGTAGAGCCTCTGGCGGAAAGCGTGTCCCGGAATTCGGCTCCAGAGTGGGACGCGCTTTCCGGTTGGAGCTTCAAACGGAAACTGCGTCCCAAAATTTTGCTTCAGAGTGGGATGCCGTTTCCGGCTGAACCCTCTGGCGGAAAGTTCATCCCAGAATTGACGCTCGGAGTGGGACACGGTTTCCGGATCGGCCCTCAGCGGAAAATGTATCCCAGTTTGAGCGTCTATTCCGGGATGTAATTTCCGCTGGGCGTTCAACTGGAAAGCGTGTCCCGTTCTAGGCCTTGATTCCGGGACACGCTTTCCGCTAGGCATGCCATCTGGAAAGTGCGTCCCGTTTTGAGCACTCAGTCTGGGACATGGTTTCCGCGGGTGCTGCCAACCGGAAAGCGTGTCCCGGTTTGGTAGGCAGGCGGGCATAAGCTCGGTAGCCCCTACAGCTCAATATCGTTGAGCCATGTCGGCAGCGCGGTCTGCCGGATGCCTGCCGTCTGCAGCTTTTTCGCGAACATGCCTGCCGAACGGACTTCGTTCATGGTAAAGCGCAGCAAGGGATGACCGTAAAGCGATAGATGCGCCTCACGCTGTCGTTCGGCAACGAGCGCCTCGGCGGTGGTGCGTCCGGCCAGCATGGTCTGGTCGGTATATTTGATGAGCCCGTCGAGCTCGCCCAGCGTGAGTTCCCGCGCCTGGCGCTCCCAGGCAAAGTCCGTTCGTATGGGCTTGGCCGAATCGAAGGGGTCCGTCAGCTCGTATTGAAGCCAGTCGGGCGCAAAGCCCGTCTCGATCATGACGGCTCGGGCGACCGATTCCCCGCCGCTCTCGGCACGAGCGTCGGCATATCGAAGCGTTGTGAGGGCGGTGCGAATCGCGCGACCATTGCGGGCAGTCGCTCGTTGCTCAACGGCCTCCATCAGCTGTTCCGGCGCAAGGCCGAGCTTTGAGATCGCCGAATCGGCAATGGGCATGCCGTCGGCAAAACCAGTTTGCAGCAGGCAATCTGTGGCCGTTTGGATGGGCGGTGTTACCGATATGCCGGACAGGCGGATTGCTCCGACCGGATCGATCTGATGCCGCTGAATATGCGCGCCCGGGCGAGCCGACGGCTTGGTGGCGCTGCAGACATGCACGACATTCAGGTGTCGCCACGAGACCTCGAGCCCCAGCAGACAGGCGGCCGAAAACGAGCAGAACGTCCAATCGGGATGGATGATCGCAAGGGCGCGGAGGATTTCGCAATGGCGTTGCGCTCGGTTGAGTTCATTCCAGCGCGTTTTTCGCGCAAACAACCCCGGCATGGGCGAGACAACCGTGCCGCCGGTGCGCCGAAGGAGCGCTTTTCGGATCGCCGAGCTCGGGGGAATCAGACAGCGCCCCTCTTGTTCGGCTTGAGTGAGCAGTTGGTCGATGAGCTGGTCATTGCAATGGGTCATGAGCTACCGCCTCCTTTTGGGTAGCAAAAACGTATCAGCTGGAACTTGCCGCTCAGCTGACCAAAAGCTGACCAAAATCTAACCATGCAGGTAGATGACCTGCTTTTGGCGACATATTTCTTGTTTGAATCGGTGGGCGGTAATCGGCGACCGTGAACGGTAGCTAGATATGAAACCTTGGTAAGTTTAGGGACGTGTACTTTTTTGAAAAAGAGCATTCTATCTGCTGTTTTGTGTTTCTGGATCGCATGTTTGAAGGCATGTGATAAGGGCGGCGGACTGTCGCCTTGTATCTGCGGAAACTGTGACCAGGAATTGCCACTCGGAATGGGACGTGCTTTTCGGATCGCCCTTCAAGCGGAAACTACATCCCAGATTTCGGCTCCAAACCGGGATGTGCTTTCCCGGCGGCGTCTCTGGCGGAAATTGCACCCCGGAATGAGCGCTCAGAGTAGAACATGCTTTCCTAACGAAGCCGCATGCGGAAACTACGTCCCGGATTCGATGCTCAGGACGGGATGCCGTTTCCGATAGAGGCATGGGGTGGAAAGCCTCCCATTTCTAATGTTCAAGAAATGGGAGGCAGCTCATCGCGAGTCGGGGCCTTTTGTTTGGAGCGGAGGCAGCATCCCGGAATTCGGGCAATCCGGTGGTCAGGGGTTGAGCGAGCGTCGCGCTAAGGATGCCAAGCATAAAACCTTCAATGAGAATGGCGTAAAAACTACATTGAAAGTAGCGTAAAATCCGCATTGAGAATGGCGTAATTTCGCATATCGCATGATCGCCCGAGCTTGCACACGGCCTTTTGCGAGCTCTTGCCATGAACGAGAGCCAGGCTGTCACGTACAAGACGCTCATGAAGGATGCCTCGTACGGCGAGGCGGGTCCCGACGAGAGGACCATCGCTGCGTACCTGGACCTCTTCAACAGGCTCAAGCTGACCGAGGACCTGTGCGGATGGGAGCCGCCCATGCGCTCGAAGGCCCGCGTTCGCGTGCGCCCCAAGCGCTACTTCTGCGACCCGTTACTTGCGGCGACGTTGCTGGGGGCTACCCCTGAGCGGCTGCTTGGCGATATGCAAACGTTTGGGATGCTCTTTGAGAACCTCGTTCTGCGCGACGTGCGCGTGTTCCTTTCCACCTACGGCGGTGTCGACAACAGTGTCCATTATTTCCGAGATGAGAAGGGCCTTGAGGTCGATCTGATCGTTGAGCACGACGGGCGCTGAGGAGCCATCGAGGTCAAGCTGAGCGATGCGAAAGCAGACGATGGAGCGAGAAATCTCAAGGCGCTGGAGAGGAAAGTGCTCTCCAATCCTGACGCCCAGAATGCCGCGCCGGCGTTTTTGCCGGTCGTGGTTGGAAAGGGGAGCATTGCCTACACACGCGACGACGGCGTGGCGGTGATCCCCGTGGCGGCACTTGGGGCGTAGTGTTTTTGCGGGCGTGCCGTGCTTCCTTTACCGAAAATCCATTTGGTAAACCCGGTGCCCGTGGGTAAAATAAGGTCGACGGCAGCCCAAGTAGTGAAGAGCTGGGCAGCGCCGTTGCTTGGATTAAGGGGTCATCGCCTTAGCGGCGTCGACCCCTCTTTTTATGCTTCGTATGCTGCTTGAGTGCCTCGGTAAGTCCGATAAGCGCCGTGAGGAGCGAGACCAAAGCGGTCAGGAGCTTCACAAAATCAGTCAGATCGGTCATGGGCATCACCTCCCGTCGCATGGAGGGCGCTGCCCGGCACATGGAACTGCCGTCAACAATAACCAGTCTATCAAACTGCAGCCATAAATACGAATATATGTTCGATAATAACAGCGACGTGACCATCTCAAAGCGCAGCTTTACGCAAGGATGCCGGAAAGCTGCACTGTGCGATTTCATGTCCGCGCGAGCGCCTATCCTTACGGCAATGTAGCCGCCTATGTAGCAAGCGGCAGGCAACGGAGAAAGGCCCTAACCGTGTCAGCTGAAAAGACGCCGGGTATCTTGGCTATCGATACGACGAACTTTGCGCGCCAGATTGTGCTGGACTTTGAGTTTGCGCCGGTGCCAAAGCAGCGCCAGCTCCGTGGACTGCGCAATGAGATTATCGAGGTCGGCACCGTCAAGCTCGATTACCACGGCAACGTCATGGGCGAGTTCTCGCAGTTTGTGCAGACGGAATTTACCGAAGGCGTTGCGTTTCCCGTCCGCGAGCTTACAGGGATATCGACCGTGGACACCGCGATGGCCGATCCGCTCTACACGGTGATCAAAAGGCTCAGCGATTGGATTGGTCGCTACTCCGCCCAGGTGGTTTGCTGGAGCGAGGCGGATCGTCGACAGCTCTTGACCGAGTGCCAGGCAAAGCAATCGATCTTTCCGTATTTCCTACGGACTGGTCCGACCTGCAGGCGTTTTACACCTCGATCATGGACGTGGGCAGCCACGGGTGCGTCTCTTTGAGTGACGCGGCAGCGTGGTTTGGCATGGAGTTAGACGAGTCGACGGGCCACGCCCACAGTGCCCTAGCCGATGTGCGCGTGACCGCCAAGCTGCTCAAGCAGATGATGGAGGGGGACTATCACGTGAGTCCGCGCGCCCAGGAAGTCCGCCAACGGTGGGGGATAGGCGAGCGACCCCAGACGCGCCTTTCCAGCAAGTGCCCCGAGCTGGGCGACCTGCTGCTAAAGCTGAAGGCGGAGGGGAGGTAGGGGGCGACTACAACTGATGGGCGAGGTGTGCGGGGCGGTCGCTGCTATCAATGTCAATTTGATAGAACCAACGCATACAGATCGACTGCCTACGGCGTCCCCGGGAATGACCTCAGATCCAAGTCATTGGGGCTCAATTTGTCGCATGAGTTTAGGCGTAAACGTGCGCTTGCTTTATACATTCCATTGAGGTGGGCCATTCCGTTGACATTGATTGGTGTCCGGAGCGGCAGAAGCGGCTCCAAAAAGCCCTGTCAGTCAATTTAGGGGGGCCGGGCAATCCCGGGGAAATGGCTGCGGGACCTATAATGTTTGAAATAAGTAAAATACGCTTTTTGCAATTTCGCAGATAGGTTTTGCCATGGTTTTCGATAAAGAAGCTTCGTTCGAAGAAGCGGTTATCGCTGTGTTGAAGCAGCACGGTTGGGACGATGCGGAAGGTGTTCTTCGCTACCCTACCGAACAGGACCTTATCTGCAACTGGGCGAAGATCCTGTTTAACAACAATGCCGGCATAGACCGCCTGAATGGTTGTCAACTCACACAGGGTGAGATGGCACAGGTCATCGAACAGATCGAAACGCTTAAGACCCCGCTGGCGCTCAACGGGTTCATCAACGGCAAAACCATTGCCATCACCCGCGACAACCCTGATGACGTCCTTCACCTGGGCAAGGAAGTCAGCCTGAAAATCTACGACCGTCAAGAGATTGCTGCAGGTCAAAGTCGTTACCAAATCGCCCAACAGCCAATCTATCCCGCAAAAAGCAAAATCCTTAACGATCGTCGCGGTGATCTATGCCTGCTCATCAACGGCATGCCCGTCATCCATATCGAGCTTAAGCGCAGCGGCGTGCCCGTAAGCCAGGCAACCGGCCAGATTGAAAAATACGCGCACGAAGGTGTGTTCACGGGACTCTTCCGCCTGGTGCAGATCTTCGTGGGAAAGACCCCTGACGAGGCGCGGTACTTCGCCAACCCCGGAGCGGGTGCGTTTAACCCCAACTTCTTCTTCCACTGGGAAGACTTCAACAACGAGCCCGTCTGCGCGGGCGACAAGCCCGGTACTGACGAGTGGAAGCGCTTCACCTCGACGCTGCTCTCCATTCCCATGGCACATCAGCTCATTGGGTTCTATACCGTGGCCGACAGCTCGGATGGCTGCCTAAAAGTCATGCGTAGCTACCAGTACTATGCCGCCGCGGCCATCTCGGACAAGGTTCGCAGATGCAAATGGGACGAGCCGCGGCACAGCAGCACGCCCGGTCGTCCCGGCGGCTATATCTGGCACACCACCGGCTCCGGTAAAACCATGACCAGCTTTAAATCGGCCCAACTTGTCGCTGACTCCCATGATGCCGACAAGGTCGTGTTCCTAATGGACCGCATCGAGTTGGGCACGCAGTCGCTCTCGGAGTACCGCTCCTTCGCTGACGACGCCGACGACGTGCAGGGCACTGAGAATACGCAGGTCCTCAAGTCCAAGCTCGCTAGTGACGACCCCAAGAATCGCCTTATCGTCACCTCTATCCAAAAGATGAGCAACTTGAAAGCCGGCGAGACGGGGATCACCCAAGCCGAGCTCGACCGCCTGGCTGGCAAACGTATCGTATTTATCATTGACGAGTGCCACCGATCCACCTTCGGTGACATGCTCCAGGACATACGCCGTGCCTTCCCCAATGCCCTCTTCTTCGGTTTCACGGGAACGCCAATCCTCGACGAGAATCAGAAGAAGGGATCGACCACAGCCATGGTGTTTGGCGAATGCCTGCACCGATACAGCATCGCCGACGGCATCCGCGACGGCAACGTGCTGGGTTTCGACCCCTACATGGTGACGACGTTCGATGACTATGACGTGCGCGAAGCGGTTGCCCTAGAGCAGGCGAAAGCCGCAACCGTCGCCGAAGCCATTTCCGACGATCGAAAGAGCAAAGTTTTCTACTACTATAAGGACTCGGCAAAGGTTCCCATGGGGCCGATGGTCGACGGCGCCGGTAACCATATCAAGGGAATCGAGGATTTCCTTACTCGCGCCCAATACTGGCCCGACACCCCGCATCACGGAAAGGTTGTCGAGGACATCCTGCGCCGCTTTCCGGTGCTCTCCCACGGCAACAAGTTCCATGCAATCCTGGCGACGAGCTCCATCCCAGAGGCAATCGACTACTACCGAGCCTTCAAGGAGCGCGCCCCGCAGATGAGGGTGACTGCCCTTTTCGACCCGAGCATCGACAACAACGCCGGCTCCGCGGTAAAGGAAGACGCTCTGGTCGAGCTCATAGAAGACTATAACAAGGCATACGGCCAGGAATTCACTATCCCCACATGGCCCGCCATGAAGAAGGATATCTCGGCTCGTCTGTCCCACAAGAAACCCTACGTCAACGTCGACACCAACCGTGATTCCCGCATCGACCTGCTCATCGTGGTTGATCAGATGCTCACGGGCTTCGACTCCAAATGGCTTAACACGCTCTATCTCGACAAGGTAATCGACTACGAGAGCATCATCCAGGCGTTCAGCCGCACGAACCGCCTGTTTGGGCCCGACAAGCCTTTCGGCACGATTCGCTATTACCGTCGACCCCATACTATGAAGGGCTATATCGAAGCGGCGGTGAAGCTGTATTCGGGAGACCGCCCGCTCGATATGTTCGTCCAGAAGCTACCGGAGAATATTGCGTTGATGGATACGCGCCTCCAGGAAATACTCATGGTTTTCGAGGCCGCTGGCGTGGGAGACCTCTCGAAGCTTCCCGCATCGCAGGAGGCCAGGCGCAAGTTCGCGAAGGAATTCGTCGAGCTTAACGAGTTCCTTGAGGCCGCGAAGGTACAGGGCTTCACATGGGAACAGGATACCTACGAGTTCAGGGAAGAACCGAAAGAGGGCTCGCAACTCAGCGAGTCCGTTCTCGTCCAACCCGTCATCGACGAGCGAACCTATCTTGTCCTCGTGCAGCGCTACAAAGAGCTCTTCTCTGGCGGTACCCCGGGCGATGCTCCCGATGCACCCTACGAGTTGGACGGGCACATTACGGAAATCGACACAGGCCTCATTGACAGCGATTACATGAACTCGAACTTTGAGAAATGGCTAAAGTGCCTAGAACAGGATGACGAGGGCCTCGCGGCGGCGCGCGAGGAGCTTCACCGTTCTTTTGCGTCTTTGAGCCAAGATGACCAGCGCTTCGCGGAGCTGTTTCTGCACGACGTGGAGCGCGGCGATGCAACCCTTGAGGAGGGCATGACGCTGAGGGACTACATTACGTCATATGCCTGCAAGGCCAAAAATGCTCAGGTCCAGCGCGTTGTCGAAGCCCTCGGCATAGATGGCGACCTTCTCACCGCCATGGTGGCACTTGACTTGACTGAATCGAACATAAACGAATTCGGACGCTTCGACGACCTGAAAGACTCGGTTGACAAAGTCCGCGCCAAAGCTTTCTTCGAGCAGAAGGAAGGCAAGAGCCTGCCGCCATTCAAGGTGAACACCCGGGCTGCGGCGCTTCTCAAGAGATTTATCCTGAAAGGCGGCTTCGACATCGACGAGTGAGCGGCATCATCATCCTTCATCAGCGTGAGTCGCCACACATGATGAAGGAGGCAAATAATGCTCATTGCCATCACCGAAGACTCTCTCTTTTGCGATTACTACTCGCAATGGGTTAGCGTCTATAAAGAAGGGGCCATCCGCGAAGTCACGATGGGGAAATATCGGCTCACCCAATCTTGGCTAGCCAAGCTTGTTCCTAACCTCAGGATTAAGGATTTGGACCGAACCTCGTACCAGCGGCTCATAAATGGCTATGCTGAGCATCACGAGCGGCAAACGACCATGGATTTTCACCATCAGCTGAAAGGAGCGATCCTAGACGCTGTCGACGAGGGACTCATTCCGCGCGATCCTACGCGAAAGGCAATCATCAAGGGTAAGCAACCGCGGGCAAAGAAGATAAAATACCTCAACCAGTTCGAACTCCATGCCATGCTCGGCGATCTTGACTTGTCAACAAGCGAGCCAAGTTGGGACTGGCTCATCCTTATCGTCGCCAAAACAGGCCTGCGCTTCTCCGAGGCGCTAGGCCTCACCCCCGAGGACTTCGATTTCGCCCATCAAACGCTTTCCGTAAACAAAACCTGGGACTACAAGAATGACGGCGGCTTTGTCCCCACGAAAAACGCCTCGTCAGTGCGGAAAGTTCAGCTCGATTGGCAACTAATCATGCAACTCTCCGGTCTATTGAGGAATCTCCCCCCGTCTGAGCCAATATTCGTTAAGGGCAAGGTATATAACTCAACAGCAAACAGTGTTCTAGCGCGTCACTGCAAAAACGTCGGGGTACCAGTTATATCCGTCCATGGCTTGCGCCACACACATGCATCACTTCTCTTGTTTGCTGGCGTATCCATAGCGAGCGTATCGAGAAGGCTCGGCCATGCAAGCATGACTACTACCCAGGAAACTTATCTTCACGTCATTCAAGAGCTTGAAAACAAGGACATCGACATTGTCATGAGAGCCCTTTCTACTCTCATATAACCCATATCAGTAAATTGCGGCTCACGCTGATGAAGGGTGATGAGGGAATTCAATTGTGTGAAGAAGCATCCTATTTGCTTTTGTTCTTCCGTTGAGCATGGCAAAGTGAGCACAGTTTCAAAGAAATCGTCTGGCGCAATATTAAGCAGCCCGTGATTTCGCGCGCCTTCAGCAGCAATCATCTGAACCGCACCATGCCAACGATTCGTCTCGTAATAGGTTACCAAGAAATCAGGGTCTCCTAGATCGAGCCCGAAGCAGATGTACAGCGTGGATAAACAGCCCTTTTCATACTTGGTCAGGCGTTTAATTGCTCCCCATGGACTGTCGCCCGAAGTGCTCTTGTTGTAGGCGAACTCTCCGTTCTCCAGCAAGTAATACCCGCTCATATCACGGCTAGCGACTTGATTGTTGAAGTAGTCGCGCTGGTCCACAAGCCCATGCTGAGCCGAGATGGTGAGGGGGAGGTCAGACTGATTGCCCTCATTTTTCCGGATCACCCGATGAGCAACCTCGCCCAACTTACGCTGTTCCCAAGGGTCAGTGAAGCCGGCGAAGCGGATTTCGGGCACATTGATCTTTTCCGCCATGCTATTCACCTCCCAACAGTTTCCGCAGCTCGGTAATACCCGCCATATCGTGCTCGTTGCCCGTGAGCTGGCCCAGCATCGCTGCCAACTCGTTTTCCGCCTCAGTAATCTGGTTGCATACGTCCGAATAGGTTGTCGCGTACTTTGTGTTCAGTGCGACAATCTTTGCGATGAAATCGCTTACGACGGCATTGGGCAGCTCGAGCAAATCAGATTGCAGCGGCTCAATCCACTTTGCAGCAAGCAATTCGTCGCATTGGGCGTCGGTCAAACCC
>JAHYYL010000010.1:61501-62958 GCA_019424965.1 Collinsella sp.
CTCCCTGGTCTTCTCCTCGAGCGCAAGCTTCGCTTCCTTATTTGCTTTCTTGAGTGACTTCTCCTCGGCGAGGAGCTCCTTCGCTTGTGCAAGGACGTATTCAAAGCTATCGGTGGGAAAGCCTACTGCCAGCTTTAGCTTCCCTATATAGGATGCAACCTTTGCTTTGCCGTAAGTTCCGTCTTTGTTTGACTCCATTTCCTGCCAGGAAACCTCAGGGTGCTTTTCAATGAAGGCTAGCTTTTCTTGCTTTTTTGCTTTTCGATCAAGAAGTTTCAAATATTCTTCCAGGTCATGAATCGCTGGAGAGGAGATATATTTCATCTCGCTGTTAAGATGGGCATTGATTTCTTTGAGGACGAATGCATCGTTTGAATCGTTAATCACTGGAGAGTCGAGCTGCTCGGCGTCCAAGGAATCAATCAATTCAGAACAAGATGAGGATATGGCGGACAGCCTCACCTCCATCGAGTCTATTTTGGCAACTTCGGCTGTGAGTATGTGGCTTTGCACTAGCTCGAACGGGAGTACATGACCAATCCAGCCGTCCTGAACTTCAGTTTCCTTTCCGTCTTTCTTTTTTATCACCATATTCGGATCGACTTTGCGCACGGCCCCTTTACCCTCGGTTTGGATAATCTCGAGGTCACCGGAGATGCCCGTCCATGCATCGTCGAGAGCTTGATAGGCATCATATCCGTCAACAAGCGCGACACCATGAAGGGCATCGCGAAGCCGTGCTGCAATACGTTCTTCTTCGGCCACGGAATCGACCTGCAACGCGCCATCAACCAATCGCTTTCGCAATTCCTCAGGCAGATGGGCCAGCGTATCCCGATAGCCGCCCAGAAATGAGACGACGTCGGCGTTGGCCTTCACCGTTGCTGCCACGTCGTCCGTCACGGAAGCAAGGCACGACCCACCGTCCTCACCGTACAGTTGGCTCTTCAGACTCGGCCACACCTTCCAGTAGTGGTCGAGAGCGTCGACCTCGGCCTTCGGAACTCCCCCGAACATGGTGGCGTACACGTCCCAGCTTTCAGCAACTTCGGACGAATCAACATAGCGCGGAATGTTGAGGTTGTAATCGTTGGCGCGTATCTCGTCGATGGTCACCAGGCGACTGAACTTGTCGATGGTCGCTTCAGTCGTGACTGCGTCCACGATGCGACGTATATCGCTCGCGCGCAGTTTGTTGTTTTTGCCTTCCTTCACAAAGTGCTTCGACGCATCCACGACCAGCACGTCGCTGCTCTCGCGCTGCTTGCGGAGTACCATGACGATTGTCGGGATGCCGGTGCCGAAGAAAATGTTGGCGGGAAGCCCGATAATTGCCTGAATATGGCGGTTCTCCACCAGGTTCTTGCGGATGGTGCCCTCCTCGCCGCCGCGGAACAGCACGCCATGGGGCAGAACGATGCACATGATGCCGTCGGGGCGCAAGTGGTACAAATCAT